>DASWNK010000073.1:0-28417 GCA_036399275.1 Bacteroidia bacterium | reverse complement strand
TCAATGCCGGTGATGCGAATTTCATTTACGGTGCATACATAAAAGTACACTCCGTCCGGGCAAGCTTTGCCGTCCTGGTTGGTTCCATTCCACAATACATCGGGATTCTCCGTAGAGAACATAAGCAATCCCCAACGGTCGTAAATTTTAATGTCTACATTTTTCACATAACGATAATGTGGTAAAGGAGTGAAGAGATCATTTTTGCCATCGGCATTCGGCGTAAAAACATTCGGCAATTCATACTCCGGACAATTATCAATACAGATTTTTTTAACGATCGGACTCTCATTGGGAGTAATGGCGGAATCCACGGCAGTTACTGCATAACATCCTGCAATGGAAGGAATGCCTTCGTAGTAGTATATTGGCAACGTATAAGAATTGAGGCTCATGTCTGTTGTGCTGTATATCAGCAGCAGCGGATCGTTCACAGTTGGAGCAAAATAAATGTTTATCTGAACGGCATCATCACTGCAATATGTATTGGGATTTACCCAAGTGACCACATTTTGCAATACATCACAATCGGTTACTACATTAAAGTTTGGCTGGCATGGGGGAACAAGATCCAGCGGGGTTTCGCACCTGATCTGGGAATAATTTCTAAGCGGTCTGGGCAAGGTACTGTCGGAATACTCCCCGATGCCTAATATCTTGTAACAGTATTGTACCTCATTCACTAAATTACTATCAATGTAAGTTAATGCAGTCGTGCTGTCAATGAGATTAAAAACCCCTGAACCGGAAGCTGTTTCCCTGAAAATGTGATACATGTAATTATTCCAAGGCACAAATTTCTGCCAGGATAAATTCACTTTTTTATCACCCGGAGTGGAGGATAAATAGATGGAAGAAGCAGTTTGTGTAGAACCTTTTAATAAGCCGTTTGAGTAAAAATCGACACGGAAAGTATAAGGAATTCCTACAGTATTCAATGCGCTGCTCACAAATCCGGTATCGGTCATTTGCCAATAAGCGGAGTATGTATAGGTTGTTTCCA
Organism: Bacteroidia bacterium; assembly: GCA_036399275.1. Classification (GTDB taxonomy): domain Bacteria; phylum Bacteroidota; class Bacteroidia; order 2-12-FULL-35-15; family 2-12-FULL-35-15; genus 2-12-FULL-35-15. The sequence continues at coordinate 27,414 of DASWNK010000073.1, read as the reverse complement.
GTGCATAGGCAGAAAGAGCCGGATTAAACCCTGAAGCTTTCATCAAACGGTATTCATAAGGCGGCGGGTTAACAAGTGTATCCAGGTTGATGGAAGAACCAATTGGTTTTACCCAATGTGTCCAGGCTAAGCCCGTAAGAGAGTTGGTGTTAATTATACTCACATTGGTAATGACGGGAACATCACGAACCAGCTTTGCACACACATTTTGTGAGGCGACGCTTAGTGATCCATCCACATAATAAGCAACAATGATATAAGAATAATCAATGCCATTGGTTAATCCGGCACCGCCGTTATTATCGGTAAAGGTTGTTACGGTATAATTGGTTGATCCGATCAGGGTGTAACCTGTATAGCTTGGAACTCCTGTTTCGCAAGGTCCTGGCTGCCAAGGATCGCAGCTGTTTTTACGGTAGATAAAATATTTTTTAAGTGGATTGCTTCCTAATGAATCACAAGGAGCATTGTTCCAGTCAAGAATAATGCTGGTACCGCTGGGAACCGCTGTTAATCCCGTAACCGGCGGAGCAATAACCCGAATGAACATCGATTCGAAATTCACCAGCGGAGTGGCGTCCCCGTCGGTAGCTTTAAAGGTAACCATGTATGGCAAAAGCTGAACCTGCTGGCAATTCGGTGTCCAGTTGAATGTTCCGCTGGCTGAGCCTATACTTGAAACGGAAGTGAATGTAGCTGCAGGGCTTAACAGGAGAGGCCCACCGGTAGCGGTTAGGGTGAGAGCATTTGCCTGAGCATCTGAAGCATTAACAGCGAAATTCAGATTGGTATTGGCAATCACACAAGTGTCGCGGATAGGGTTAATCTGTGGTGGAGTGTTGGAGCAGGAACCGACCGTAATTTGCATATCGCGCAGCACCGAGCCGATATAATAACGAATATTGGTTCCAGCCAACAAGCGGTATTCTTTAATGAGGATAGCAATATTGTACTGACAGATGGCGGACGGAACGCACCATACCAGGTCGCCCGTAAAATGATCAATACTGCTGCCATTCATGTTAGGCGGATAGGTCCACAGCGGGATCGGAACCCCGTTCGCATAACAGGCTGTTAAGCTATAATATAAACTGTCGCCATCCGCATCATAAGCGCCCGGGTTGTGTTCAAAGCAAACGCCTACACAAGCATCATCAATCGGAGCAATCGTAAGATTCGGAGAATTGTTAATCCCAAGAAAAGGCGAAATCACTAATTCTGATCGCAGAAAAAATGATATGTTTTGTGTTGGAGCAGGAAGTATGTTGCAAATTCCCGAATTCCGGTTTTTGTCTTCCATTGAAATGATATAATTCCCAGGGCCTGCATAATTATGATATACTTCATAAATGTTTTTCCTGGTATCTGGAAGGAGTAATTCCCCGTCTTTGGTGGATGGACAATTATCATTTAAAAGTCCGTTTATCCTCGGAGCTGAGGCACTGTCTCCATCACCAAAAAGAACAGGCAATTCACATTTGTCTGTTCCGCCAATGCCAACCCACTCAGTATAAGTTGTTACGAGAATACGATATCTGTAAGGAAGAGAAGAGGTTCCGGCAAATTCATACGTGATTTCTCCTGCCCGATTGTGCGTAGCAAATGCATCGGTAAAACCAGCTAGAAGAAGGCTTAAAAACAAGAGAGTTTTTTTCATCAGTATAAATTTCCGTATGGGATAGATAAGCAATCTACGAAATTTTATCGAAAGGCGGGTAGGAAGAGCATTTTAAATTTTCAATTATATACATGTCCAGCAATCTTTTCAGTTGATTTCGCAGCTGGTTTCATTGAAAGGCACACTTCCGTAATGATCATTATAATAGTCATCACATTTTTCAGAAGCTTTTCCTTTGGTCATTTTTTCTGTAAAAACAACCGTAGAACCACTTGGGTTGGTGCAGGTACAGCTATATTCTTTTTTGCAACTTGCAAGCGTAATGCAGGCGACGATGAATAGGATTTTTTTCATAGTGGTGTTTTTAATAATTAATAACCTGCTCCACCATATTGGCCGGAAGCTCGCGATAGTCGTACTGCTGTGTCCTTAATTGAGGTTCGAAGCCCGCTTCAATAATGGCCTCTTGGATGCCTTTCGCTGTAAAGCGGTGAGGCGCCCCGGCAGCTGAAACCACGTTTTCTTCCAGCATGATGCTTCCAAAATCATTGGCTCCGGCATGAAGACAAAGCTTTGCCACGTCTTTTCCTACTGTAAGCCAGCTCGCTTGTATATTAATGATGTTTGGCAGCATGATACGGCTCATAGCGATCATGCGGATATATTCATCGCCTGTAACATTGTTGGTGATTCCTTTATGGCGTTTAAGCAAGGTGCCGTCATCCATAAAAGGCCATGGGATAAAAGCCAGGAAGCCTTTTGCAGTTACAGGTTTTTCACTTTGTACCTGGCGGATCATCACCAGGTGTTCAAACCGTTCTTCAATCGTTTCAATATGTCCGAACATCATCGTAGCAGAAGTGGTAATGTCCAGCTGATGAGCAGCACGCATCACATCCAGCCATTCTCTTCCCGTGCATTTCCCTTTGGAGATAAGCCTGCGAACCCGGTCATTCAGAATTTCAGCCCCTGCTCCCGGCAAGCTATCCATTCCTGCTTCTTTCAACGCTTTCAGCACTTCGGTGTGGGTTGATTTCTCCAGCTTGGTAATATGTGCTACTTCAGGCGGCCCTAGTGCATGCAGCTTTATAGCTGGGTACAGGCTTTTTATGGATCGGAAGGTATCGGTGTAAAATTTTAAACCGAGCTCCGGATGATGGCCTCCCTGCAATAGTAATTGGTCGCCACCATAATGAAGTGTTTCCTCTATTTTCTTCTTGTAGGTTTCTATGTCGGTGATGTACGACTCTTTATGCCCGGGAATACGATAAAAATTACAGAACTTACAATTGGCAATACAAACGTTGGTTGTATTCACATTCCGGTCGATCTGCCAGGTTACTTTTCCGGCTTTTCCTTCTTTGGCCAATGAATCCGGCTTCTGGATCTTTCGCAGCTCATTTGCAGTGAAAATCAATTCTGCAGTAGGCGCATGTTTAAAGAGATAAACGCCTTCTTCTTCTGTAAGGAATTCAAAATTCAGGGCTCTTTTAAGTAATTGTTCTGTATCCATTGGGTTTGTATGTTTTAAAAAAAGCTTTTCCCTGGCGCTGTTTATCGTTCGGATTTTGTGAATTCTTTTACTACATTTACTTTCTCAAAAGTAGAAATTATATGACTACCATTTCCAAAAAATCTCTAATTAATAACAACGACAATCTTGTTTTGTTGTGCGGTAAGAACAATAGCTTTAATAACTATGGCTTATCAAAACCGGAGGTTGATTATATTAAAAACGAGATCCTTAATAAGGGAAAAAAATTCCTGTCAGTTAATCAATTGAACCGCATTATCATGGTGCAATTGATTGATGTAAAGAAGGAGAAACATCTCACATTGGAAGGCCTGCGTAAGGCTGGCAGTGCGGCCCATGCTTTTATTGTGGATGCGAAGATCGAAACTGTTACTGTGATGGATTTGGACGGGAAGGCAGCCGAGGTGACAGCTTTTGCGGAAGGGTTGGCTTTGAGCAACTATCAGTTTCTGAAATATAAAAAAGACAAAAGCAAAGAAGAACATTCTTTAAAAAATATTGTGCTGGTATCCAAGGCGCTTTCTACCAAACAGGTAGAAGAGCTGAACATTTTAATGGAAGCAACCGCAATAGCACGTACGCTGGTGAACGAGCCTGCTAATTTTTTAACTGCAACCCAACTTTCCAAAGAATTCAGAAAAATGGGCAAGGAAGCAGGATTTAATGTGGAAGTGTTCAACAAGGAAAAGATCAAAGCGCTGAAAATGGGTGGTTTACTTTCGGTAAATCTTGGAAGCGTAGAGCCTCCTACTTTCAGCATTATGGAATACAAGCCACGAAATGCAAAAAACAAGCAGCCGATTATCCTGGTTGGAAAAGGCGTGGTGTACGATACAGGCGGTTTGAGCTTAAAGCCGACGCCCAATAGCATGGATATGATGAAATGTGATATGGCGGGTTCTGCCGCTGTTGCAGGAGCATTGTATGCCATCGCGAAAGCAAAATTACCGGTATATGTGATCGGATTGGTGCCGGCAACCGATAACCGTCCGGGCGGAAATGCTTACGTTCCGGGTGACGTGATTACTATGTATAACGGCCTCACAGTTGAAATGCTGAACGCCGATGCGGAAGGCCGTATGATTCTTGCCGATGCATTGTCCTATGCCCAGAAGTATAATCCGAAATTAGTGATCGATCTTGCAACGCTTACAGGTGCCGCTGTTGCGGCAATAGGTATGTCAGGTATTGTAGCCATGGGAACTGCCGATGAAGGAACCAAGAATAAATTAAAACAAAGCGGCAATAATACCTATGAGCGTTTGGCAGAGATGCCTTTCTGGGATGATTATGATGAGCTGATCAAATCGGACATTGCCGATATGAAGAATCTTGGAGGTCCTCATGCGGGTGCCATTACTGCCGGAAAATTTTTAGCACGTTATATCAATTACCCCTGGATGCACCTTGATATTGCCGGCCCGGCCTTTCTGACAGCGAAAGACGGGTACAGAATAAAAGGCGGCACAGGAGTTGGTGTGCGGCTGCTGTTCGATTACCTAAAAAATAACGCATAATACTTTTAAATGAGAGCATTTTTATACTCCCTGCTCATTTTCTCAGTACTCCTTTTGTTGGCATTTCGAATGCCTTCGAAAAGAGTTTCCCTTATTGTTGCCGAATACGATGATAATGCTGCAGTGAATCATTTGCAGCATTTGGTCAATTATGTGTTTGTGGATGGTGCAATGATTTCCAAAGAAACGCTGCTTTCTGTGCCGACGATAAAAGAAGGTGTAAAAGGAAATTATGTTCGTTTTGATATCGGAAAAAATAAAATTTACCGCAACCGCTATGTAGTCACAGGCATTGGTAATGTGATCGATATTCAAACCAGGAAGCTGCTGGTAACTGAGCAGGGAGATTTCGTTGCCTTCAGTGGTGATAGTATCGTTTTTCATACAAATGATATTTTCAAAGGGAAATACTATTCTGTCCTCAATTTAAAAACGGAGAAATATCAAAAGGTGGAGAATGCAAATTACAATCCTTTGCCAAGACCCGATATTGAAGTGAATGAAACAACTACTCCTTTCAGCATATCGGCTTATTATGTGAATGGAAGGCAAGATGTACTGGTTAAAGATGCTGGCTATGGTGAATCGCAGCCGCTTGTAGGAGATGATGTAAAACGAACCTTTCCGATTTTTTGGTTGGATAATACTTCTTTTCTGTATGCGAATTTTCAGAAAAACCAGCAAGCTGCAAGCATTTACAAAGTAGACATCAATAAAACAGTTGAAAAAATTGCGGATATCACCGAGATTCCGGCATCAGCGCAAAGCACCTTCTTTGAGAATGGGACCGATGGAAACGTTGTTTATTCTTGCGCAAAAGGGAGGTTTATCATCGACGTAAAAAAGAAAACAGCTGTCAGAATGTTGTTCGAGCCAGTTGGTAATAATTTTTTCATAGAAACGGATGAGAATCCAAAGTATGGACGTATCATTAAATATGAGGCTAATGAGGCTGGAAAAAAATGGTGCCGTCTTGAAAATGCCAAAACTGTACCTGGTTACGCAGCTTTTCAAAGTGATATTGTAATGGGAGAAGAGCGCTTTGTTCAAGGTGTTGTGGTTTGGAATACAATTACAAAAAAATGGACGCTATTGGACGTTTCCTCTCTTGGTGACATTGTGGGTTGGGTGGAAGAGTAGTTGGGAAGTTTAAAATTGGAAAGCTCAAAGTTTCTGCGCTAATTTTTACTTTAGACATTTTTTATACAGACATCCAATTAAAATTTACCTTTGACTATTGATTCAAATCTCACTATTGGAAAAAGCAAAGTAAAAGTGACCAAGGAAATTTTCAACTTTGAGCTTTCCAATCTTAAACTAATTTTAAAGTATGTCAGACGAAAAAATAATTGTTGGAATTTCACAGGGAGATATAAATGGAATAGGATTAGAAGTAATTATTAAAACATTTCAGGATCCTCAGATGCTTGAAATATGTACACCTGTTTTATTCAGTTCTGTCAAAACGGTCTCTTTTCACCGGAAATCTCTCAACATCGAAGATTTTAGTTTTAATCCGATCAAGGATTTTACGGAGATTAATCATAAGCGTGCAAATCTCATCAATGTATATGAGGAAGATGTCAACATTGAGCTTGGCAAACAAACGGAAGCGGGCGGGAAATACGCTTTTCAATCGTTGGAAGCTGCTGCCTATGCTTTGGCTCAGGGTAAAGTGCATGTTTTAGTAACGGCTCCTATTAATAAAGAGAATATCCAATCGCCGGAATTCCAGTTTCCCGGGCATACGGAATACCTCGATGATAAATTCGGCGATGGCAACAGCCTCATGTTCCTGGTTAGTGATACCTTGAAAGTGGCAGTGGCAACAGGGCATATTCCTGTAACAAGGGTCGCCCAGGAATTAACCAAGGAAAAGATCGTAAAAAAATTAAGAGCGCTGCATCACTCCCTGATAAAGGATTTTGAGGTGCGCAAGCCGAAAATCGCGGTGTTGGGATTGAACCCACATGCCGGCGATAATGGTGTGATCGGTACCGAAGAAAAGGATATTATTATTCCGGCTATTAATCAGCTGAAGGAAGAAGGCATGCTGATTTATGGTCCTTATCCGGCTGATGGCTTTTTCGGGAATGAAACATACCGGAACTTTGATGCTGTGCTGGCCATGTATCATGATCAAGGGCTGGTGCCTTTCAAAACCATTGCTTTTAATTCAGGTGTAAACTTTACTGCAGGATTACCGGTGGTAAGAACTTCGCCTGACCACGGAACAGCTTACGATATTGCCGGTAAGAATTTGGCTTCGGAAGAATCCTTTCGCAGGGCGGTATATATGGCAATAGACATCTGCAGGTCCCGTAAAATGTTTAAAGACGCATCGTCCAATCCTCTTAAAATTAACCCTATTAAAAGGGAGCGATAAGATTTGGTCAGTAAAAGGACAGGATTTATAGCCAAAAATCGGGTAAAAAGATGTTTTTATCCGATTTTTTCATTAAAAATGGCTAAAATTGCCCCTAAAATTAATTTGCCATCAATGCTTTGTAGTAAGGCAGAATTTTTTACCTTTGCCGTCTTTCTTAAAAACTTGAAAAAATGGCGGGGAGAAATGAATATATAATTCAATTCGTTGGTTTAGGCTTAGGAAAACATGAGTACGAGTTTAAAGTAACGGATCAGTTCTTTGAAGACCTTGATTATTCTGAGATAAAACAAGGGAATATAGATATAAAGCTGGATCTCATAAAACAATCACAAATGATGGTTTTAGAATTCAGCATCGGAGGGACAGTAAAAGCAATGTGTGACCTTTGTACAGGAGAATTTGATCTCCCGCTCGAAGGAAATTACAAGCTGATTGTGAAAGTGGGAGGCGGTGATGACGGCAATGAGGATGATGACATCATCACTGTTGCAGCCAATGAACATGAGCTGAACCTGACGCAATATATATATGAATACATTACGCTTTCGTTGCCTATTAAAAGAGTGCATCCGGAAGATGAACAAGGAAACAGTACCTGTGATCCTGAAGTATTGGAGAAGCTGGAAGATTTCCTGATCGAAGAAGAAAAAAAGGACGAAGACGATGAAAGCGATCCACGTTGGGACGACTTGAAGAACATTAAATTGAATTAGTAGTAGTAATATAAACAATTAAATAAATACAGTAAAATGCCACATCCAAAGCGAAAATTATCGAGATCTAGAAGAGATAGCCGTAGAGGTCATGACAAAGCAGTAGCTTCAACACTTTCAACTTGCTCCAATTGCAGTGCGCCAACCTTATTCCACCGTGTTTGTGGAGAGTGTGGTTACTACAAAGGTAAACTTGCAGTAGAGAAAAAAGTTTCTGCTTAGTATTAAGTTGACCGTTAAATTGTTGAATCGATTCAGGCTTTATGCCTGATTCTGTTTCACCATTTTAGCATGTAACCAATAACTATTCATTTATGAAAATAGGTATAGATATTATGGGCGGTGACTTTGCACCGGATGCAACCGTAGCCGGTTCTATCTTAGCTTATAATGAATTACCGAAAGATGTTCGCCTGGTTTTAATAGGCGACAAAGACCATATACTTACCGAACTTGCTAAAGGCGGTGCAGATGCTGGTAACTTTGAAATCGTTCATGCAACTGAAGTAATAGGTATGGGTGAGCACCCTACCAAAGCGTTTTCTCACAAACCCAATTCAAGTATTGCTTTGGGTTTTTCTTTGCTCAAAGAAGGCAAAATTGATGGCTTTGCCAGCAATGGCAATACCGGTGCAATGCTTGTGGGATCTATGTTTAGCGCAAAAGCTGTTCCCGGAGTTATTCGTCCCTGCATCACTTCAGTGCTTCCAAAAGAAAATGGTGGCATCGGGCTCATTCTCGATGTAGGCTCCAACGCAGATTGCAAACCCGATGTGCTTTATCAATTCGGAGTGCTCGGATCCCTTTTCGCAGAGCATGTGTATGGAATGAAAAATCCGAAAGTTGCTTTATTGAATATTGGTGAAGAGCCTGAAAAAGGAAACCTTGTAGCGCAAGCGGCTCATGGTTTAATGAAAGATTCCAAAGATTTTAATTTCATAGGAAACATAGAAGGCCGTGATATTTTTACCGGCCCTGCCGATGTAATTGTTTGCGACGGATTCACGGGAAATGTAGTCCTTAAACAAGCGGAAGCGCTTTATACGCTGATCCGTAAGCGTAAAATTCAAGATGAATACTTCGACCGTTTCAATTATGAGAATTATGGTGGAACTCCTGTATTAGGGATTAATTCTACTGTAATGATCGGACACGGCATCTCAAATAAAATTGCCGTAAAGAATATGCTTATACTTACAAAAGGTATTATTGAAGCAAAGCTTTCGGATAAAATAAAATTAGCATTTCAATAATGGAAAAAACTACTGCCGCCATTACCGCCGTTGCTGGATATGTCCCTGATTATATACTTTCAAATGAAGAGCTGGAAAAATTAGTGCCTACTACTTCTGATTGGATCGAAACACGTACAGGAATAAGGGAACGAAGAATACTAAAAGGAGAAGGATTGGGAACTTCCTTTATGGGTGTAAAAGCCATTCAGGAATTATTGAAGAAACGAGGCATCAGCGCTCTCGACATTGATATGATTATTGTAGGAACAGTTACTCCCGATTATGTTTTCCCTTCTACTTCCAATGTGATTTGTGATGAACTGGGTGCGACCAATGCCTGGGGCTTTGACCTTTCTGCCGCTTGTTCCGGATTTATTTATGCACTTGCAACAGGTGCGCAGTTTATTGAAACAGGAAAGTACAAAAAAGTTATTGTGGTAGGTGCAGATAAAATGTCCTCCATATTGGATTATTCCGATCGTTCTACCTGCATTATTTTTGGTGATGGAGCGGGAGCTGTGCTGCTGGAACCAAACAACGAAGGTCTGGGAATCATTGACTCTATTTTAAGAGCGGATGGTTCGGGTAGAAAATATCTACATCAAAAAGCGGGAGGTTCTGTAAAGCCGCCTTCTCATGAAACGGTGGACGCTAAAGAACATTATGTGTTCCAGGACGGACAACCGGTTTTCAAACGTGCCGTTGTTGGTATGGCTGAGGTGTCGGCTGAGATCATGGAAAAAAACAAGCTGACTTCAGATGACGTAGCATGGCTTGTTCCTCACCAGGCGAATAAACGAATCATTGATGCTACTGCTGACAGGATGGGATTGACATCCGATAAAGTAATGCTGAACATTCAGAAGTATGGCAATACCACTGCAGGAACCATTCCTTTGTGTTTATGGGATTATGAAAAACAATTGAAGAAAGGCGACAACATTGTCATTTCTACTTTTGGTGCTGGATTTACCTGGGGTGCGATTTATTTAAAGTGGGCATATAATAGTTAGGAGAACGGAGTTAGGAGAGGGGAGTTAGGAGTTTCATGCTGAGCATGCTTCGGGAGTCCCACAGAGGAAACGATAATGAATTGAAGTAAAGGAACAGAATACATAGATACGATATTCCAAGATTAATAACAAAGAGTACTAACAACTAAAATACATACAATGAAACTGAACGAAATTCAAGATCTGATAAAGTTTGTAGCAAAATCTGGCGTAAGCGAGGTAGAGCTGGAAACAAAAGATGTAAAAATTGTTATCAAGACACCTGCAGGTAGAAAAGAACAAGTGTTTGTTCAAACAAGCCAAGTTAACCAGCCGGTGATGCAAACTGCTCCTGTAGTTCAGCAGGCTGTTGCAACAGAAACAAAAGCTCCTGAAGTAAAATCGACAGGCGGAGCCGACGAATCAAAATACATTACCGTAAAATCTCCAATGATCGGTACATTCTATCGTTCATCTTCTCCGGATAAACCTTCTTTTGTAAATGTTGGCGATGAAGTGGCACCAGGAAAAGTGATCTGTATTATTGAAGCAATGAAACTGTTCAATGAGATCGAATCGGAAGTAAAAGGAAAGATTGTAAAGGTACTTGCGAACGACGCAACGCCTGTGGAATACGATCAGCCTTTGTTTTTGGTAGACCCGAGTTAGTTTAAAGTTTAAGGTTTAAAGTAGGGGATTTTCCACGCTTTGAACTTTGCTATACTGAATTTAAATCATCTGGATGAAGTTTATGGTTAACGTTTCTCAGAAACTTTGAACCAGGAACTTTAAACTTTAAACTAAAAAAAATGTTCAAGAAAATACTTATAGCAAACAGGGGTGAAATTGCATTGCGCATTATCCGTACCTGCAAGGAAATGGGAATCAAAACGGTTGCTGTTTATTCAACTGCCGATAAAGATTCTCTCCACGTGAAATTTGCTGATGAAGCGGTTTGTATCGGGCCTCCTCCAAGCAAAGATTCCTACCTGAATATTCCAAATATTATTTCAGCAGCAGAGATTACCAACGCTGATGCGATCCATCCGGGTTATGGTTTCCTTTCTGAGAATGCAAAATTTTCGAAGATCTGCCAGGAACACAATATTAAATTTATTGGTGCTTCTCCCGAAATGATCAATTCAATGGGAGATAAATCATCCGCGAAGGCAACCATGATCGCAGCAGGTGTTCCTTGTGTACCGGGTTCTGAAGGACTATTGGAAAGCGCTGAACAAGCTATTGAGCTTGCCCCGAAGGTAGGTTATCCGGTGATTATTAAAGCGACTGCCGGTGGCGGTGGAAGAGGCATGCGCATCATCTGGAAAGAAGAAGAAATGAAAGCCAGCTATGAATCGGCAAGTAAAGAAGCTGAAGCAGCATTTGGCAATGGCGCAATGTACATGGAAAAATACATTGAAGAACCACGTCACATTGAAATACAAATTGTAGGTGATCAATACGGAAAAGCTTGTCACTTGTCTGAAAGGGATTGCTCCATTCAACGTCGCCATCAGAAACTGGCGGAAGAGACTCCTTCACCATTTATGACGGATGAGCTTCGTGAACGTATGGGCGATGCTGCAATTAAAGCGGCACTGGCTGTTCAATACGTAGGTGTTGGGACAGTGGAATTCCTTGTGGATAAGCACCGTAATTTTTATTTTATGGAAATGAATACGCGTATTCAGGTGGAACATCCAATCACTGAAGAGGTGATTGACTATGACCTGATCCGTGAACAGATATTGGTAGCAGCAGGTGTGCCTATTTCAGGTAAGAATTACTTTCCTCAATTGCATGCAATCGAATGCCGTATCAATGCGGAAGACCCTTTTAATAATTTCCGTCCTTCACCAGGCAAGATTACCGTTTTGCATACGCCGGGCGGACATGGAATCCGAGTTGATTCGCATATCTATGCAGGCTATACCATTCCGCCGAATTACGACAGTATGGTGGCAAAGCTGATCACTGTGGCTCAAACACGCGAAGAAGCGATCGCTAAAATGCACCGCGCACTTAGTGAATACGTAATTGAAGGTGTTAAAACAACTATTCCTTTTCATTTGAAACTAATGAAAGATCCGAATTTTATCAAAGGAGATTATACCACGAAATTTCTTGAAGATTTTGATTTAACAGAATAATACAAAGAGCCTCTTCAATGAGGCTTTTTTTATGGAAAATAATTTTAGTGATTAAACTCTTATAAAATAAAGACTTTATGCTGGATCAGGACGAGCAAATAAAACCGAATACAGATAATGGCTTTCCGGAAAAGCCCATAGAAACAATCGAAAAGAAATCGCAAGGGAGTTCGCTCATAAGCATGGGTTTGTTCATTGCGGTATTCTATTTCGTTTTAGATTGGGAGATTATTTCTATCTTAATCCTGACAGTTGTTCTGCTGATTCATGAGCTTGGCCATTATCTTGCTATGCGGCAATTTAAGTATACGGATCTTGGTATCTTCTTCGTCCCTTTGGTGGGGGCTTTTGCGTCGGGTTCCAAAGAGAACGCATCACAAAAACAACAGGTTATAGTATTGCTTGCCGGCCCTTTACCAGGCATTGTAATCGGACTGGTGCTGTATTATTTCGGATTGAAGTATGACAATGCAATCGTACTCAAAGCCTGCAATATCTTTATCGTATTAAATCTTTTCAATTTGCTTCCGGTGATGCCGCTTGATGGCGGACGGCTTGTTAAAAGCATGTTCTTCGAGAATAACCAGATCATATCCAAGATTTTTCTAATCATCTCAATTGCTGCCTTGACGCTATACGCCTTTGGAACAGCGTCCTATTTTCTCCTGATCATTCCCTTCTTTCTTATCATGCAGCTGCAGGCTCAATCGCAGTTAAAGAAAGTCAAGGAGGCGATCGCAGAAAAAGAACTGGATCTGAATAAAACCTTCGATGAGTTGGATAACAGGGAATATTGGCTGATCCGGGACGCGATTGGCAGCCATATGAAATATTATGCGCGCTATATTACACCTTCGAACCACGTGCAAAACGATAATGAAAATAAGATCATTAAAGAGATGAAGAACATTCTTCAGAAAAAACCCGTTGCTGATCTTGGAGTGGGTGGAAAAGTTTTAGTAACATCGTTATGGGCAGCAAGCTTTATTCTGCCTGTGATCATAATTGTGATTTATTTTATGGTCCTGGGAATAGAGCCATAATAAAAGAACAGGGAGGCTATAAGTTCTGAAAATGATCGTATCCCTGGTACTATGAATTAAAACGTGGTTATTCCAACAGTTTTTTTATCTCGACCAAAATTGGGTTCCAGCCTTCACCATTATTATAAGCTTCCTGGTATCTTCTTTCTCCTTCAGCTACTTTATTATAATCACCTTGCGTTACAATGAGAAGCGTTTGTTCGTTTTCCTCTTTCAGGGTATAGGTTACTGTCAGGTAATTTTCAGGAACATCGGGAATGGTAGTATTATTGGGGTCAATGGTCGTATAAGAAAGAAATTTTTCCGGTTGTATGTCAACGATGCTGCCTTTTACAAATACCATTTTCTGGCCTTCCCATTCACCTTGCCAGAGCAAAAAGCTTCCTGTCTTCCAATCAGAAATGGTTTCGCAACCGAACATGTATTTTTTTGTTTGTTCAGGATTAACCAATGCATCCCACACTTTTGAGGCGCTTGCGTTGATCGTGATGCTGTTTTTAACGAGTAAAGGATCCATAGAATACTTGGTTGAAAAATTGTGTCGGCCAAAGTTAACAAAATGGCTGCCGATTGCAAACCTATAAAAACTGTTTCAGCCAGTCTCGGGCATCCTGTTCATTTGTGAAAAACTTAATGGGGATAGGCTGCTTGTTGACCGCGAGGAACCCGTTGGCAATAAACCGGCCAAGAGGAGATATGGAAATGATGGCCATTGCCTTAAATAGTTTAGGTAATTCCTGTGCAGTAAATTCGCGGGATTCTCTATCGAGAGGAGTTGCTTCGCTAGTGTCGGCAAGCAGGCAAACCTGTTTATGTTCGGTAAACGAGGCTATAAAGTTGAAATTTCTTTTTTGAGTTTCCAGTGTTCGAATGCACCTTTTTGCTACCGCGCGAAGAATTCCGTCTTCATCGAACCAAAAAGTTGACAGATCGCTTTCATGTTTTTTGACGTTGTTTGGTGCTTTCATGTAGGAACAAATTCGAGTAGCTGTTTTGGCATGAAAGCCATTTCCAAGCCAGAGATCCCGGGAAGGTTATATGAAAAAAGCATGCCGTGTAAGGTTTTCCGCTTTAAGATAGCCTATTGTTTTGTCGTTTTTTTCAATGCCTTAAACGCGTTGTAAACTGCCTGGTGAAGAATGCTGGCGTGATCTTCCTTTTCAAAATATTCGAAGCTTAGCTTAACATTTTTATTTTTAGTCAGGATCCCGCTTAGCTGACGAGCGTCATTTTCCATGATAGGACCTTCTTTTCCAACACCAATGTAAACAGAACAGCTTTCCGGGATGTTTAACCCTGAACAATTTTTCTCTGACAATAAGGATTCATTATCCCACCAAAGACTGGGACTGACGATAATATAATCTGTAAACAAAGAAGCTTTTTTGAAAAGGATCTCCGTGGCTAAGAGCCCGCCAAGGGATTGCCCGATAATCATTTTGCTCTTAGTTGTTTTGTAATGCGTTTCGATGAATGGTTGTAATTCCTTTTCGATAAAGTCAATAAATTTTGCGGAGGCCCCTGTTGTCGGGAAATCTTTTTTATCTTTTTCTATGGTAGTGGGAAAAGTAAAGTCTCGCCTTCTGTCGATGTTGGCAATGCCTACAACAATTGAGTTTGGAAGTATATTTACCCAAGGGAAGTTTGAAAACTGCACCAGTCCAGCAATGTGAATAAAGTCTTCATCGGCTGAACCGTCCAATAAATAAATAACAGGGTAACGCGTCGTATCATTCGCCTGGTAACCTTCCGGAAAATAAATATTCAGAATTCGTTTTTCTGAAAGCACGGTCGATTGTATTTCTTCGATGGCACCCAGTACGAAAGGCTTACTTGTGTTTTTTTGTGTGTTGTCTTGTCCGAATGCAATCGAACTGCCGGAGCATAAAAAGATCAATAAGAGGGATAGTTGTTTCATGCTTTTCTGATTAATGATTATCCTCTTTTTTGTGAGGTGCTGATCCATATTGCTGATGTGATGATCAGCGGCATTACTACGGCAAAAATCATCAGGGATGTTAAGATCTCTGCGGGATTTAGCGATTTGCTTTTTGTCGCTGGATCAAAGGCGGCCTGAAAGGTGAGCAAAAGAATGGAGAAGGTTTGTGTCATGCATAGCATGTAGAAGATCGCTTTAAAAGTAAGCGCTCGGTTTTTATATTCCAGTTGCAACAAACGGAAAGCTAAAAGTTGACTCAGGATCATCGCTCCCATGATCATTACCAGGCTAAGCACTTCTGTAAAATGGAAATACAGAATGAAAATATGCAGCATCAGGAACAGAACACTAATGCCAATAGCGTAAATTACTTGTTTCGAAAGTTTCATTTTGTGTTGTTTTCGTTCGGAAAGGTATTACTTATATCTCTTTTTCTGCACCTTGTCCGGTAATAAAATGTAGCCAGACAGCCCCCAGTTTTTCAATCATTTTAATTTCCTCTATAGAAATATGCCTTTGCAGCTCAGGGAATGGGAGCTTAATACCCATTATTTTTTTTGAAAATTTATTTATTATTAAAGGACAGTAGGTGTCTTCCAGCCAGGGTACATGCAGAACTACCAGTTCAAAATTACCTTTGCTGAATTTTTTATAAATGCTGATACCGCTGTTTGAACGTTCCGTTTTTTTTAATCGACGAATCATTGCAATGGTAGCAGGCAGATAATTCACAGACCCTTTTTTAGGTTGCCACAGCATTTTATAAAGGGCTGATTCTTTCCCTTCTTCCAGCTTGGCAACAATACTGATGTGGTCATCCGTTTTTTTCTGTTCGCGTTGCAGGCCTGCTCTTAATGCAGGGATGGAGGCCGCGATCAGGCTTGCAATGAAAAAGAGATCGTAATTAATTTCATTATAGCTCAAGTCCCTGATACCTTCGTCGCAGGCGGTACATGCCATCAGTTTTGCAGTAGCATCGAAATAACTAAATATCAGCGTGGTAATGATAAACAGTATAAAGGATAAAACAACCTTTAGGATTAATTGAGCTTTGCTTTGTTGCCAGTAGCTTAGGCCGGATAAGGCACAAAAAAGGCCAAACGTAAATACAAAACCAATGCTTGTAAAATGAAAATTCTTCCCATGGAACCGGAAGCCGGAGGAAGTAAGGGTTTCAAAAAAATAGCGGACCATCTGACGGTAATATTCTTCCAAGTACGCGGCAGAAAGACTTGCCAACAGAAAAATTCCGGTCAGAATCAAATATTTTCTTAGCATTAATTTTGTCATGATACGGCTTGTATTGCACAATTAAGAATGAGCAAAGAAAAATGTTCAATGACAGGCAAATACTACTTTTATTTATTTAAAAAAGGAATGTGCAAGGTTTATTTATACTCTGCAGTTTTTCCATCAAAATAAAGCAAAGTAATCTTTTTTGCTTTATTGAAATCTATCGTGTGATAAGGATCCTGTTTGATAGAGGCCATGTGTTTGCAAAGGATTACTTCAAAAGGGAGAGGTTTCACGCTTTTCACAAATCCAGACACCATTTCCTTATCACTATAATATACATCCAGACTTTTAATCGTGATATAATCGGTGACGATGGCCATTTCTAATTCGGGATTTGTTTCCATATGCCTGTATTTTAAATATGGTTTAATATACTTCTTCTATTTCAATTGTTGCCTGCTTGTTTATTGTTTTAAAAAGGTGGGAAAAAATATTCCCAATAAGCAATCTGGCATTACTGAATGTAAATCTAGTCGTTTTCGTTTATTTATGCAAGAACTGTACGTTTCATTATGGTGAAAAGGGTAAAATGCAGGCTTACAGGTGTGAATTTTGTAAGTAATTCCTTAAATTATGTATCCACAATGATAAGTGGGATTCTCACCTTTGTAATATGATAAACGAACTGTTTAAAACCAACTCTGCAAAAACGCAGGCCACCGGACGTGATATTAATGTCAGGGCAAATAACATTACGATATGTTATGATGACCTCGGGAAGGGCGCTATTCCAATAATTTTCATTCATGGTTTTCCCTTTGATAAGTCGATGTGGCAGCCGCAGATGGAGGAGTTGAAATCCCAGCATCGTGTAATCGCTTATGATATACGTGGTTTCGGGAAATCCGGCAATGATTCAGAAGAGCTTAGCATGGGATTGTTTTCCGAAGACCTGATTGCATTTATGGATGCTTTGCAGATTGGAAAGGCAGTGATTTGCGGGTTGTCCATGGGTGGCTACATTGCTCTGAATGCAATCAATCGTTTTTCCGATCGTTTTGAAGGCCTTATTTTATGTGATACCCAATGCATAGCCGATTCACCGGAAGGGAAACAAAAGCGTTATAAAACAATAGAACATATACAGGCCGGTGGTCTGAACGATTTTGCCGAAGGTTTTGTGAAGAATGTTTTTTACAAAGAGTCCTTTAACGACAAAGCGGCGGTAATCGAAAAAATTAAGTGCACTATACTTTCCACTTCCTTGGAATCCATTACCGGGACACTTGTTGCTCTCGCAGAAAGGGAAGCGACCTGTACCTCATTTGATGCTATTTCTGTTCCCACATTGATTATCTGCGGAAGAGAAGACGTGGTAACACCACCGGTTCAATCAGAGCATTTGCAGAGCGGCATTAAAAATTCATGGCTCCAGATCATCGATCGGGCAGGGCATCTTTCCAATCTTGAGCAGCCCGAAGAATTCAATAAACACCTTCAGCATTATTTATCTTCTTTTGCAAGAAGGCATCATTAAAAATTTGACCCGCAAGGGCATTTACTTTTTGTAAAAAGGTTCGGTCTGCAGGAAATATTCGCTTAATCCGCTCATATCGATCCTGATGAAATCAACAATCTCGTCTGCTTTAAGAAATTGCCTTGCGGTGAAGCCAGCTTCATTGACTATGTCTTGCATCTGATCGGCATCCGCATCAATTGCGAAGATAAGATGTGGCGGCTCCTCTGTGGAAGGATCGTGAATAAAGCCCAGGTAAGCTGCTTTAACCGAAGACTTTGTTTGAAATAAGATCTTGAGTGAGTTTACAATTTCAGTTGGGTATTCAGCTGGCTGGCCAATTCGGATTTCCGATTCCTTTTTGATAGTCAACTTTTTATGAGTATCAGTAAAGATGGTTCCGTTCAGCAGATTTTCAATTTCCTGTGGAAGAAGCTCTTTCCCAAAGTCGGAATAAGGGTTGAGAATAAAAGTAGCGCCTTTGGCCATTACAAAAATGTCCGCACCTTTCATTTCCAGGTAAGGAATGTGTTCTGTATTGATGCCTTTCTCGAAGATCTTGGGAACAGAAGTAAAGAGCGGGATCTTTCCATCAGGAAAAGAGGCGATGTTTATGGACGTGTCTTCTTCCAAAGTGCTGATGCCTTCCGGCAATGTTTTTCCATCCGTTAATACAATCAGGTTTTCAGTTAAAAGACGCTTGTAAAATTCCGGGCGGTATGCCGGTTCACTTGCAGCTTTTCTTAATACTGTTTCGAAGCTTTCCTGTGAAGGATCTTCCTGGTTTGATTTGTTTCTGAAAAGATCGACGATTCCCATTTAATTGTTGTTGGTTTTTAAATTATTCAAGGCTGGTTCTCGCCTTTTATTTCAAATGCATAATCAATGTATTTCAAAGATTTGAGGCTCTCGTTTTTCAGAATTGCATTAGCTGAAATTATCAGGTGCATATTCTCTTCATCGATCTCTTTTCCGAAGAAGTGGGATTTCCTTATTTCCTTGTCCTGGAATTGATAAGATAGCTCAAACTGTTCAATACTGAGGATCTTTATCCTGAATGGCGTTTCGATCAAACTCGGAGCCGGTCGGAATACCTTCACGTTAAAAGGGGTCCCTTCTGTTATTTCAAAGGTTTTGAGCCGGCCAATTATAAAGTAAGAAACAGCAGGGTTTTCGCCGAGCTTTTTGATGGGCTGTTGGCAGGAAAACAATAATGGAACAAGAATGCCGACCAGAAAAAGGAACTTTCTCATGCGTTTAATTATCGAATTCAATATCGAGGTTGTATTTATTCAGAAGGCCGGCCAAACCGGTATAAGAGAATCTGGCCTTTTTCATTTTGTTAATTTCCGGATCGAAAGAATAATTTCTTGCAGTTCTGAAATCAGTCTTTTCAAGAATTGTTCTGTCGAATGTTGCATTCTGAAGGTCGCAATTATTGAATATAGCGGAGGATAGATCGGTTTCCGCAAAGTCGACTTCCTTAATGGAGCAATCGATGAACGATGCTTTTTTCATTTTCTTTTTAAAGAAGGAAGAGAAATCGAGCTGGCAATTTTCGAAGCTGGCAGAAAAAAGTAAATCGTTACAAACGCTGAAATCAATTCCCATGAGCTTGCAGTTGATGAAGGTGCAATTTTTCAGGCCAGTGCTTCCGAGGGTAGCCAATGAGAAGTTGCAGCCTTTAAAGGTGCAATCCATAAAGTCGTTGCTGTTTAATTTGCTTTTTGAGAAGTTGCAGTTGTTGAACTCACAGTTCAGGAATTCTCGTTTGGATAATTCTTTTTCGGAATGATCAACGTTTTCAAATTTCTTGTCTTCATGCAGTAATGCTTCCATGTACTCGTATTGTCTTATTTAGTTAGTCGTGTTCAATTCCTTTTCAAGCTGATCCAGGTTAACCTCTTTAAATTCCGTTAATGCGAAGCCAGCTCTTCCGGTTGTTGTTTTCGCAATTCCGATGTTTGGTTTACCATTGGCGCAACTGATTCCAATCACCTTTATATCTTGATTCACTGGGATGTTATCAAAAGAAGCTTTACCCTCTTTCAATGTGCCTTGCATGATACAGTTAATGTTTTTAAATACGATAATAATCTTAGTATCCTCCGGAGAAGGGCTACTGACAAAATACTCGATTTTTTCCTCTTTTGTATTCCAAAAGCGATCGCAATTGATCCAGCCGAATTTAGTGGCGGTTTCTACATAATAGTTCAATTCCGCTTTATCAATTTTTGCTATGGCTTTGTCTTTAAAGGAGGCATATTTCTTTTTAAACTGCGTATTGTATTGTTCTTTGTCCATAGCTGAACGTCCGCTTATAAATAAGGAATAGGATTCACTTTCTGCGTATTTAGCCATGGTTGCAATGTCAAGAGGCGCCATCTGATAAAGAAAATCGGTAATGATTTTATCGTATTCTGGTTTTGATTCTTTTTTGAATGTTACTTTACTTACTTTTCCGGAAGGCGACAGTTTAATAGTTAATTCGATGCGATAATTTGCCGAGCAGAATTCATTTTCCATCTCCTTTGTTGCAGGAAAATTAGCAAGGAAATAAGTAAAGATGGTTTCTTTACTATCTTTCATGTTCCACAGCACATCGTCGGCGCCAATGGATACAGTTTGTCCTGTGATCGCTATTTTACAATTAATAAGCGGAGTGATTGTAGCCGTATCTGTTACTTTATTTTCAATTTCTTTTGCTTTCGGATTTTCAGCAAGACTCCAGTCGATTTGTCCATTAGCATCATGATTACCATAAAACAGCTGCATATCCTTCTTTTCTTCCTTTTTAGGGAAATACAGTGCGTATTCTTTTCCCTTTTTTATTGTTAAGGGCTTTCCGTTTTCCGACGCGGTAATGTTGACCATTCCGGCTGTTTCGAGCAGTTTGTCTCCTGAGCCGGTACTTAAATTATTGCCGACGAAATCGCCAAGAGAATAGCATTCTTTAATACAAATTGCTGCCAGCTGTTTACAGGGTCTACCGTCGGCATATTGCAGTGAGTTGGCCGGAAGGTATAACATTGTGCCTTTCAAACATTTGATGAGGGTATCCTTGCTTGGATTGATATTGAATGTGTCGGCCTTTGGCTCGAAATAGTTTGTTATGTCCCTAAGGGCTATTGTTTGTTTTGTTGAATCTGGCAGTACTAGCATCTGCGTGTTCCCCTGTTTTACCTCTGGTGAGCAGCTGCTCCAGAAAAGCGACAGCAATCCTGTTATGAGTAATAGCGTCTTAGGTGCTTTCATGATTGTTTTTTAAACGGAAATTTATTTCTTTGCTTTTTCACCTTTCAAGGCCGCTTTCTCCAGGTTTTCTTTAACGCGGTATTTTACAATGTCGGTGATCAGTTTGGCAGGAACAGGCTTATCATAAGGAAACTGAATGGTGCCTTTTGAAAGCTTATACGCGCCGAGCCTGTCTTTAAAATCTACAATTGTTCGGAAGAAGGTTTTTGTTTTAAAGCCATGTTGTTCTTTTTCAAAAATTGTTTTTTAATCAAATATACGATCCCATGTCAGCTACACTTATCCGTTCTCTTTCACTTCAAATGGATTGCTTCTGAAACTTCTTGTTTTATAGGAATACACTTCATCTATCAGAATCTCTTTGTCTTTAAATTTTAGGTATTCATGCTTGAACCATAGGGAGAATTCCAATGCCAGCAGATCAGCAATATCCTGCCGGGTTCTTTGTTTCGGAAGCTTAAAGATCAGGGTTTTTGTAAGTAATTCGTATTTCTTTGGGTATTCCGACAGCGACTCTGTTTTTATAGGATCAAACCGGTTGATGATGTTTTGAAGCTCCGGGAAGCGTTCTCCGGTTAAGGCTTTTATAGTTGCCAACGCCGGTATGTCTTTATGAAATAAAATTCTCTTTTGTATAAACAAGTCGTCCGACTGGTTTCCAATCTTTGCTTTTTGACTATGTTGGATAAAGTTGATCAGCTTTGCAATTATATGAAGAATCATTTCCGTTTAATGACTAAAGAATGTTTATATCGCTCATTAAAAGTACTCAATTATTTCAAATGTGATGTTCTTTGGAATGATGCCAATAACTATTGTTTTAGGATGATTGTTCTCATTGTAGTCCCTTTTCATTAGGGTTACCCAGTAAAAGATAATGACTATTACGTCTTCTCATGAAATGTATTGAACAGCAGCCCCCTTTAAAACCGGATACCGATCACTAAAATATCATCCACCTGTTCTGTTCCCGATCGCCATTGTTCAATGAAATGATCGAGGTGGCTTTCTTGTTCAGGCATGGATTTATGTTGGATATCCACTAATATTTCTTTCAGTTTTTTTGTCATTAATTTCTTTCCGTTAATGCCGCTGAACTGATCGGCATATCCGTCGGTACAAATATAAATCGTGTCGCCTTTGCTCAGTTTAATTTCGTGAGAGTCAAAATACTGTTTGTTTTCAGTTAAGCCTCCAATCGCTTTTTTAGTCGCTTTGATTTCTTCCAGTTCATCTATTCCCTTTCTAACGATCCAAAGCGGCCTGTTTGCTCCGGCATACTTTACAGTACAATTATTTACATCAATCGCGCAAAGGGCAATGTCCATCCCATCTCTGGTGGATGTATCATTTTCCGACTGGCGCAAGGATGTTTTTATTCCTCTGTTCAGAAGCTGAAGGATCACGGATGTGTCCTGACTTTTAGAAACGGCATCGTTTAATTGTTCCGATCCGATCATGCTCATCAGTGCGCCGGGGACTCCATGCCCTGTACAATCTGCAGCTGCAATAAAAACCGAAGACGGACTTTTATGGAAGAAATAGAAATCGCCGCTGACAATATCTTTCGGTTTAAACAGGATAAAGTTTTGTGCAAACGCAGCTGTTATATCTTCTTTTTTAGGAAGCTTTGCTTGTTGTATTCGTTTTGCATAAGTGATACTGTCGAATATATCTTTATTTTTTTCTTCAATAACAAGCTTTTGAATTTCCACTTCTTCTTTTTGCAAGGTAATGATGATGTTTGCTTTTTGCTTCTGACGATAGCTTCTATAGATAAAGAGCGCAAGCAAAACTACCGCTAAAAGACCGGCACCGATAACATAGGTAATCAACCTCTGCTTGTTTTTTTCAGCAGTGGCAAGTGTGTCTTTTTTATCCTGCTCTGCTTTTGCGATGGCTTCTTTCTTTTCAAATTCATAATTCAGGGCCGATCTGATACTCGCTTTTCTATTGGATTCGTTCGTAAGGCTATCTCTCATTTTAGTGGTAAGCTCAAGCATTTCAAACGCTTTCGGATAATTGTTCTGCGCCTTGTATATTTTAGTTAAGAATTTGGAAGCATCGCGGATGGTTTCAGGTATGCCAATTTCTTGAGCCAACTTTAGTCCTCTTGAACAGAATTCCAAAGCTTTATCATATTTTTTTAAGTTGAAATACGTAAGGCCGATGTTATTCAAAGAGAAAGCAACCAATTCCTTACGATTAAGCGTTTCTCTTATTTTTAAGCTTTCGGTATAATATTTCAGCGCTGCTTCATTTTCGCCTCTTTTAAGACTATTCGTTCCTAAACCGTTCAAGGCATTTGAGATTCCTCTTCTGTCACCAATCTCGCGGTATAGCTCCATCGCCATCTCCATAGCTTTTGTAGATTTATCAGCTTCTTTCTTATCGTTGTATATGGCGCTGATGTTTTCGTACGCTTCCGCCGCACCGCCTTTATCTCCGACTTCTTTTCTAATGGCAAGGCATCTTTCGCTATAACTTAATGCCTGCTCATATTCGCCCTGCATGATGTATATTGTCCCGATATTAAACAAGAGCATAGATGCGGATCGCTTATCGTTTAGCTCTTCCATTTTTTTCAAACTACTTTCATAGTATTCGAGGGCTTTGGGAATATCACCTTGTCTGTAACACGACACACCTAAATTATTGAAAACAGCAGCCATACCAAAAACATCATTCCGCGCTTTTCTAATTTCCATACTTTTCTCGTAATACTCAAATGAAAGAGGAAATTGATTGATGTTGCAATAGAATTGTCCTAAATTATTATACATATCCCCCATTCCCGCTTTGTCGTTCAGTTCAGTATAAATCTTGAGAGCTTCATTATAGTGCTGAAGTGCTTCGTCAGATTTGCCATTGCCGGCTTCTAAATCTGCCGTATTGCTTAAGGCGAAACAATAATGCTTCAGAAAGATGTTCTTTATTTTTGTTTCCGGATTTTTAGCAATGTTTAGTTCTGCTAATTTTTTTAACTCGGTGTTATAAGTCGGCCATTTGGAAGCATCAAATTCTGTTTCGATTAGCTTATGCAGAATGTTGCAGCGGCTGGTATCGTTTGATGCCTTTTTGAGTTCCAGTTTAAGAGAATCCAGTGGGACAGTTTGTGCAATCAGAGAAAAAATTACAAGAAAGTTAAATGATAATAGCAGCGCAATTATTTTTTTAATCATAAGAGAGTTTTGAATGTAAGTATCAGGTATTCAGTATCAAGACCAACAACCAACAACTAACCGCCAACTAAGGTTTATTCAATGGCAGGGTGAAGTAAAAGGATGAACCGGCGCCTTCCACACTTTCAACCCATATTTCGCCGCCGCTTGTTTCCAGGAATCCTTTTACGAGTAATAATCCGATGCCGGCGCCTTTCTTTTCTTTTCTTTCCGCCGACAAAGAATCCAATTGAGGGGTAAAAAGTTTTTCCCTGATCTCTTCAGACATTCCGATTCCTGTGTCCTTTACCTCAATGATGATTTTATCTTCTTTGGTTTTCGCAGTTACCGTTATTTTTCCACCAGGTTGTGAGTGTTTGATTGCATTGGAAACGATGTTTTGAAGAATGGAGAGCAGCATTTTTTTATCGGCGAACACTTTCGTGTTTTCTGCAATTTCATGATGCAGGTTGATCGCGTTTATGCCGGCAGCGTCGTTCAAGATATGAAAGACTTCCTGCACATGTTCTGCGAGTGTAATGTTTGTTGGTGAAAATGCTTCCGATGCATATTTGATCCTTGCCCATTCCACCAGATAATCCAGCATGCTTAATTCATCTTTTGCAGTTTTATGCAGCAGGTCGAGCATCTCTTTGATCGCTGATTTGTCCATTCGTTCAAAATTGTTTCGAAGATAATCAGCGGTCCCGATGATTCCTGATAGCGGGCTTCTCAAATCATGCGAAAGGATGGCAAGAATATTATCCTTGTGAATGATCAGCTCTTCCATTTCCTTCATATGCTTATTGATAGCATCTTCAGAATTTTTCTTCTGGGTAAGATCCCTGAGAATCTTTACATATCCGAGCCTCTCACCGTCTTGTCCGGTAAGCGGAAAAACCAGGCCATACGCATATATCTGAGTTCCATCCTTGCATACATGCCATCTGTTATCGGCGGCACGGCCCTTCGCCGTTGCAATTTCAATTTCCTGTTTAGGAATACCATTCTTTTTATCATCTTCGGTAAAAATAACATCAAAATGTTTTCCGGTGATCTCATCGGTTTCATAACCGAATATATTGGTGGAACCGGAACTCCAGCTATTAATTAAGAGATCATTGTCCATCGTGAAAATGGAATAATCCTGTAAACTATCAATTAGCTGACTATAAAATTCGGCTGTAGGAACATACTGGCTCCTGAGTATTTTGGGATCGGATTCTTTTTTCATGCTTACTGGGATAAAGTTAAGTGGATAGGATTTTGCCTGAACTATCCGAATATGTTACAAGATACCCATCTTTCGACAAATACGCATTAAATATTTTCACTTTAGGGCTTTTATGAAAACCGGCACTTCATCGTTTTGCAAGGTAACGGATCGCCAGAATGGCAGTGATCAGGAATACGGGGATCATGAGGCTGTAACAAAGCATGATGGTGGTAAAAGAGGTGGCTGCAAACAAGCTGTTCACAGAGCCATTTGAAGCAGCATCGGCAATCAGTAGGGAAAGTGTTTGGTAAACAATTAATGCAGCGAGGGAAAGCAGGGCAAGAACCGAATAATTCAAGGCGGTTTTGATTTGCTTTTTAACATAGTTAAAAGCCAGGACCCAGATAATGGCGAAGGGGATCAATAGAATAAGGAATAGCAACAAGGTGCTTGTGGGGGATGAATTCATGAGAGAGGATTTGTGGCAGTTTTATAGTTTAACAGTAGGCAATTTTAACAGTTTAACAATTTTACAGTAGGCAATTTTTCAATTTTTTAATCTGCACATCTGCACATCGCTCAATTCTCAATGATCTCTTTTTTAACAATCAGGCAGAGATCTTTTGGAAGCGGAAGGTAGCCATAATCATAACAAAAGAAATAGCATTCGCCTTTCCGGGTAGTGAGCATGCTGGTAAAAAAAGCGAAATTGAATCCTCTTTCGAGGAGCTTATGACGGGAAACCTTTATCGTTTTCTTGGGGAGAAGCGTAGCCAGTATGCCGTGGTTTTTTCGCAAGGCAGAATTGACAGTCCGATAATAATTACTGGTAGGTGTTTTTAATTTATTGTTGAACGTGTTACGGCAAGTGTCGCAACAAAATTTCTTATCCATTCTTCCCTTGATGGATTCATTGCACTCAAGACAGGCTTTTTTCATCGGTTCTATTTAAAAAAATGTTTTCTAATATAGATACTGATCGGAGTAGCGGCTTCAGTATTTTTAGTTTACAGACTGATGGAGATGAGAGGCAGTGCTGTAGTGTATTCGCTGAATAAGGAGTAGATTTTCAGCGCACAAATATAGAAATTTATTTATAATAAATACATCCGGCAGAATTTTTATCCGACATTAAACGTTTAACTACCGGCTAATGATATTTTCTTTTTCATATTTGCACCGGTGTTAATCACACCTACCATATATATTGGAACGTGCAGGTAGATAGTAAGTCGTCCTTTGTGCAAAGAGAGAGAGGTGTACAGAGGACGACTTATTTTATTGTGACTGGAATTGCAGATGTTGACTTTCGTCTAATTCCCCTTTTTATTTTTTTGATTCGATCAATACGCCTGTCTTATAAATTTCCGTGATCAGTAAATCGCCCTTTTCGTTCCAGTATTTCCATTCGCCGTCCTTCTGCGTTTTAATATAGTGCCCAAAGCTTTCCATTTGTCCGTTTTCATACCATTTAGTAAAAGGCCCCTCCCAATTAATGCCATGCATTGTAAATTCATTTTTCTTTTTTCCGTTGCAGTAATAGTTTACTACTTTTTCTTCAGCAGGATTGTTAGGATTATCTTTCCGTATCAATTGTCCGTTTTCACAATATAGCTCTTCGTATATCCACTTGTAATCACCATCAACCTTGTAATTTTTATCTTTCTTTTTGAGCTTACCGCTGCTTCGCCAGTAAGTGCTTTCAATGCAGGTATCTCCATGGATCACCGATTCAAATGCAAGCTTTGTTTTTGCTTCATCAAAATACACCTTCCAGGGAACCGTATAATGATCCTCATCTATAATAAGCAGGACGGTATCAAGTTCTGGCTCTCTGCCGAGAAATGTCCTCACATGTGCAGGGTCATTATACAGCGCTGTTTTCTGTGCAGATGCAGAA
>DASWNK010000072.1:0-5551 GCA_036399275.1 Bacteroidia bacterium | reverse complement strand
AGGAATCAAACTGACCAGAACAGGGCAGGTAGTAAGATATCTGTTACAGCAGTTTTTTAAGCGCCCCTTGTCATTTTTTATTCCTCCCCGGGAAAAGAAGCAGGACGCTCCATCCGTATAATTATTCTTTTGTCATTTTACGCATCAGCTTATAAAACATTTTCGGAAAATATTGTTTTATATACACCGAAAAAATTTCATACTTGCCAACATATTTATGATCGCGGTCGTTCTTAATCGCATTGATAATGCCTTTGGCGCAATCAGCTGCCGACATTCCTTTTTCCTGCGCATCACTTTTTATTCCGTAAGCGCTTCCATCTTCTTTTAAAAGCTTGGTGCTCACATCGGTATTGATAAAACCGGGAGTCGCGATGAGCACTTTGATATTATCACCGTATAATTCTTGTCTTAAGGATTCGAAATAACCAAAGAGTGCATGTTTCGAAGCCGCATAGGTAGAATATAGCGGGAGCCCATATTTCCCCATGATGCTGGTGATCACCACGAGCTTGCCGCTTTTTTGTTTCTGCATCACTTTCGCTACTTCTTTGGTCAGGTTAATGGTGCCGAAAAAATTCACTTCCATCACTTTCCTATCCACCGCAGTTGGTGTATTCACCGCTTTGGTGCGATGCCCCATTCCACTGTTGTTGATCAATACATCAATTTTTCCGAAAGCAGAAACGGCCAGCTGTACTGTTTCATGAATATTTTCGGTATGCTCAAGATCAAGCGGGAGCACTAAAATATTTTTCGGATCTGTTTTACAATTTGCTGCAACACGCTTCAATTCGCTTTCTCTTCTGGCGGAAAGAATAACCTTTGCGCCTTCATTAACAGCTGCATAGGCCAAAGCCTCACCAATTCCTGATGATGCGCCGGTGATCCAGATTATTTTTTCCTGTAGTTTCATAAGTGCTTGCCTGTTAATAAAAATGTGCCCCATTCGCAATGATGTGAAATTAGTAATTCTATCCATATAAATTAAAAAAAGGAAATTGTCCTAGCATAAATTTTGTGTAGAAAATAAAAAGATCCTAAGACATGAAAAATCTCTCCATCCTCATTTTACTTGCTTTTTGTATACTTATTTCTTTCGTTGCCCGGTCCCAGGCAAGCTGGACGATACAAACGAGCGGCACGACCGTTAGTTTATTAGGCGTTTCTGCCGCAAATGCAACTGTTTGCTATGCAGCCGGATGTTCGGGGAAGATTTTAAAAACCACCAATGGGGGCGTCACCTGGCTAGCACAGAGCAGCGGGACTTCGGAGCATTTATATTCCATTTGTTTTACGGATGTCAACAATGGCGTGGCTGCCGGTGATAATGGTGCAGTTGTAAGGACAACCAATGGTGGAATAACCTGGACATCCCTTTCTGTTACGAGCTATTTTATTAGATGCGTTTATTTTTATGATGCAAGCACCGGCTATATGACGGGCGGACTTGGTTCATCGGGTAAAATTTTTAAAACAACAGATGGCGGGGCAACATGGGCTTCATTGCCCGTCTCCTCTTCCATTGGCATTTACAGTATTAAGTTTACTTCAATTACGGATGGATATGCCTGTAATTATAATGGCGATATTTTTAAAACCACCGATGGCGGACTGTCCTGGTCGCTCTTAACAAGTGGAACAACCTGCAGTCTTTTTGCGATGTATTTCACCAGCAGCAGTGCCGGCATCATTGTAGGCAGTCCAGGCATTGTCAGAAAAACAACCGATAGCGGAGCAACCTGGTCGGGCGTGATCAGCGGTACCAGTGATTACATGACGGGATTGAAGTTCTATGATTCAAACAATGGATTTGCAGTAGGAGGGAACGTGTCTTTAAATTCAGGAACTATTCTGAGGACAGCAGATGGCGGAAATACCTGGTCCTGTTTTACTCCAGGCACAGCTCGTTTGTACCGGGTAGATTTTTATAATTCCAAGGTAGGTTATGCTGTTGGTTTGGATGGAACAATCCTGAAATACATCAATAATAATAACGTGGGAGTAGAGGAACAGGCAGAGCAAGTGCAGGACATAAAGGCTTTTCCTAATCCGGCAAACGGATCAGCCACCATTGATTTATCGCCGCTTTCTTTGAAAGGAGAAGTGTCGGTCGAACTTTACGATGCAACAGGAAAGTTAATCAGTAAATCACAAGCGGATGGAGCTGGTAGTTTTATCTTCAACAGGAATGATTTACCTGTCGGGCTCTATTATTATAATGTGTCGTACGAAAACAGAATCGTTGGAAGAGGCGAAATTGTTTTCAATTAAAAAAGAAGAGCACCATCGATATCGATGGTGCTCTTCTTTTCAATCTTCCAACTTTAAACTTTCCAACCTTAAAACTATTTCTTATTCTTATCCTGAAAGTCCAGCGACTTAACCCCTAAAAATTTCAAAAATTTCTTCGCATTGATCTTCAACGTTTCTTTGATTTCGGTGATAGCTGTTTTCGCCATGCTTTCATCCGGGCGGGTTTTAAAGCGGGAGTCGCGGTAAACGAAATCTTTACCAGCCGGAGTATAATAATAGCAGTAAAATGATTTGCGGCTTTCGTCTTCCGGAATATTAATTTTCGCATAACCATGGTAAGAGGTTTCATCCGTTACCATGATAGCAGCCTGGTTAAAATAAGGCATTACTTTCGACATACAATTTTTTACATCCTTGTCCCAAAATTCCAATGCCCCACCATATTCATCTTTCCAGTTTTTATTCAGATAGATCAATAAGTTGAATCGTCGGTGCAATTTAGCAGCAGGGTTCATATTCACATCCACATGGATATCCACAAAGCTGCCCGGCCCGCCTTGGTGAACGCCAGAACCTAAGGCATCATAGGTTGAGCTCAATCCTTCGGTGCCGGTTACTTTTTCCATCCATTTATACATTTCGGGAGAATTCAGAAAATCACGCAGCTCATTGAACTGAGCATGGTAACGGTCAAGGTGATATTCTTCCGATTTGTTTTCATTGATACTTTTACGTTTTACATTCAATGCTTCCAGCTTTGGAAAATTGGAGTAAAGCGTATTGGCAACATCATCCAGCAGGAAATTCGGAAGCGCCACATGCTTGCAGGGAACTGCGGTATCAAATTGCCGACGGATCTCTTTTATTTTTTCTTCACTTAAATAATCCGGGTTGATAAGGTTTTTCATGATAAATGATTTGTTTATAAGCTTTTCAGGGAATAGTTCATATCGCTTTTCAGCGTGTATGCCAATTTCATGAATGGTAAGGATTTCGAACACAAAAATACATAAATAATGCAGAAGGAGCTACCTAGTCTGGCTTAAAAAAAGTATGATTTTTAACAGTTTTTGGGCGGAAAGAAAAGGTTTTACAAAAGGCTTTTTAACTTATATTTGCCGGTAAACAATAATGCAGCAGCATTCATCACAAGAACGACCTATGAAAGACTTTAACTTTAAATCCTTGTTGCCGATTATCACCGGTATTGTAATATTTATAGTACTTACGTTCGGTTATCTCAGCCCTTTGATGAAAGGGAAAGTGATTGTTCAAAGCGATATGGTGCAGAACAAGGGGATGTCCAAGGAAATTGTGGATCATAGGGAAAAGTACAAGGAAGAGACCTTGTGGACCAATTCCATGTTTGGAGGGATGCCTACTTACCAGATCTCCATTATTTACCCTTCTAATTTAACAGTGAAGCTGCGTAATATCTTTACGCTTTGGTTCCCGACACCTGCAAACATGGTGTTCACCTATATGCTGGGTTTCTTTATTTTATTGCTGGTGCTCAAAGTGGATAAATGGCTGAGCATTGTTGGTGCCGTCGGTTATGGTTTTTCCGCTTTTTTCTTTCTTATCATTGATGCGGGGCATAATACACAGGCAATGGCCATCGGCTTTATGGCTCCGGTATTTGCCGGCGTGATCCTCGTTTGCCAGGGTCGTTATTTATTAGGAGGTGCCGTAACCGGATTGTTCCTGGCATTGGAATTATTGTGCAACCATCCTCAGATCGCTTATTACATGGCTCTGGCCTGTGCGATATACGTCGCGTTTGAATGGGTGAAAAGATTCAAAGAAAAAGAATACAAAGACATTGTGAAGGCATTTGTCGTGTTTGTAATTGCGGCAGTTTTAGCAGTCGGCTGTAATTTTGCCAATTTGTGGAATACTTATGAGTATGCAAAGTCGACCATCAGAGGGCCTTCCGAGCTGACATCGAATGTGAAGAACCAGACGTCCGGATTGGATAAAGATTACGCAACGCAATGGAGCTTGGGGAAATCAGAAACCCTGACCTTGATGATCCCAGGCTTTAAAGGACGTTCATCCAACATTGCTGTTGGAGAAAATAAAAATGCGTTAAAAGATGTTGAACCGCAAATGCGTGAGAATGTTGCGAATACCGGGCAGTATTGGGGCGAGCAACCGTTTACAAGTTCTCCTTATTCGGGCGCTATTCTGGTGTTCCTGTTTGTACTGGGGCTTTTCATCGTTCAAGGCCGGTTGAAATGGGCGCTGATCGTCACCACTATTTTATCCATCCTGCTTGCCTGGGGGCATAATTTTATGTGGCTTACTAGTTTATTTCTGGATTATTTTCCGGGCTACAACAAGTTCAGGGCGGTAACGATGATTCTGGTTCTTGCTGAGTTTGCCATTCCTTTGCTGGCTGTTCTTGCTTTGGACAAAATGCTGAGAACACCGGGCATCTTCAATCAGAAGATCAAACTGGCATTTGTTAAAAAAGAGATCAGCTTTCAAAATGCTTTTATTACATCCTTCGCTTTAACAGGCGGACTGGCACTACTGTATTACCTGATGCCATCTGCATTAACGGATTTTCTATCGACAAAAGATCAGCAAACTTTTGATGGCATTGCCGAAAAAAACGGCGTGGACATTGCGCAACGTTTCATGGACAATATTGAAACAGCCCGTATTGCATTGTTTAAAGCAGATGCGATGCGCAGCTTCCTGTTCATTTCTGCAGGGGCGATTTTAGTATGGCTGTTTGTTAAGTCCAAAATAAGCAAAGGGCTGCTCATTCCGGTGCTTGGCGTGCTGATATTATGCGACCTTGCATTTGTGGATAAATCGTATCTGAACGATAAAAATTTCACCAGCAAAAAAGAAGCAACCACCCCTTTCCCTTTAACAGAAGCGGATAAAATGATCCTGGAAGATACCGATCCGAATTTCAGAGTGCTGGATCTGACGGACCAGTCGAACGGACCATTCAACAGCGCAAGAGCTTCGTACTATCATAAATCGATCGGAGGATACCATGCTGCGAAATTAAGACGCTACCAGGAATTAATTGAAACACATCTGAACAGCGAAATGAGTAAGATCATTCAGACCCTCAATTCCGCTGCAACGGATTCTTCCATTCGTGCAACTTTCGCACAAGTGCCTGTTCTGAACATGCTGAATATGCGTTACCTGATCTATAATCCGGGATCAGCACCTTTGCAAAACAGGTATGCCTTGGGCAATGCATGGTTTGTAAACGAAGTACAATGGGTGAAAAATGCGGATGAAGAATTAAAAGCAGTAGGAGAGATCA
>DASWNK010000071.1:0-21666 GCA_036399275.1 Bacteroidia bacterium | reverse complement strand
TGCTTCTGATCCATGTTCGATACTACAGCTTTATCCAACACTTTATCAACAGAATACACACCTAAAGCATCGCCCATCTGCGACAAAATAAAAAAGCCCAAGGCTAACCCGACAGAAATAAATAAAGGCGCCGCCAATGATCTTAATACTTTGCTCTGAACATTCTTTAGGCGCTCATTAGAAAGCCAGATAATGGAGCCGGGAAGCAGCGCAAACAAAATGTAAGGCTTGATGGCCACAAGTAAAAAAGCACTGATAAAAACAAATGCGCCGTGGCTAAGTTTATATTCTTTACGCACAAAAAAATAGTAAAAATGATAGGTATACCAACCAACAGCCGAAAGCGTAATAGTATCTTTTAATAAACCGGAGCCCCAAAAGACTACTGAAGGAATAAATAAGATAGAGATTGCGAGTTGCTTTTGTAATTCAGGAAACTCTCTATTAAACAACAAAAACAGCCGCCAGATGCCGGTATAACATATCCAGGCTAATAAAACAGCCGTAATAATAAAATTATGAAAGGACAAGATGTAAAGCGGAACGACCAGCCTCGCAACAAATAATGACTTTTCATCATGCCAGTATGTTGGCCAACCGGTAGTTGAATCAAAAAAACTATAATTTTCAGGACTATTGTTACCCAACATCACATCAAAAAAAGCAAAATTATCCTTTTCGAGAAGATTAGTAATTGCTGTGGCAGATTTGAAGTACTCTACCGTATCTCCGCCTTTATAATATAATTGATAGATCAAACAGATCGCAATTGCACCGATCAGTTTTACAACAATTCCTTTTGTATACCATTTGTACAATGGTTGTTTTCTTTCATTTTTCTTCTGAATATAATTTGAAGTAAAAAATATCAGTAAAAAATAAACAGGGAGAAGAAGCCAGTCGAATATTGAAAGTACCATGAATCAATTAAAGGATGGATATGCTTTATTTAAACAAAAATAAGATAATTTATTTATAAATTGCGGTACTTTTAAGCGGTATTTAGTACTCTAAGAGCAGATAAACAGATAAAATGCAAGCGACAAAAACCATACTTGTTACCGGAGGAGCTGGATACATAGGCTCTCACACTATCGTTGAATTATTAAGCACTACTGGTTTTAATGTAGTTTCAATTGATAATTATTCGAACTCCTCAGCGGAAACGCTTGACCGAATCGAAAAAATAACAGGGAAAAAGATAAAAAACTATGATATAGATATCTGCAATAAACCTTTATTGGACAATGTATTTGAGGAAGAAAAGAGCATTGTTGGCATTATTCACTTTGCTGCTTTTAAGGCAGTTGGTGAATCTGTAGAAAACCCACAAAAATATTACAACAATAACATCAATTCCCTATTGAATATTTTAGATTGTTCCATTAAATATTCCGTTCAGAATTTCATCTTCTCTTCTTCGTGCTCCGTTTATGGAAATCTCGGAGAATTGCCTGTAAAGGAAAGTACTCCTCTGGGAAAAGCAGAATCTCCTTATGCTTATACCAAACAGGCCGGTGAAGAAATTTTGAAGGATTATGCGAAAGCATACGCTCAAATACAGACCATTGCACTCCGGTACTTTAATCCCGTGGGAGCTCATATCTCCGGACTTATTGGCGAATCACCGATCAACAAGCCTAGCAATCTAGTACCGATTATCACCAATACAGCAATTGGTAAAATTGCTCAAATGACTATTTACGGAAGTGATTACCCTACCCGCGACGGAACCTGTATCAGAGATTACGTGCATGTTTCCGACATTGCGACAGCTCATATTAAAGCGCTTCAATTCCTGATCGATGGAAAAAACACTAGCAATTTTTCAATTTTCAATCTCGGAACAGGTAAAGGAGTGAGCGTTCTGGAAGCCATCGCTGCCTTTGAAAAAATAAGCGGTCGAAAATTAAGTTATAAGATCGGACCTAAGCGGGAGGGTGATGTAGGCGCTATTTATTCCGACAATGCAAATACAGAAAAAGCATTGCAATGGACTCCTGTATTCACGCTGGACGATATGATGAGTTCTGCCTGGAAGTGGGAATTGGAACAAAAAAAAGAAGCTGAATGAAAGAAATAAAATACCGTTTCAACCCGGTTCTCAATTGCAACATGTGCGGTTCTTCATCTGCCCATCACCATATCATGGGAAAGCGTCTTAACCAATCACAGGGAAAAAAACCTAAATCCAAGATCGGCATCACCACAACCATTATGAAATGTGATAGTTGTGACCTTATTTTTTCAAATCCGCAGCCTGTTCCGTTTGATATCAGTGATCATTATGGCGTTCCGCCTGAGAGTTATTGGAAAGAAGATTATTTTAGACAAAATGATCACTATTTTCAAACAGAAATCGATCAGTTAAAAAAATTCCGATCGTTCGATAAAGGCGCAAAAGCATTGGACATTGGTGCCGGATTAGGTAAATGCATGATTGCATTGGATAAAGCAGGATTTGAAACTTTCGGTTTGGAACCTTCAGAACCGTTTTACAAGAAAGCACTTGAAACAATGAAAATCAATCCTTACAAATTAAAACTTGGAATGGTTGAAGCAGTCGACTATCCCGAAAATGAATTTGATTTCATTACATTCGGAGCAGTATTGGAACACCTCTATTCCCCAGGCGAATCAATCGTTCAAGCATTAAAGTGGTTGAAACCACAAGGCATAATTCAGATTGAAGTTCCTTCTTCCAACTGGCTTACTAATAAGCTCATAAATTTTTATTACCGATTAAATGGCAGCGATTATGTTGGAAACATAAGTCCAATGCACTCCCCCTTTCATTTGTATGAATTTGGACTCAAATCATTTCAATTGCATGGAAAGAAAAACAACTATGAAATCATTTTCTATGAATATTACGTGTGCAACACGTATATGCCGAAGATCGTGGACTTTCTAATAAAGCCCTACATGAAATATACAAATACAGGCATGCAGCTGTGTGTATGGCTAAGAAAAAAAGATTAATTAATTCCTCCTTTTTACCCTTACAAATTTATCGCCCGGCATTACGTAAAAAGAGTTCAACCATTTCAATGCGCGACCTTTTGAAGAGAACATCCTGGTTGGAACGGGTGGTGAATAAATTTTCAAATACAGATTCAACATTAATCCATTAGTAACAGAGCGGGTAAGATAAGCGATGGCTATCCTGTTTTGTGAGGCTTCTTTACCGGAAACATATGCTTTGGCTTCTTCCGTAATGGAATATTCTGCGGTGGCGTCAAACAGAACCAGAGCCATTTTTCCGGCAAGCAACTGATTTGAAACTTCAAAATATTCTTTTACTTTTTCGAGGGTTACATCTACTCCCGGAAGCATTTTTATGCATAAAATTCCGTCTTCATCCAGATGCATCTCCGCAACGGATGTTTTTATCATATTCATTCTAAAAAATTCAAAATGCATGGGGATGCGCATCAAAATTACATATTTTCAAAAGAAGCGCTACATTTTAAAGGTAGATTTTAACCTTTCTTGGCTCTTTCATTAAACAGCATAAATTGCTAACTTTACAGCAAATTAAACAAGAAACGTATGCAAGAACAAGCGGTTATTAATATTGAAGCCGAAAAAAAAGAGATCTTAAAACGTTATAGAGGATTGTTAAGAGCCTGCCGCAGAACACTGGAAAAAGGCGACAGGATTCTTATCCGCAAAGCATTTGACATTGCTCTGGAAGCGCATAAAAACATGCGTAGAAAGTCCGGAGAACCCTATATTTATCACCCCATTGCCGTTGCTCATATTTGCGCTGAAGAGATCGGCTTAGGAACCACTTCTGTTGTTTGCGCGCTTTTGCATGATGTAGTAGAAGATACTGATCTGACGCTGGATGATATCAAACGCCTTTTTGGTGATAAAGAAGCAAAGATCATTGATGGGCTCACCAAAATTTCCGGAGTATTTGATCAAAGTTCTTCCCTTCAGGCAGAGAACTTCCGCAAAATGCTTCTTACGCTCTCCGATGATGTTCGTGTAATCCTCATCAAGCTCGCCGACCGCCTGCACAACATGCGCACCCTGGAAAGCATGAAGCGCGACAAGCAATTGAAGATCGCTTCAGAAACGCTCTATTTATATGCACCACTGGCACATCGTCTTGGATTGAATGCCATTAAAACAGAATTGGAAGATTTAGGTCTGAAATATACCGAACCGGAAGTGTTCAATGAGATCGAACAACGCTTAAGGGAGTCTGAGCCTGAACGCAAAAAATTCATCAGTAAATTTATTGTCCCTATTAAAGAAATACTGGAAGAGCAGGGATTGAAAGCCAAGATCATTGGCCGGCCTAAATCCATCTATTCAATTTATAATAAGATTAAAAATAAAGGCGTTCCTTTTGAAGAAATTTATGACCTTTTTGCCATTCGCATTACCATTGACACACCTCCGGAAAACGAAAAAACAGATTGTTGGAGAGTGTATTCGATTGTAACCGATTTCTATCATCCTAGTCCGGATCGTTTACGTGACTGGATTTCTACTCCGAAAGCAAACGGATACGAAAGCTTGCATACAACGGTTATGGGACCTGAAGGAAAATGGGTGGAAGTTCAAATCCGTACTGTTCGCATGGATGAGCTGGCTGAAAAAGGATATGCCGCTCACTGGAAATACAAGGACAGCGCCAATGAAAGTCAGCTGGATGACTGGATCCGAAAAATCCGCGAAATTCTGGAAAGTCCGGAAGAAAACGCAATGGAATTTCTGGATGATTTTAAGCTGAATCTTTTTGCTGAAGAAATTTTCGCGTTCACTCCAAAAGGAGAAATGAAAACCCTGCCGATAAATGCAACAGCACTTGACTTTGCTTTTGATATTCATACAAAAGTGGGTGAAAAATGCATTGGCGCAAAAGTAAACCACAAATTAGTCCCTTTGAGCTATAAGCTTAAAAGTGGCGACCAGGTGGAGATCCTGACTTCCAACAAACAAACTCCTAAAGAAGATTGGCTGGGCTATGTGGTAACGGCACGTGCAAAGTCAAAAATTAAAAATGCACTGAAGGAAGAAAGAAGAAAGATCTCAGAAGATGGTCGAGAAATGCTGGAGCG
Source organism: Bacteroidia bacterium (assembly GCA_036399275.1). Classification (GTDB taxonomy): domain Bacteria; phylum Bacteroidota; class Bacteroidia; order 2-12-FULL-35-15; family 2-12-FULL-35-15; genus 2-12-FULL-35-15. The sequence continues at coordinate 16,591 of DASWNK010000071.1, read as the reverse complement.
GAAATTCAACCATCTGAAAATAGATTTTACAGTTTCAAATATAAATGAACTAGCCAACTATTTTAAGCTTCCCAGCAGTCAGGAACTATTTTACCGCGTTGCAGTAGGGAATATTAATTTAAAGCACCTGAAGGATTTCCGTCAGGAACATGGAAAAATTACGCATAAATCGGGGGCAATCAAAAAAGCAGAAGCAGCCCAATCCCTTGAGCAAATGGTTACTGCTGCCAGAGGAAAGTCAGACATGCTGGTGATCGGAGAAAATCTTCAAAAAATTGATTATAAACTCTCCCCTTGCTGTACGCCGATTCCGGGCGATGATGTTTTCGGATTTATAACAATCAATGAAGGAATTAAGATCCATCGGGTGAATTGTCCGAATGCCATTCAATTGCTGTCGAACTATGCCTATCGCGTTGTTAAAGCGAAATGGACCAGCCAGGAACTGATCTCCTTTTTATCGGGTATAAAGATCACAGGAATTGATGAAGTAGGATTGGTGAACAACATTACTAAGATTATTTCCAATGAATTGAACGTAAACATGCGCTCTATCAGCTTTGATACCAACGATGGTACATTTGATGGCACCGTGATGGTGTTTGTGCAGGACACTAACCACCTGACAGAACTGATGAAAAAACTCAAAAAAGTGAATGGCGTACTGAGTGTAAGCCGTATTGACAGCAATAATTGATCTTTAAACGACCAATGCTCATAAACGACTCATTTGCAAGGCATTTGGGTCGTTTGTTTTTGTGGATATCTTTAAGGACTTAAACCGAATAATTTCGTAATTTTATACCTCAAATTTTTGAAAACGCATGTCAGCCGCTGATACGAAAGAAACTGTAAAACAAATTTTTTCTGATTACCTGGAAAATCACGGGCATAGAAAAACGCCTGAACGTTTTACGATTTTAAGTGAGATTTATTCTCATGAAGGTCATTTTGATATCGAATCGTTGTATATTCACATGAAGAATAAAAAGTATCGTGTGAGCAGAGCCACATTGTACAATACGATTGAATTACTTTTAAATTGCAGCTTGGTAACAAAGCACCAATTTGGTAAGAACCTTGCGCAATTTGAAAAATCTCATGAGTTCAAGCAGCATGATCATTTGATTTGCCAGGACTGTGAAAAAGTTTTTGAATTTTGCGATCCAAGAATACAGCAAATTCAAAAAATGGCTGGTGAAATGCTGGAATTTCAGATCAATCATCATTCACTGAATTTCTATGGAAAATGCAACAAACTAGCCAGCAATGGCGCTTGTGAACATAAAAAATTAAAAGATAAAAAATAAATTCCATGGTGTTTAGCTATAAATCGTCCCAACAGGACAATGTGAATGTCTTTCTTTTATATGGTGAGCTTATTGACAGAGGTCAGGCTTCCTTAATGCTTGAAGAAATCGATCAGGCGATTGCACAGAACAACAATAAATTTCTACTAAACCTTACTGATTTAAAATATCTGAACAGCAGTGGATTGAATGTAATTATTAATATACTCACCAGGGCCCGTAAAGCAGGTGGCGATGTTGCCGTTTGCAATGTAAATAAAAAGATCACAGAACTTCTGGTGATAACAAAGCTGAACAGCGTTTTCAATGTTACGGAGAGCGCTGAACAGGGACTGGCTATCCTCAACAAATAAAAATCAATAATTCTATAAAAGGCCGTTATTCGGAATCCCGATTTTTCGGAATAAAAATTCGTTATTTATATATAAAATGAAAGTAGATGTATTATTAGGTCTTCAATGGGGAGACGAAGGAAAAGGAAAAATCGTAGATGTATTGACTCCTAAATACGATATCATCGGGCGTTTCCAGGGTGGCCCCAATGCAGGCCATACATTGGAATTCAACGGCATTAAACACGTTCTTCGAACCATTCCTTCCGGAATTTTTCATGAGAAATCGATCAATATCATCGGAAACGGAGTGGTAATTGACCCCGTTGTATTGATGTCGGAAATAGAAGCACTTATTAAAATGGGGGTTGATGTAAAATCAAAATTATTGCTTTCAACCAAAGCTCATTTAATTTTGCCGACTCACCGTTTACTGGATGCCGCTTCCGAAGCAGCTAAAGGAAAAGAGAAGATCGGTTCTACGCTTAAAGGAATCGGGCCAACCTATATGGATAAAACCGGCAGAAATGGTATCCGTGTCGGTGACATTTCTTTGCCAAGCTTTAAAAGCAAATACGACGCATTGGTTGAAAAACATAAACAAATGCTCGCGCATCACAACTTTGACTATAACTTAACGGAGATGGAACCAGAATGGTTCAGTGCCATCGAAGCATTAAAAGCTTATCAACAAATTGAAAGCGAGCATTACATCAATGATGCATTCAAAAACAATAAAGCGATCCTGGCGGAAGGCGCGCAAGGGTCTTTACTGGATATCGACTTTGGTTCATACCCTTTCGTTACTTCTTCAAATACCATCTGTGCGGGGGCTTGTACTGGTTTAGGCATTGCTCCTAACCGTATCGGAAAGGTGTTTGGAATTTTTAAAGCTTATTGTACGCGTGTAGGAAGCGGTCCTTTCCCAACCGAATTGCACGATGGAATTGGTGATAAAATCCGTAACAACGGTCGTGAATTTGGCTCGGTAACTGGTCGCCCCAGAAGAACCGGCTGGCTGGACCTGCCTGCCCTGAAATATGCTTCCATGATCAATGGTGTTACCGAATTAATGATGATGAAAGCGGATATTCTCAGCGGATTTGAAACCATTGAAGTGTGCACACATTACAACTATCAGGGAAAAAAGATCGACTACTTGCCTTACGACTGCTCTCCCGAGTTATTATCACCGGTTTACACTACATTAAAAGGATGGAACCAGGATCTTACCGGATTGAATAGCCCGGATCAAATGCCGGCAGCATTGAACGATTACATTGCCTTCATTGAAAAAGAAGTAGGTATACCTATTTCTGTGGTTTCTGTCGGCCCTGACCGCACACAAACACTCATACGCAAAAAAGAACTGGTATAGTAATTGCCTCTAAGCAGCACCATTTATACCAAACCAATGATCCATACAGGAAATAAAAATCTGATCACAAAAAAAATAAGGTCCGTTTTTTATTTCCTGTTTTTTATTAGCCCGCTCCTCTCCTATTCACAAAGCGATGTAAAAAGTGGTGGCAAAAAAATTCTAATAGAACATTCAGGCTCCCTTCAATTCGACAAGAACCTCGGTAATGGAGCACAACGATTGATTGGCGATGTAAGATTTCGTCAGGACAATATTTTAATGTTTTGCGACAGCGCTTATTTGTATAAAGACAATTCGCTTGATGCATTCGGGCATGTTCACATTCAACAGGGCGACAGTATCCACCTGTATGGCGATTTGCTCAAATACAATGGAAATACCAAAAAAGCCCTCATCACCAGAAATGTGTTGGTGAATAAAGGCGACATGCAGCTAACAACCGATGAGCTTAATTATGATGTTGCCACCAGTGTTGGCTATTACGTAACGCCAGCTAAGATTGTAAACAAGGAAAATACACTTACCAGCAATACCGGCTATTTCTTTGCTAAAAGCAATGATCTCACCTTCAAAAAAAATGTGGTGCTCACCAATCCGCAATTTGTGATCAACTGTGATACCATGCGCTATAATACCGCCTCCCGCATTACTTATTTCAAGGGCCCAACCACCATTAAAAGCGAAGAAAACCTCATTTATGCGGAAGACGGCTGGTATGACACTTTTAAAGACCAATCACGCTTCAGCAGGAACTCCTACATCTTAACCAAGGAGCAAAAGATGATTGGCGACAGCTTGTATTACGATAGAAAAAAAGGCATAGGTAGAGCCATTAGAAATGTAGAGATCATTGACACTACACAAAATGTAGACATTAAAGGCGCTTATGCAATCCATTACGAATTTAAAAACCTTTCCATTGTTACAGGAAATGCTTTGCTGACTCAGGTGTATGAAAAAGACACCCTCTATCTCCACGCTGATACGCTAAAAGCACTCGGTAATCCAAGACTGAAGGACAAGAACCTAAAAACTAAAATCTCCGATAGCACTTCCCATAAAGGAATCCAACCTAAGCGGCGACTGGTAAAAACAAAGATTGTAGGCAAAGACACGACTAACTATTATTCTGATGAACCCGAAAGCAATCAGCGGTTGTTTGCCTACCATAAAGTAAAATTCTACAAAAAAGATCTTCAGGGAAAATGCGATTCATTGTTTTACAGTCTCAATGATTCGACTATGAAGATGTTTGGAAAGCCTGCCCTCTGGTCGGATGAAAATCAATTGACGGCAGACAGCATTAAAGTACTCACCGGAAGTAAATCTATCCGTTCCATAGAATTAACAGGGGCCGCTTTTATTGTTTCCGAAGAAGATAGCGTACGTTATAACCAGATCAGGGGAAAACGCATGTTGGGATATTTTCAAAAGAATAAACTTTACATGGTGAATGTAGAAGGCAATGGTCAGACATTATACTTTGCCAAAGAAAAAGAAGAGGTAAAAGCCGTCAACCGGGCCGATTGCAGTGATCTAAGGGTTTATTTTAAAGATAATAAAGTAGAACGCATCGTTTTTATCACCAAGCCGGACGCTACTCTTTTTCCCATCGAACAGGTGGATGTGAAAGAATTAAAGCTAAAGGATTTCAAATGGAAGAAAAAAGAACGACCTTTGAAAGTAGATGACATTTTTATATGGGAATGAAACATAATTAAAACCAACAAACATGAAACACCTCCTCTTCATTATCAGTATTGCATTATCCAGCACCATTGCTTTTAGTCAGTCGAATCCACTTGATAAAAAAATGGAAAAGGCCAGAGAGCTTATCAAAAAAGATAAAATAGCCGATGCCGAAACCTACCTGGAAAAAGTACTTATTGAAAACCCCGAATTTGGAGACGGCTGGGACCTTCTTGCAAAAATAAGATACAAGCAATACAAGGATGCCAAGGTAACAGACAATCTATTTAACAATGTGGTAATTACCACAAAAGACAAAGACGGAAAAGAAATCAAAGATGACTCTCTTGCTAATTCTGTGAGGGAGTTGATGACTTCTATAAAGCCATCCAAAAAAGCATTCAACAAATATCTATACACTATGAAGGATGCAACTCTTACTTCAAACGACGCCGTTCATTGCAGTATAATTTTACGCAATTACTATGTAGATAAAGAAATCGATACTGCGTTAACCAAAAAAGCTGTCAAATATTTCAATGATGGCGAAGAAGAATTTACAAAAAAGAATTATGAAAAGGCTGCAAAATCTTATAAAAGAGCCATTGAAGAGCAACCGGATTTTTATAAAGCCAGCCTGTATTTAGGCGATTGCTATTACTTCATAGGCAACTATGTGGAGGCCATTAAGTATTTTAAAGAATCATCTGCAAAATTCCCCGAGCAGCTGGAGCCCAGAAAATACCTGGTAGATGCCTACGCGAAGGAAAGCCTATACCCCAACTGCCTGGATGAAGCCATAGGAACCATGACAGTTTATCCTGACCTTAGCATGCTTGAAAAGTTAGAAGATGCCGCTTACCTGAACAACAAAAAGCTGGACATAAAATGGACTCCGAGAGGTTGCTTCCCTAATAAGGCGGTTAAAGATACTACTAAGAACGATCTGAACCAATACACGAACGACAAAAGACCCGCTACGAAGGAGCCATGGACGCATTATGAAAAGGCCCTGGATAAAATCAAAACAGAGTGTAATGCAGATGGTATTTTAAAAGGTACTTCAGCACTGACAAAATCGAAATATATGGAAGTATACTGCTGGGAAGAAATGCTAAAAAACAGCAGCGATCCCTCTCTGGAGGAAGCAAAAAGAATGCAGAAAGACGGGTTTCTTGATTGTTATGTGCTGGTAACATGCTTTCACATTGATTTCTATGCACAATACAAAGATTTCGTGACTAAAAATAAAGACAAAGTGAACGAGTACTTTCATCACTATTTAACTGCAAAATAATGAAAACACTTCTTTTTTCCTTTTTACTTTTGCTGGCTCCCTGCAACAAAGACAAACAAATAACAAGTAGCGCTGACGCAGACATTGATTCAGTAGTCATTATTTTTCAGACCACTGCCTGCTTTGGAAAGTGTCCCATTTATACCCTTACTATCAATGGGGAAAGCAAGACTGCTACTTTTATCGGAGAAAAGAATACAGAGAAGATTGGAACTTATACGAAAGTAGTTTCCAAAAAGGAGCTGGCCGATTTTGTGGAAGCTTTTGAAAAGGCAGGATTCAACTCTTTGCTCGATGAATACCCTGGAATGATTACCGATTTCCCTTTCCATTATATTACTTATACCTACAAGGGAAAAACAAAAAAGGTGAAAGAAAGAAGCGGTGCGCCGGAAGCCTTGCTTACACTTGAAAAGACATTGAGTGACTACGCAAACAGCGAAGGTTGGAAAAAAACGGCAGATTCGACTAATTCAAACGATTAAACCAGCACTCTGCTCTGCCAGCTTTTTTTCAAAGGAACTTCCCAGCCTGCATCAAAGGCCGCTTTCGTGCTAACCATGTTATTAAAAACGATGGTAGTAGCATCTACAGCTCCCTCAACCGCCAGCTTTTCAAAATCAGCTAATTTACAAATAGCAATTTCCTTTCCTTTTCTGTAGGCAACCTGCATGCGATCAAACAGATTAAGGCTCAGTTTCTGCTCCAGCTCTTTCACAAAACGAACAGACTTATCAATGCTGCAACCACTTGCCAATGCTTGCTTTTCATCTACCGCGATCACGATGAATAAATTGTGCAACACATCAAAACTGGCTTTTAAACTGGCGCCGTGAGCAGCCCAATCGGAAATAAAGTTTGCTCCGGCCTCCATGATTGAATTCAGCTCCAGATCGGAAAATACCCGGTCGCTTTGATATACCCATACACGGGCATCAGATGGCATAGTTGAAATAGTTGTCATTGTTTTTTTCTCCTTCCCTACACAGATTCGCTATTCGTATAATTATAATTTGCTATAAATCTTTCGCCTGAGCAATAAGCTCTGCAACATCGAGCACCTTTACAGATGATTCTTTATTAAAATGCTTTACGCCGTCGGTGATCATCGTATTGCAAAAAGGACAGCCAACTGCGATGATATCAGGGTTCAATGCCAACGCTTCTTCCGTTCGTTCCACATTCACTTCTTTATTTCCTTTCTCCGCTTCCTTAAACATTTGCGCCCCTCCTGCTCCACAACACAACCCTTTTGAGCGGCTGCGCTTCATTTCCATCAACTCAGCATCCAGGTTGATCATCACCGATCGCGGCGCTTCGTAAACATCATTTGCACGCCCTAAATAACAAGGATCATGAAACGTGATCTTCTTCCCTTTAAAACTGCCGCCTTCGATCTTGATTCTTCCGCTGCTTAAAAGATCCTGCAGTAGTTGCGTATGATGAATCACTTCGTAGTTTCCTCCTAAAGAAGGATATTCATTTTTCAAAGTATTGAAACAATGCGGACAACCAGTTACTATCTTTTTTACATCATAGCCATTCAGCACAGTAATATTACCCATCGCCTGCATCTGAAACAGGAATTCATTTCCGGCACGTTTCGCGGGATCGCCATTGCAGCTTTCTTCTGCTCCAAGTACAGCAAACTTCACATTCGCATGGTTCAGGATCTTGACAATGGCCTTCGTGATCTTTTTTGCTCTGTCGTCAAAACTGCCGGCACAACCAACCCAAAATAAAATTTCAGGTGTTTCTCCTTTGGCAACATATTCGGCCATTGTTGGAACATTCAAGGGTTCACTCATAATATAAATTCGTTATTCGTTTGATTTGTATTCGTTGTTTATTTTTCAAACACTTCAATCGTCACTTCCTTTTGCACAAGATCTGTAAACCTGCCTTCATAACGGGTTGCACGCACCATGTGATTATCGATCCAATGATAATTTCCTCCACGCGGTTTGCCCATTAACAAGCCATGATACTTAAAACCATTGGAAGCCAGCCATTGTTCTGTTACTTCCCTGTGCGCTTCTGTGCGCGAAGTAAAAAAAGTGATGATATGGCCTTCTTCAAACCATTTGTTCAGAGTAACCAGTGCTTCCGGGTATAATGCAGCAGTAGCCATACGTTCCGGTTGCTCATTGGGAATATCATCACAAATCGTCCCGTCTATATCAATCAAATAATTTTTAATATTCTCTGGCAGCACCGGACTGATCAACTCGCCGTTCTCTTTCTTTTCTACTAACATGTTTTCTATTTTAATTTTTAAGTAACGAATAATTCACATACCTATTCGTATATCCGTTATCTGTATTATTCGTTTTTCCAATTCAAACGATCCGCCTGGCTGAATTGCCATGGTGCGCCGTTATTCTCTATATTGGTAAACATTCCGTTCAGCTCGGCAGGTGCAGCGCTTTGCTCCATCACCATGAATCTTCTCATATCCACAATAATACTCAAGGGATCAATATTCACCGGACATTCTTCCACGCATGCATTGCAGGAAGTACATGCCCATAATTCTTCCGGAGTGATGTAATCGCCCAACAAGGATTTACCGTCCTCTTTAAATTCTCCTTTGTTGGCATCCATGTTCTTGCCTACTTCTTCCAAACGATCGCGCGTATCCATCATAATTTTACGGGGCGATAGCAACTTACCGGTGATGTTGGCCGGACAGGCGGCTGTGCATCTCCCACATTCGGTGCAGGTATATGAATCCAATAATTGTTTCCAGTTCAGATCAGTTACATCTTTTGCACCAAAGCGCATCGGCGCATTCGCATCAACAACAGGAGGAACAAAGGATGGATCGAAAATGGCTTTTACTTCATTGGTCACCGATTCCATATTGCTGAATTTCCCTTTCGGTTCCAGATTGGAATAAAACACATTAGGAAAAGCCAACAAAATGTGAAAATGCTTTGAATAAGGCAGGTAATTCAGAAATCCGAAAACCATGCAGATATGTCCCCACCATCCGATCCGTTCAACAAGATGCAATGAATGTTCTGAAAGTCCGCCAAAGAGAAGAGGTCCAACATGGCTGCTGATCGCCAGGTTAAGAGACCCATCACCCAGGTTTTCAGCATGAGACATTCCACGGGAATAAAGCACCTCATCGGCTCCATTCATCATAAATATGAAACAGATCAGCGTAAGCTCTCCGATAAGAATAAAATTAGCGTCCAGTTTCGGCCAGCCATTCAATTCATTTTTTACCAAACGGGGCACCTTCAATAAATTTCTTCGTGATAAAAATGCGATCGTTCCAATGAATGCCAATACGGAAAGGATTTCAATAAAGCTTACCATAAAAGTATAGAAGCCGCCTAAAGATGGGCGAAATATGCGATGATTTCCGAATATTCCGTCGACAACGATCTCAATCAGCTCTATTTGCGTGATCACAAATGCTGCATAAAGAAATAAATGCAATATGGCAGGAATTGGCTTAGAGAACATTTTCTTCTGACCAAGCGCAACCAGCGTCATAATCTTGAAACGTTTCCCGACCTGGTCAGTCCGGTCGGTATCCTTCCCCAATAGGATATTGCGTCTTACTTTTCGGGCATTGATGGCGAAGAAGACCGTTCCGCCAAGGAATAATAATATAAATAGAATGGTAGGAATCATAATAGTAAAATTCTAAGTCAAAAAATAAGCCTTCCTAATCTTTAGGTTTATTTCTGTCTTTACGTCCGAATACAGAAATATGAACATAGCGTTCAGGATTGATGCGCAGGTCTTTTAAAAGTTTGTCAAGATCTTCTGATGATTTGTCCAGTTTACGATATAAACTGTCGTTGTTGATCAGCATCCCCATGGTGCCTTGTCCGCTGTTGATCTTGCCCATGATGGCCGAAGCCTGATTGAGGGCAACATCTGCGTTGTTGATTGCAGAGGTCAAATTTGATTTTGCCAATGAATCGCTGATATTGGAAAAATTATTGATCACATTGCCGAGTTTATCGCTGTTATTCGCTAAAGTGGTAGCAAGTATGTTCACTTTGGTTAAAATATTGGAGATCTTCGCTTTTTCGCTCACAACCATTGTATCCAAACGGTAGGAAGTGGTTTCCAATGAAGAAATGGCAAGCTTGATGCTTTCGAAACTTTTTGCAAGATTTTGGCGGGCGCTTTCATTGAATACCTGCTGAACGACAATCATCACCGAATCAATGGATGCAATTAAGCCCACTGCTTTTTCCTGCAAGGGAGCAATTGTTTTATTAACGGCCGTCTTCAAGTCATCTTCCTGTGCCGATTTAAGTGTATCGCCGCTTTCAGCATACATCTTATCAGATCCTAATATCAACTGAACCGCTTTGGATCCGAGGATATCCGAACTGACAACTTTTGCCACCGAATTCTTAGGTACATTCAGATCATTGTCCACAATCAATGTTACAATCACATGTCCGGTAGTATCATCTGCAAGTACTATTTTGCCAACCATTCCTATTTTAAATCCATTCACCATTAATGGGTTGGCTTCTACTAATCCATCAATGTTACTATATACAGCATAAAATTTACGTTGTGATGAAAACAGGTTTTTGCCTTTCAGGAAATTGAAACCGTATATAAAACAGCCAATTGCAATGGTGGTTACTATTCCTACTTTTACTTCCTTTTTTATTTTCACAAGTGTATGACGTTAATGCGTTACTCAGCAAATTTAAGGAATTATTGCTTTATTTGAGAGGAATTCTCTTTCCGTCCTGTGTAGCAATGACAAAAGCGTCGGGAAAGCCGTTTTTCCGAAGAAGAGCCTGCAATTTAGCCGCTTCCGCCTGGTTTTTATATTCTCCGGCTGTGTATTTGTAAATTCCTTTATCGATATACTCTCCCGGCTTTTCCACGCCGGCAAATTTTCCTGCATTCAAAGGAATTTGCTTGTCGGAAGAAGTTATTTGCACTTTGTACACAATCGGGGCTGATGAAGCTTCCTCCTTTTTCACCACATCTGTTTTAATTTCCTCCTCCTCTTTTTTCACCGCGATAATGGAATCTTTTCCTGGTTCCTTCAAGGTTTTGTTATTTTCCAGCTCCACAGAATCCTCCTTGTTTAGCTTATAAGCCTCCTGTTTCTCAAATGCGTCATCATATTTCTTCACACTGCCTTCAATCTCATCTTTGTATTCGCGGAAAGCTCTGAACAAGCAGGCTGCAGTATATTCCTGTCCTCTGGCAGATCCCAGGAACTGCTCTTCCTTGGGATTGGTTAAAAACCCGATCTCCGTCAAAACGCTCGGCATATAGGTTCTCCAGAGTACCCACAAGCTGGCTCGTTTCACGCCCTTATCCACCCTGCCTGCTTTGCTTCCATATTGTTTCTGAACCTTAGAAGCAAAGTTCAGGCTCTGAGAAATGTAATTATCACTGAACATACTCATAATAATGTAGGATTCGTCAGAATTGGGATCAAAACCATCGTATTTCTGTACATAATTATCTTCCAGTAAAATGGCCGAGTTCTCCCGCTTGGCTACGTCCAGCTTGCCTTGCTCGTTCTTGATACCCATTACATAGGTTTCCGCGCCCAGCACCTCATCTTTGCAAATATCTTTTTTCAACTTTTTATCCCGGAAACAGGCCGAATTACAATGAATACAGATGAATAAATCCGCTTTGGCCTTATTGGCGATCTCAGCTCTTTGCTGCAATTCAATAAACACATCCGTTTTTCGGGTGTACACTACCTTAACGTCTTTTATGTTATCTTCAATGTATTTACCCAACTTCAGTGCAACGGCCAGGGCTACATCCTTCTCTTTGTACTTACTGCCGTGGCAACCAGGATCTTTACCGCCATGACCGGCGTCAATAACAACCGTTTTGATGGCAAAGACTGGCTTGAATTTTGGAGAGAAGGAGCTCGCTAAAACACAGGCGATGAAAAGCAGACTGAGCTGAAGTACCTTTTTCACGTTGGGAGTGGTAGTTGTAATTAACAATTTAAAACAATTAAATGTTGGCAAACGGCTGATCTCGTCGGCCAACTGTTTATTTTTTTACTTAGTTTTGAGCCTTTAGCATGCAAAGACGAACCAAAATTACTAGTTAAAATTGCGTATAGTTTCTTTAAAATCATTATTTATCCTCGCTTGCTTGTTAATAAGTGCAATAAACGGCGCTTATGCTTTCCAGGTAGTGCCGCCTGATACTGCCAAAAAAACGGTTGAAACAAACGCCTTTCTAAAAGAGAAAGTACTTTATAGCGCTACCGATTCAATGGTGGTGGACCGCATTAATCAAAAAGCATACCTTTATAATAATGCCCAGGTTTTATATGAGGGACTGGATCTGAAAGCGGGTTATATTGAAATCGATTTCGGGAAAAGCATGGTTTATGCTACAACCATGAAAGACAGCAGCGGCAAGGATGTTCAGAAGCCCATTTTTACCCAGGAAGCAGATAAGTTTACGGCAGAGAAGATCACCTATAACTTCAAAACTAAAAAAGGGAAGATAGTTGATGTGATTACCCAGCAAGGAGAAGGCTTTATTCACGGGCGGGATATCAAAAAGGACACTAACAATGTATATTATGTAGGTCATGGAAAATATACGACCTGCGATCTGGAGCATCCACATTATTATATTGGCGCGAAAAAAATCAAGGTGATTCCCAATGATAAGATTGTGACCGGACCGGCCATGTTATATCTTGCCGATATCCCTACTCCTCTTGCTATACCATTTGGCTACTTTCCGAATAAAAAAGGAAGAGCTTCCGGAATCCTGCTCCCTGTTTACGGTGAATCCGCCAATTTTGGCTTCTTTCTGAAGGATGGCGGTTTTTATTTCGGGATGAATGAGTATGTCGACCTTGCCCTGCGCGGCGATGTATATTCCAATGGCAGCTACGGAGCTAAAGCCAGCAGTAATTACCGGAACCGCTATCATTATAATGGCGGATTGAACCTGAGTTACTCGCGCTTGATTGAAGGAGACAGAGAACTACCGAATGCTACTTTCAGGAACGATTTTTTTGTGAGATGGAACCATTCTCAGGATCCGAAAGCAAGGCCTAACAGCCGGTTCTCTGCCAATGTGAATGCAGGAAGCAGTTCATATAATAAGTACAATGGCGATGTTACCGGAGATTATCTTTCGAATACCTTCCAATCGAATATAGCTTACTCGAAAACATTTGCAGGAACCCCTTTTAACTTTTCTGCTAACGCACGTCATAGCCAGAATACCATCACTAAACAAGTAGACATCAGCTTACCGGAGCTTGCCTTAAACATGAACAGGATCTATCCTTTCAAAAGCAAAAACAGAATCGGAACAAAATGGTACGATAAGATCGGTATGAGCGCAAGCGCAAACGCCCGTAACGACATCAATGCTTATGATACAACTTTGTTCACAAACAGAACCTTGCAGCAAATGAGAAACGGTGTTCGCTTTACCGTACCAATCAGTACTTCCTTCAATGTGATGAAATACTTTACATTAACGCCTACCATTAACACCTCCAGCAATATTTATTTTGAAACCATACAAAAACGTTATGATCCGAGTCTGAATGCCGTTTTCACCGATACCATCACCGGTGCACGAATGGCGAATGATTTTAGCGTATCAACCGGGCTAAGTACCCGCCTTTACGGCGATTATTTTTTTAAAACAAAACGCCTTAAGCAGATCCGCCATGTGGCTACTCCTACTTTCAGTGCAAGCTATCGCCCTGATTTCAGTGAAAGCCAGTATGGTTATTACAAAACCGTTCAGATAGACACTGCAGGAACCGAGCAGCAATATTCCATTTTCCAAAATGGTATCTACGGATCGCCTCAGGCAGGCAGATCAGGCATCCTTGGCTTCAGCCTCAACAATTCCCTTGAAGCAAAAATGAGACAAAGAACCGATTCGGGAAATGTAGACAAAAAGTTGGCTTTGCTGGAAAGCTTTAATGTCGGATTTTCTTATAACCTGGCGGCAGAAAACTTCAACTGGTCGGCCATCAATATGAATGGCCGTACGAGACTATTCAATGTTCTGGATCTGAATGCCTCCGCCTTGTTGGATCCTTACCAGATCGATTCGGCGGGAAACCGTGTGGAGAGATATGAATGGAAAAACGGGAAAGCAGGAAGAATCACCAGCTCCAATTTCTCGTTGAGCACCACTTTAAAAAGCAAAGAAGGTGACCGAAATAAAAATAAAACGAGCAATATGGGCACACAGGATGAGTTGGATTACATCAACACCCACCGCGATGCCTATGTGGATTTCAATGTTCCCTGGAACCTGAATATTTATTACAATATCAATTACAGTAAACCCGGACTTACCGAGCAAACGACACAATCAGTTACCTTCAATGGCGATCTTAGCCTGACAAAGAAATGGAAGATAAGCCTGAGCTCGGGCTATGATTTTACACGGAGAGAAATGACACTGACATCGGTTAATGTATACCGCGATCTGCATTGCTGGGAGATGCGTTTTAACTGGGTTCCTTTCGGATTCCGGCAGAGCTTCTCCATTGATATTAACGTAAAATCATCCATACTGAAAGACTTGAAATTAAGCAGGAGAAAAGGCTGGCAGGATTATCAGGAATACGAATAACGGAATTATCCCGGAGCATCGGGACGGATTACCAATCTGTTATGCAATCGAGGAGATACCGACAATTTAACCATAACCTAAAATAAACAATATGCTTTACGCCTCAGGGTTTAGAAGTAAAAAACAAAAAACATGAAAAAAATAATTACATCGAAGAACGCGCCGGCACCGATTGGGCCATATAGCCATGCAGTATTGGCTGGAAACATGTTGTTTGTAAGCGGACAAGTAGGAAAACATCCGGTAACGGGCGAGCTGATGCTTGCTGATATTAAAACGGAAACCAGGCAGGTGATGGACAATGTAAAAGGAATTCTTACCGACGCCGGCATGGATTTCACACACATTGTAAAAACAACCATCTTCCTTACAGATATGAACGATTTTGCTTCGGTGAATGAAGTGTATGGTTCTTATTTTTCTGGTGAGTATCCAGCAAGAGAAACAGTTCAGGTATCGAAGCTTCCTTTGGGAGTGAATGTTGAGATCAGCGTGACTTGCATAAAGTAATCAGTATTAAAAGTAAAGAACGCAAATCAGCTGATTTGCGTCCTTCACTTTTAATATATCCGTAGTATCCGCCGGGATAATGATTAATAATTCTTGAATAATTTAAAAACCACGCCTGTATTAAAAACAGAAGTTCTGAAGTAGCCTGCTTCGACAAAGAATCCGAAGTTACGGGCGATCATAAAATTACAACCTACCCCAAATCCGCCAAATGGTGCGGCATACCCTGTATAACCAGCCCCAACTTGTGTTACAGGAACTCCTTGCGCATTTGTTACATTACTATTGGGATCATGTATAATAATACTATTCTGGTTTTCGATATAAGCCACTCCCACATGTGCAATAATATAAGGTTGAACAATCTTTATGGGAAGCGGTGCATAATAATTAACAGTTACACCGCCCGCGAATATGGTATTTCCGATATCCGTGTTGTCATTATGATCATTGTCCCGACCTTCTATGTTTTTAAAGTTTGCACGAAGGCCAATGCTTATGCCTCTTAGAAATACGTTTTTACGAGGAAAGCGAAGATCAATTCCTACTAATGGATTCGCTAAGCCAGGACCTAAGAACCAACCGTTTCCAGCATAAAATCTGAATCCAGGATCCTCACTCTGTACTTCACGAACTTTCTCTATGTAGTTGTATTTTGTTTTGCTAGGAGTTGGCTTTGAATTTTCAGGTTCCTTGTTGGTTGACTCTGCCTTATTTTCTTTCTTTGCAGGCTCTTTTGTAGTTTCTGTCTTTGCTGGTTCAGCTTTCTTTTCCTCAATCGGATTCAAAACATCTTTTGTTCCGTCTTCATATTTGATCATAAACACCTCACTCTTGCTGATTGCATAAGTGGGCCCTGATTGTTTTTCAAACTTTTTGTATTTTATTTCTGTTGTTCCAACTTCAACAACTTTGGCTTTAATTTCGTCACCGTTCTTTTTGATGATGTTGTCCTGGGAAAAAACAGGCTGAATAATGATAAGGAATGCTACTAGTAAGGAATGCTTCATGTTTTATTTTTTTAATTTAGCGGCCAAATGTACGGTTAATTAAATGCCTTCAAAGCCATAATAGCTAAAACGCTGGTGGTGAAAGGGATAAAAAACTAAACAGGCTTAAAAGGCTTTTCAATTAAGGGAAGCAGGGACCGAAAAGTAGCCAGTTCTGCTTAAGCATAAAAAAAATCCCCCGGTTAAAAACCGGAGGATTTTTTAAAAATGTATTTTAATTATTATTCAGCGTGCAAAGAATCGGAAGCTTTTTCCATTTCATTCGCCAAAGAATCTAAACTCATGCTGCTTTGGTTCATACCTTCTTCTAAAGCATCTTTGAACTCATCACCAAGTTTTGCAGTACCTTCTTGAATCTTGCCAATTCCCATAACTAATAAAGTAGTTAAGATAACAGCAACTAAGCCAAGGATCATACCAGTGATCGCCAATCCTTTTTTACCGCCAGTTTTACCTAATTT
>DASWNK010000070.1:0-21953 GCA_036399275.1 Bacteroidia bacterium | reverse complement strand
TATATTATTGTGGCCATTCTGGTGCTTGTTTCTATCTATGGAATGACATTGATATTGCCCCTGGGATATGTTGTGGACGATCTTCCAAAGAAAGATCCTATCCTTCTTGACCTGCGTTACTTTGAAAAGAACTACAACGGCGTTCTTCCTTTTGAGATTGCGATTGACACTAAAAAACCGAATGGCATTTTTGCGGATGGGGGACTAACATTGTATAAGATCAATAAGCTTCAACGCATACTTGCGCAGGACTCTGTTTTTTCAAAAGCGGTATCTGTTGTAGAAGGGATTAAATTCTTTAACCAGGCTTACAATGATGGCGATAAGAAAAGTTACCGTTTGCCCGGTGCGATGGATCTGCAAAAGTTAGCAGAATTTGCAAAGACCGATGCGGAAAGCAAATCAAGCCAGTTTTCTGCATTTATTGACAGCACTAAAAGATATACAAGAGTGAGTGTTCAGATGAAAGATATTGGTTCTATTGAATTGGCAAAATTGGTCGACCGCTTAAAGCCAAGAATTGACAGCGTGTTCAATTTTGATTATGCCAATAATACCTGGCTGGGGCCTGATAAAAATTATGATATCGCGATTACAGGAAACAGCATGATATTTCTTCAGGGAAACCGATTTTTAGTAAAGAACCTGTTGGAAAGTGTATTGCTGGCCATTATACTTATTGCAATTGTATTGTATACATTGTTCATGTCGCCGCGCATGATTTTTATTTCAGTGATTCCGAGCCTCATTCCTTTAATAATAACCGCCGGCATTATGGGATTCTTTCATATTTACATTAAACCGAGTACGATCCTTGTATTTAGCATTGCCTTCGGAATTGCATCGGATGGAACCTTGTATTTCCTTACAAAATACCGCCAGGAAATGAAAATCGCGCATAACAGTATTTCACGTGCGGTATCGCTCACGATTAAGGAAACGGGGGTTAGCATGATTTATACAGCGATCATTTTGTTCTGCGGGTTTGGTATTTTTGCGGCGTCCAGCTTTGGTGGTACTGCGGCTCTGGGCATATTGATCTCAGTAACCTTATTGATCGCTTATTGTTCTAATCTGATCCTGCTGCCTTGCTTTTTACTTACGTTGGAAAAACGGATCACCAATAAAGTATTTTTGGAAGATCCTTTGATTCAAATATATGATGAAGACGAGGATATTGATTTGGATGAGCTAAAGATTGAAGACAAGAAATAATTTTTTAAATTGTACTCTGAATAAGTAACACGCATAACACACACAAACAAAATTCATTTATTATGAAAGGAATAATCTTAGCGGGTGGCTCAGGCACACGTTTACATCCCTTGACATTGGCTGTCAGCAAGCAATTGATGCCGATCTACGACAAGCCCATGATCTATTACCCGCTTTCTGTTTTGATGATGGCTGGTATTTCGGAAGTGTTGATCATTTCCACACCACATGATCTTCCGCAGTTTGAGCGTTTGCTCGGTGATGGGAAAAGTCTCGGCTGTAAATTCAGCTATGCGGTTCAGGAAGTTCCAAATGGACTTGCTCAGGCTTTTGTGATTGGAGAAAAATTTATTGGGAATGATAAAGTAGCATTGGTGCTCGGTGATAATATATTTTATGGAGCCGGATTAGGACGATTGCTGCAGCAGCATCAAAATCCTGAAGGAGGCGTTGTTTTTGCGTATCATGTTTCGGATCCCGAGCGATATGGTGTAGTGGAATTTGATGAAGCCGGAAAAGCGATGTCTATTGAAGAAAAACCATTGAAGCCAAAGTCGAATTATGCAGTGCCCGGATTGTATTTTTATGATAACAGTGTAGTGCAGGTTGCAAAAACATTGAAACCGAGTGCACGCGGAGAATATGAAATCACTGATGTGAATAAATATTATTTACAGGCAGGGAAATTAAAAGTAGGCATTCTTGATCGCGGAACTGCTTGGCTGGATACAGGAACATTTGCTTCTTTGACGCAGGCCGGACAATTTGTACAGGTTATCGAAGAGCGACAGGGCTTACGAATTGGTTGCATTGAAGAAGTTGCTTATCGCATGGGGTACATTAACAAAGAGCAATTAAGAAAAATTGCAGAGCCGCTCGTAAAAAGTGGTTATGGAACCTATTTAATGAAAATGGTAGAACAGTAATTTATCAGCAAAAAAAACAACTTAAACAGCAGTTAAAAGGCATTGGATAAGATCATTACATATCAGCAGCAGATTGAAGAAGCTTTAAAGAACAAGAAGTACGGTGCAAATCCTAAAGAATTGTACGAACCGATTTCTTATATCATGTCGTTGGGCGGTAAAAGAATGCGCCCGGTGCTGGTGTTGATGGCCTGTGATTTTTTTGATGGCGATGTTTCAAAAGCTCTGCACCCGGCCATCGCCATTGAGCTCTTTCATAATTTCACGCTGGTACACGACGATCTCATGGACAAAGCGCCTTTGAGAAGAAGCCAACCGACCGTTCATGAAAAATGGAATAACAACATTGCTATTTTAAGCGGCGATGCCATGATGGTTCGTGCTTATCAGGAGCTTTGCATGGCGGATCCAGCTTTGCTTCCAAAGTTACTGGATGTTTTTAGCGATACAGCGGCAAAAGTATGCGAAGGGCAGCAGTACGATATGAATTATGAATCATTGCAGAGGGTTTCCATTCAGCAATACATTAAAATGATCGAGCTGAAGACAGCAGTTCTTTTAGGAGGAGCTTTAAAGATTGGTGCAATGATAGGTGGAGCAAGGGAAGAAGATGCACAGCGCTTATATGATTTTGGAAAACACATCGGAATTGCTTTTCAATTACAGGATGATATTTTAGATGTGTATGCTGATGCTGCAAAATTCGGAAAACAAAAAGGCGGCGATATTATCGCGAACAAAAAAACATACCTGCTGCTGAAAGCCATTGAAATGGCGGAAGGCAACCGCTATATGAAAGAAGAGCTACAGCAATGGATCAATGCCCCTCAGTTTGATGCGAAAGAGAAAGTGGAAGCAGTGACCAATATTTATAATTTCCTGAATGTAAAAGATCTGGCCCGCACAGAAATGCAAAAACATTACGAACTGGCATTGACTTTCTTAAAAGATATTCCGGTTGCCGAATCGAAAAAGCAAAATTTGATCGCTTTTGCGGAAAGTTTGATGGTAAGAGAAGTGTAATACGAATAACGAATCAATAATTTTACAATCTATATGTCTTAAAACAATAATGGAAAGATTTGTAGAATATTATATAGGTTCTTGTCTTGTTCTTTTAGTTATAAATTTGATTTGGAGAATGGTTTTGACGATAAAGATGTTTGATAGGTATTTTAATTTAGCCCAATCATATGTCGGTCTCTTTATAGATGTTAGTATGAGATTGAGTTGGCCAACAAAAATAGCTGAAGGAGAAATTGAAGAATACAGAACGAGGTATAATTGGTTAGTTGTAAGTTATTATGGAATTTGGATGTTTTTAATTTTGTTTTGGGTAAGTTTAATTGTTTGGACAATGATAACTGGGAAATAAAATATTTTCAGTAAATTCTGACCAGGTTTTCAATCATAGATTCGCAAAATTCGCATTAATCCGTTATCTCTATAATTATGATTTACGACAAACATATATTTATCTGCACCAATCAACGTGCGCCCGAAGCTCCTCGCAAAAGTTGCGGAGAAGCTCATGGAATGGAGATTGTAGATGCATTCAAGAAAAGATTAAAAGAGTTAAATCTCCCGTTGAAATTACGAGCGCAAAAGGCCGGCTGTCTGGATATTTGTGATCTCGGACAAACAGTTGCGATCTATCCCGATGGCGTATTTTATGTAGGTGTCGAATTAAGGGACGTGGAAGAAATCATACAGGAGCACATTATCAACAATCGGATTGTAGAGCGCTTGCGTTTAGAAAATGTAAGAGCAAAAAATTAAAATAATTGCTGTGTACTTTGTCCTTTAAAGGATGGGTTTTGTGACCATTGCGCCTTTGCGAGAAATTAAACCTTGCGACAGAATAAATGAACCTCAACGATATTTCAAAATACTTTAACAAATTGGAGCTGATCAGGGAAACGGCGGCTCAAATCATCAAGGATTTTGATATGTTCGGAATGGAAGTGAAATTTTCGGGCAATGCTTATAATGCTTATGAAGAATTGTTTGAACAGGTGGAGCCACACATGGATAAACTGATCAGTTCGAATCGTTCTAAATTTATGGGGATCCTCTACCGTATTGATTTGAATGATGAGCAGGTCCAAAAGGCTATCCGGAATAATTCAACTGAATCCTTTCCTGCCATCATCACTGACCTTATCATTCGCCGGGAACTTCAGAAAGTAGTGATCCGGAATCACTATAAATCTCAATAATAGCAAGCCTTTCGGTCAAATTCAGAAAAGCCGGCAAATCTTTCCCTTTTTCGCCTAAAAACCTTAAATTTGGTGCCTTAAACGAGAAATGCACAGATTATGGATAAGTTTTCATATTTAGGTAATGGGGATGTTGTGGCAATAGAAGAATTGTTTCAGCAATATTTGAAGGATGCCAATTCAGTTGAACCGGATTGGCGACAGTTTTTTATGGGCTTTGAGTTTGCCCGCCAGAACTATGAAGAAGCCGGAGAAATCCCCCAAAACGTCAAAAAAGAATTTGATGTTATCAGCCTGATCAATGCGTATCGTTCCCGCGGACATTTATTTACACAAACCAATCCGGTTCGTGAGCGCAGACAATACTCTCCTACACTTGATATTGAGAATTTCGGTCTTAGTCAGGCCGATCTTGAAACCGTATTTCAGGCAGGAACCCATCTGGGCGTTGGTCCGGCAAAATTAAAAGACATTGTTGCCCATTTGAAGCAGACCTATTGCCAATCAATTGGTGCTGAATACATGTATATTCGTACGCCTGAAGTAATTAAATGGCTTCAGGATAAAATGGAAGGAAGCAAGAATACACCGAAATTTTCATTGAATGAAAAGAAAGTGATTCTGAATAAGCTCAACCAGGCAGTTGTTTTTGAAAATTTCCTGCATACTAAATTCGTGGGGCAAAAGCGTTTTTCCCTTGAAGGCGCTGAAACGGCAATTCCTGCATTGGACGCCGTTTGTGAGAAAGGTGCTGATATGGGAATCGAGGATTTTGTGATCGGAATGGCGCACCGTGGACGTTTGAACGTACTTGCGAATATTTTAAATAAGACCTACAAAGATATTTTTACCGAATTCGAAGGTCGTCCTTCGGAAGATTCCGTATTTGATGGCGATGTGAAATACCACATGGGTTATTCCAGCGATCAGAAATCCAATAATGGCAAACAAGTCCACCTAAGCCTCACACCAAATCCTTCCCATCTGGAAGCCGTTGATCCGGTTGTTGAAGGAATTGCCAGAGCAAAAATTGATACCATTCACAAAGGAGATAACAGCAAAGTGTGTCCGATCTTAATTCACGGTGATGCTGCATTGGCGGGACAAGGCATTGTGTATGAAGTATTGCAGATGAGTCAGCTGGATGGTTTTAAAACCGGCGGTACTATTCATCTTGTTATCAATAACCAGGTTGGATTTACAACCAATTATTTAGACGGGCGCTCCAGTACGTATTGTACAGATGTAGCAAAAGTCGTGCTTTCACCGGTATTTCACGTGAACGGTGATGATGTGGAAGCATTGGTATATGTTTCGCAATTGGCCATTGAATTCCGTCAGACGTTTCATCGCGATGTATTCATTGACGTATTGTGTTACCGTAAATACGGGCACAATGAAGGAGATGAGCCACGGTTCACACAGCCTTTGCTTTACAAGGCAATCGCTTCGCATCCGAACCCGAGGGAGATTTATACGAAACAATTATTAGCAGAAGGTTCTATTGCTGCAGACCTTGCAAAGGAAATGGAAACCAGCTTCAAAAATCTTCTTCAGGAAAAACTGGATGAAGCGAAGCAAACAGAAAAAGCAAAGATCACTTCCTTTTTGGAAGGGCAGTGGAAAGGTGTTAAAATGGCGGATGCTGATGCATTCGATAAATCGCCTGATACAGCTATAGATAAAAAAGTATTTTTGGAGCTTGCCAAAAAATCGGTGGAACTTCCAAAAGATAAAAAGTTTTTCAATAAAATTCAGAAGCTGTTTGATGATCGTGCTGCCATGATCACCAACGACAATTACGATTGGGCGATGGGCGAGCTATTGGCCTACGCTTCACTTATGAATGAAGGGCATGAGGTACGTTTTACCGGACAAGATGTGGAGCGAGGAACTTTTTCTCACCGTCACGCTGTAGTGAAGTTTGAAGATTCTGAAGAAGAATATACGCCGTTGAATAACCTCGGTACAAAAGGGAAATTACATATCTACAATTCACATCTATCAGAGTACGGTGTGTTAGGCTTCGAATTTGGTTATGCAATGTCGACCCCAAATGCATTAACGATCTGGGAAGCTCAGTTTGGTGATTTCTTTAACGGAGCACAAATCGTGATCGACCAGTTCATCACTTCCGCGGAAGCGAAGTGGAGAAGAATGAACGGATTGGTAATGTTAATGCCTCATGGCTACGAAGGAATGGGTCCTGAACATTCCAGCGCACGAATGGAACGTTTCTTACAGCAATGTGCAGGAAACAACATGCAGGTAGTGAATTGCACAACACCGGCTAATCAGTTTCATGTATTGCGCCGACAAATCAAGCGCGATTTCAGAAAGCCATTGATGTGTTTTACACCGAAAAAATTATTGCGTTATCCAACATGTGTTTCATCAGTAAAAGATTTTACAACCGGCGGATTTCAGGAAGTGATTGATGATGTAACGGCAAATGCAAAAAGTGTAAAGAAGGTTGTTTTCTGTTCCGGTAAAATCTATTATGATCTGATAGAAGGCAAAGAAAAAGCGGGAGCAGACGATGTTGCGATTGTTCGCGTAGAACAGTTGTACCCTTTCCCTGCGAAGCAGCTAAGTGTTATTCTTGAAAAATACAAAGGAGCAGTTGACCATGTCTGGGCACAGGAAGAGCCTGAAAATATGGGCGCATGGGCACACATGATGCGCTTTTTTGTGAAGCATACAGAAACAAAAGGCGTTTCATTAAAATATGTTGGTCGTGCAGAAAATGCAAGCCCGGCAACAGGATTCTCCAAATCGCATGCTGAACAACAACAACGAATAGTAGACGCAATCGTATCGCGACAATTAGTAACTAAATAGATATAAGTCTATAGTCATGAGTCTATAGTCGTTAGTCATTAGTAGGTGAGTATGAACCAATATAAGAATTTGAAGGTTTGGCAAAAGGGAGTGGAGCTGGTAGTTAGCGTATATAAAAAAACAGACTATTTTCCTGATAAAGAGAAATATGGTTTAATTACTCAAATCAACCGATGCACAGTTTCCATTGTTTCAAATATAGCTGAAGGTGCGGGAAGAAATTCAAATAAAGAGTTTAATAATTTTTTAGGAATAACATTGGGCTCATCATGCGAATTAGAAACCCAATTGATAGTAGCAAATAAGTTGGGATATCTTAGTGGCGAAGATTTAAACGAGCTGATAGTACAAATAGAGGAAATACAGAAAATGGTTGTTGGTTTGCAGAAAAATATTCAACAGACCAATATACTAAAGACAAACGAACTAAAGACAAACGACTAAAGACTAAAGACTATGGTAATTGAAATGAAAGTACCAAGCCCCGGCGAATCCATCACAGAAGTAGTGATTGCCCGCTGGCTGAAAAAAGATGGCGATTATGTTGAAAAAGATGAAGAAGTAGCTGAAGTGGATTCTGATAAAGCAACATTAACAATTAATGCAGAAGAATCCGGGGCTGTTAAAATATTAGCGGCTGAAGGTGATACTGTAAAAGTAGGTCAGGTGGTTTTCTCCATCGATACAAGCGTAAAAGGAGAGAGCAAACCAAAAGCGGAAGTGAAGAAAGAAGAAGTAAAAGTGGAAGCGAAGAAAGAAGCCGTTAAGGAAACGGTTAAATCTGAGAGCTACGCGAGTGGAACTCCTTCTCCTGCTGCAAAGAAATTAATGGATGAGAATAAAGTTCCGGCTACCAAATTAAATGGTTCTGGAAAAGATGGTCGCATTACAAAGGGCGACGTGCTTCATGTATTGGCGAATGGTTTTGATTCCTCTTCTACAACAACCTGGGGTGGAAGCCGCGATACGGATCGTACAAAAATGAGCCCTTTGCGCAAGAAGCTGGCTCAGCGATTGGTTGCTGTAAAGAATGAAACCGCTATGCTTACTACTTTTAATGAAGTGGACATGAGTGCTATTTACGCGATGCGTGCAAAATATAAAGACAAATTCAAAGAAGTGCATGGAACTAATTTAGGCTTCATGAGCTTTTTTACAAAGGCTGTTACCGAAGCATTGAATTTATATCCTGCAGTAAATGCAATGATTGATGGTGAAGAAATCGTTTATCACAAATATGCTGATATCGGAATAGCGGTGAGTGCGCCAAAAGGATTGGTTGTTCCGGTATTGAGAAATGCGGAACAAATGAGTCTGGCAGAAATCGAAAATGGAATTAAAGCGCTTGCAGTAAAAGCACGTGACAATAAAATTACATTGGACGATATGACTGGTGGAACCTTTACGATTACCAATGGTGGAGTATTTGGTTCTATGATGAGTACTCCTATCATCAATCCTCCACAAAGCGCAATCTTAGGAATGCATAATGTAGTTGAGCGCCCGGTTGCAGTAAACGGACAAGTAGTGATTCGTCCGATGATGTACGTGGCCTTGTCATATGATCACCGCGTTATTGATGGACGCGAGTCCGTTGGTTTCTTGGTAAAAGTGAAAGAAATGTTAGAGAATCCGACGAAGATGTTGTTTGGTGGTAAGGACCCCAATGAGATTGTTTTAGGACTCTAGTAAATCTATACAAATAAAAGAAGGGATGTTTTTCGATAGAAAAATATCCCTTCTTTTATTTTGGCTTTTCCCTTCCCGAATTCTTACTCCCGTGAGAATACTATTGTCTGATTGAATACTCGACTCCTAATCTTCCAGATGTTTTTGGTGCAGTTCTGAAAATTTTATTCTACTACTTTCACAACCGAATTTAAATGCTACAAATTATGAAAAGAACAAAAGGACTCTTTACAGTCATGCTTATGCTGTGCCAGGTAGCGGTTTTCGCCCAGGCTAGAGAAATCAAAGGAACCGTAAAGGATTCCAAAACGAATGAAACACTTCCGGGTGTAACCATACTAGTGGAAGGAACAAGCATTGCCACTACAACTGATGCTAAAGGCGAGTATTCCATTAACGTGGAAGGAGAAGGTAAGAAACTGGTCTTTTCTTCAGTAGGGTATCTTCTTCAAACTGTTGCAGCTGACAAGGCCAGCATTGATGTCATGCTTGTTCTGAATACAACGCTTTTAAAAGAGACAGTAGTAACAGCATTGGGTGTTTCAAAGGAGAAAAAGGCTTTAGGATATTCCGTATCTGAAGTGAGTGGTGATGATATGCGTAAATCCGGAGAAGGAAACGTGATAGAAGCACTCGCTGCAAAAGCGCCAGGACTTAATGTAATTGGTTCAGGTGGAACACCGGGAGCATCTTCGAAAGTGACCATCCGCGGTGCCAACCGTTTTTCGGGAGATAACCAGCCATTGATTGTCATTGATGGTGTTCCAATGGATAATTCTACGAATCCTGCCGCAGCAGGCGATGCTCCATTCAATCCGAATCTTCAGGGAGTTAACCAATCCAACAGAGCCATTGACATTAACCCCGATGACATTGAATCGGTAAGCATTCTGAAAGGGCCTGCAGCAGCTGCATTATACGGATCACGTGCAGGAAACGGTGCAATCATTTATACTACAAAAAGAGGAAAAGGCGGGAAGGGTCTTGGCGTAACATATAGCACTTCCATGGAAATGGCGAAAGTAAATAAATTGCCGGAGCTACAAACAAAGTACGGACAAGGTAAACTAGATCCATCCGGTGTTCCGGTAACATCTACTTCTACTCCCAATAGCTGGGGGCCGGAGGCTTTAAATCCGCGCAACCCCTATGATGATTTTTTTAAAACAGGTTATACGTATAATAATAACGTAGCAGTATATGGCGGTAATGAAACAACTTCGTTACGTTTATCTCTGGGAAATACCAATCAAACGGGTGTAATTCCAAACACTGACTTAAAAAGAACTACCGTTCGTATTACTGCGGATAGCAAATTAACAACAAAGCTAACAGCAGGTGGAACTGTCGATTACACTAATACTGCTGTTAAGCGGGCGCAAAATGGATCCAATTTAGCCGGTGTTATGTTGTCACTGACAAGAACACCATCAAGCTTTGATATACGTGATTATGAAAATGAAGACGGAACACAAAAACAATATTATATTGTTTATGACAATCCTTTGTATACTGCTTATAAAAATCCGAATACCGATCAAACGAATCGCGTAATAGGAAACGTTTATCTGGATTATCAGTTAAACGAATCCCTTGGGTTTTTATGGCGAACAGGCACTGATGTTTATACAACAGGAACACAGCAGGTTTATGCAATTTCTTCAGTGGGAGACGATAATGTTTCAGGTTTAGGACAAGTGAATAAAAGTACACTGTCGTCCCGGAATATTTATTCGGATTTTCTTGTGAGATACAACAAGAAGTTAACACAGAATATTGGCTTTGAAGGATTGCTTGGTTATAATTTTACTTACGATGAAGGGGAATATATTTTTGCCAGAGGTAGAAATCTTCAGATCCCAGACTATTATAATCTGAATAACGCGTCAGAATTATATAGCAGCAACTCTTCATCCTACCAGAAAACAAAAGCAGTTTTTTTAGATGCTGCTTTTGATTACAAAGGGATGTTCTATTTGACCCTGACTGGCAGAAATGAATGGTCGACAGCTTTTGGAAAAGGAAGTAAAGGGTTTTTCTATCCTAAAGCCGATATTTCATGGGTGTTTTCTGAATCCGTTAAATTACCGAAATGGTTTAGCTTTGGAAAAGCGAGAGCAGCATACTCAATCGGTGGTTTAGCTCCCGAAACTTATTCTGATAAAACGTACTATCGTGTTCCATTATATACAGATGGATTTACGCAGGGAAATACATTGCCGTATTTAGGCCAATCAGGATACACAATTTCCACTGAACTGGGAAATGCGGATTTAAAACCGGAGACCGTTACCGGATTGGAAGGTGGATTGGACTTACGTTTCCTTGAAGGCCACATCACTGTCGATATAGCGGTATACAATCAAACATCGAAAAATCTATTGATTCGCCAACCGATTGCTGCTTCTTCCGGATTCACATCGCGGTATGTAAATGCGGGTGAAATGGTGAATAACGGTGTTGAGATCGCTTTAGGAATAGATCCTATCCAATTGTTGAAACCAAGCGCCGACAAATTCATCTGGAATCTTAATGTCGGATGGTCTAAAAACAAAAATAAAGTTACAAAGTTAGCCAATGGCGTAGAACAGTTTGAATTGGAAGTTGGTTTTGGTGATCCGGGAGCATACGCTATTGTTGGTGAACCAATGGGCGTATTGTATGGTTCGGCATGGCTGCGTAACGATAATGGCGATTTATTAGTGGATGCGTCGGGTCTTCCGAAGGTTGATCCTCAGTCTAAAAAAATTGGAGATCCTAATCCTGATTGGTTAATGAATATCAATAATTCCTTTACTTATAAAAGCTGGAACTTCAGCTTCCTGTGGGACATTCGCCATGGAGGAGATATCTGGAATGGAACCAGCGCCAGTTTATACACAAGAGGAAAGCTTGCTGCGACGGAAGACCGAAATGGAACGCACACCATCACTGGAGTATATGATGCCGGAACTCCTTTAGCCGGACAGGCCAGTTCAATTGAATTGCCTAACTATGATGGAAGTGGCGCAGATTATTATACTTACATCCAAGGACAAAACGGTCCTACAGAAAATTCAATTGAAGATGGCTCATGGGTGAGATTGCGTTCAATTGGCTTAAGCTACCGTTTTGATCTGACTAAAATAAAAAAGAAAACAGGATTCAAATATGTTGAGTTAGGAGTAAGTGGAAGAAATGCTCTTTTGTTTACAAAATATAGTGGTGTTGACCCAGAAACAAGCTTAACAGGCGCAGGCTCTAATATCGGGGCATTTGATTATTTCAATAATCCCAATACAAAATCTCTTTTCTTTAATTTAAAAGTCGGAATATAATTTACGGAGGAATTAATCCTAAAAAATAAGATCATGAAAAATAAAATATATATACTATCAGCGATAGTGATTTTTGCCACGGGGCTGAACTCCTGTAAGAAGGGAGACGATCTGTATCTTTCGCCAAATTCGCCGGCTTCTGCAACGCCTCAAACATTACTGGCGGCCGTTGAAGTGGGGACCTTTAATAACCTGGAAGGTGGTACAGCTAGAATTGCTTCAATTTTTATTCAGCACAATTCTGGTGTAGCCGGACAGTCCATACCGCATGAGCAATACAAGCCTACAGAAAGTGATATGGATAATTACTGGAATGGATTGTACACAAATATGAATAATTGTAAATTACTTTCAGATACCTATGGAGCAGAAGATCCTTATTATAGCGGAATTGCAAAGGTGCTTTTGTCTATGAACCTGGGGCAAGCTACCGATATGTGGGGCGATGTTCCTTATTCAGAGGCTTTTCAGGGTATGAATGGGAATTTTACACCGCATTATGATCCCCAGCAAGTAGTATTGAATTCGATTCAATCGCTGCTTGATGAAGCCATTGCTAGTTTTGCTACAGCGCCAGGAAGTAATCACCTGACGCCAGGAAATGATGATTTTATTTTTAACGGTGATGTAGCGGCATGGACAAAAGTTGCTTATACGTTAAAAGCCCGATACTATTCTCGTTTAAGCAAGAAGGCAAGCTTTGACCCCAATGTTGTATTGGCTAATTTGGCTTTAGGAATCGCCAGCAACGTTGAGAATTGTTATAGTGTTCACGGAACAAATGGTGCGGAATACAATCAATGGTATGCATTTCTGAATGACAGATCATACATGGTTGCATCAAAAGTACTGGTTGATTCTATGGGAAATATGTCGGATCCGCGAACACCTTATTATTTTGATACCACAGGTGTTGGTTCTGCAGTTGGAAACCCCTTAGGCAGTTTCAATACTGCTGTTTCTTATTGGGGACCTTATGTTGCGTCGGGCCCTGATAAACACATTCCATTAGTAACGTATGCCGAAGCGCTCTTTTTACAGGCCGAAGCGGAAGTTCGTTTAGGAAGTGGAACTGCATTTACCACCTTAAACAATGCGATCAAGGCATCTGTTTCGGAAGTAACGGAAGGCGCAAACTCAGGTAGTTCAATTGCTACTTACACTGCTCTGAACACAACGATTCACACCGTAATACTTGAAAAGTGGAAAGCAATGTTTGCTCAGCCGATAGAAGCGTATTCGGATTACAGAAGAACGGGTTTCCCTGTTCTTACTCCGAACCCCAGCGCTTTGAGGCCATATATCCCTCAACGGCTTCCTACATCATTAACAGAGCGGACCTCAAATCCCAATGCGCCAACACCAGACCTGGATGTCCCTGTTTGGTATGCTTTATAGTATTTAGTTTAGTTAATACGTAGAATGTCCCCGAGAAATTTGGGGACATTTTATTTTTATATAATCTGAAAAGAAATCAAAGCGTTTTTTATAATTTTACAATTCAATTATAGGACCATGAAAATTACAATTGTTGGTTGCGGTAACATGGGTTTGATCTATGCGCGCGCATTCCTTAAATACAATATTGTTTCAAAAGAGAATTTATTGCTTGCAGAAAAGAATGAAACACGCAAACAAGAATTGCTAAAGCTCAATATTGGTGAAGTATGCGTGGTAAACGATCATCGCATTTCAGAAAGTGATATTATTATTCTGGCGGTGAAGCCACAGGATTTTGTAGAACTGAGCCTGGAGCTGAAGCAGGTACTGAAGCCCGCGAATATTCTTGTTTCGATTATGGCAGGTATGAAAATGGATCGAATTGAGAAAGCGCTGGAACAAAAAAATATCATCCGCGCTATGCCAAACTCCCCAGCGGAATTGGGAATGGGAATGACGGCATTTACAGCAAGCAAAACGCTGGCAATGGATCAGATCCGGAAAGCAGAGAATTTATTGTCGACAACCGGCCGAACGGTATATTTTGAAGATGAAAATTTGTTAGATGCGGTTACAGCTTTAAGCGGAAGCGGTCCAGCGTATTTCTTTTACATTGTGAAACAGATGGTAGATGCGGGGAAGCGAATGGGATTTGATGAAGCAACTTCAGCCATGCTGGTCAAGCAAACCATGTTGGGATCCTTTCATTTATTGAATACAGCGAATAAATCCCTGGATGAACTGATACAAGCAGTTGCCTCCAAAGGTGGAACAACGGAAGCAGCGCTCTCTGTTTTTAATGCAGCAGAAGTAGGGGAGAACCTTCAAAAAGGTATTTTGAAAGCGAGAGACCGAGCAAACGAACTTTCGAAATAGAAGGTGATTTTATATTACTTGCCTTCCTTTTTTTCCTTTTTCTTGATATAACCCCGTAACAGGACATTGTGACCGGCAGCGTCCATATTCTGTTTGAATCCGCCTGCGCCTTGTTTTATATTAATGATAGCCTCATCAATATTTTTCGCAAAAACGGTGTCCATAAAAAGTTTACCGATCGTTCCATTTCCTGAACGGATGTTTGTCATTATCGCTGCCAGGTCATCTGTAATCACAGCAGCATTTCCGCTGGTAGCTTTCAGATCCACCATAATATCATCGATGCTGACAGGTGCCATTGTTGCAATTTTATCATCGTCTTTAATCATTTCTTTATCGTTGCCCGGAATAATAATCACAATCCTATTTCCCATTAGGCCGTCAGATCCAATCGTGGCTATTGCATCCTTCCGGATGAATTTTCTTGCGTTTTCATCAATGGAAAGATCAACTCTCACTGCAGTGTCGGCCAGCATTTCGATGTTTTCGATAACACCTACGTTGATTCCCGAGAACCGCACGTTATTTCCTACCTGTAAGCCGCTGATATCACGAAAGATTCCACTTACACGAATGGTGCTGCTGAACAATTGCTGTTTCTTTCCAATGAAGTAGATGCCGGCAATAAATATTGCAAAACCGAGAGAAACAAATATTCCTAAGCGGATTTTATGGCTGTTTTTTTGTTGCATATCTTTTTTTATAATCGTTTTAATTTAGCGAGTAATTTTTTTATTCGAAGAAGGATCTGATCCAGGGATCTTCCGATTTTTCCAATTCATCATAAGTTCCTTCTGCTGCACAGCCGCCATCGCGGATAACGATAATGCGATCGGCTGTGATCTTTGCGCAGGCAATATCGTGCGTAATAATAATGGATGAAGTGCTGTGTTTTTTTTGCACTTCCATTATCAGTTTGCTGATCTCTCTGGAGGTTATCGGATCAAGGCCGGTGGTTGGTTCATCGTACAGCATGATTTCCGGTTTCAAAATAAGCGCCCTTGCCAATCCCACTCTCTTGCGCATACCACCTGAAAGTTCAGACGGCATTTTGTTCATTGCTTCCGAAAGACCTACACTGCTTAACGCCTCTTCAACCACTAGCTCCAATTCTTTTCCTTTGATGGTAGATCCCCTGAGCGGAAATTCGAGGTTTTCCTTTACAGTCATTGAATCATATAAAGCGGCACTCTGAAATAGAAATCCGATTTTTTTTCGGAGCGAATTCATATCGTTGTTGTCCTGTTCAGAAATGTTTTTTCCTAAAACAAACAGCGTTCCGGCATCTTGTTCAATCAATCCGACAATGCATTTTACAAGCACAGATTTTCCGCTTCCTGATTTGCCGAGAACGACTAAATTTTCTCCTTTAGCAAGTGTAAGGCTTAAACCTGTCAGGACAGCCTTGTTTCCAAAAGACTTTTGAAGGTCTTTAATTTCCACTGCTGCATCGGTTAATGTGGTAGTTTCGGGTAAGGAAGGAGATATCGTTGAGGCGTCCATTTTACGTTATATAAATAAATTGGTGACCTGCACGGCAATCATATCAATGATAAATACCATGAGCGAAGCGATTACAACTGCTGAATTAGCAGAAGTGCCAACCCCTTCGGTGCCTTTATCGGAATTGTAACCCTTAAAGCAACCGATCAGCCCGATTGCAAATCCGAAGAAAAATGTTTTGGCAATAGCGGGAAGCACATCCATAAAAGTTATTTTTTCAAAAACTTTTGCAAAGAAGAGCTGGAAGCTTACATCGCCTTCTATATTTACTGCAAGAAATGACCCGGTAAGACCGATAGCGTCTGAAAAAATAGCTAGCAATGGAATCATCAGTGTTGTTGCAAGTACTCTGGTAATAACAATGTATTTGAAAGGATTTATTCCCGAAACCTCCATGGCATCAATTTGTTCGGTAACTTTCATAGACGCAAGTTCAGCTCCAATGCCGGATCCGATTTTGCCGGCGCAAATCACAGCGGTGATCACGGGTCCAATTTCCCTGATGATGGATACCGCTACCATTGCCGGTAGCCACGATTCCGCGCCAAACTCGGCCAGTGTCGGTTTCGCTTGTATGGTCAACACCAGCCCCATGATGAATCCAGTGATCCCTACGAGTGGAAGAGATTTACAACCGACAATATAACATTGCTTTATTAATTCATTGAATTCATACGGTGGCTTAAAAACTTCCCGGAAGAACCGCAATGTGAATCTGCTGAGCAATGTAACTTCTGTAAAGAAACGAATGAACGCTAGAATAATGGCGTTTTGCGGAATTTTTTCTGCAATAACAACCTTTTCTTCTATGGTTACATCTTTACTCATTAGCGGGGTTTAATTTATTTTGATTTTTTTTGGCGATTACTTGGTGATTGGAAGTCACAGGTTAAGCGACTTTAATATCCTCTTTAATTTTGACTGGTTCTTTTTTTAAATTGATCTTGAAAATGGTTATTGGCGGCATAGTATCTCCCAATAGAAATCCCCATGGTTTTAATGGTTCCACTCTGTCGAAAATAAGTTTAGCGATCGCTGTTAAGGGTAATGACAGGAACATACCAGGTATGCCCCACAAGGCTCCACCGGCAATTACAGCTACAATTGCAACCAAGGCATTGATCTTTACTTTTGAACCAACTAGTTTAGGAACAATAATATTATTATCGATCAGCTGGATAAAAGAATAAAGGACCAATACATAAAGCATGTAGGAAAACGAATTTTTGGTTACAAGTGCAATGATCATATACAATAGCATTGCTAAAAGTCCGCCCAAATATGGGATGATATTAAGGAGTGCGCCAAGTACACCCAAAAGGATTGCATACTCTATTCCTATAAAGAAGAGGCCGGCTGAATTAAGAACGGCTATGATTAAAGCTTCGAATAATAAAGCGATCAGATATTTTTGTATAATGGTTTTTGTGGAGCTTAATATTTCGTTCACTTCCTTGCGGTGGTCGATTCCAAAAAGTCGGCGAATAAAGTCAAGCAGTAATGGCTCATAAAACAAGATCATGAACACATATACAGGGATAAGAAGCAATATTACCAAAGCATCGCCTAAAGTGGCGAGTGTTAAAGCAATGGAAGAGCTGCTGCTATTTAATATTTCTGTCTTTGTTTCAGCTATGTATAGGTTGATTTTACGCGTACTGATGTGAAAATTTTGCGATGCCCAGATTACACCGCGGTTGAGGGTTTCATAGAATTTTTCCAGTAATAGCGGCAGTTTTTCAGAAAGTTCGCTAATTTGGTAGGAAGAAAATACCACTAACGAAATTAAAACCACGGATACGAGAGAAATGGATAAAGCGATTGCCAAGACCCGGTTCATACCTTTTCTGACGAAGAATTTAACAAGGGGGCTCATCACGATAGCGATAATAGTAGCATAGATGAGTGGGGCAATAATATGTTGGGCAACATCAAGCATGTAAATAAAGACGCATAGTCCGATTATTATCAGCGAGATTTTTGCATACAAAGGGAATTTCATAGTTGGATTCATTCAGAAGCGCGGTCTTTTTTATTTGTAAAGGAATTTAGAAGCTGCATCATTACAGATTTTATTCCGTCTGAATTTTTGGAGACAAGGCTGGTAACGCCCATTTGTAAAAGGCTTCCAAATACTTGTTTTAAGGGGTTGTGGGTAGAGCCGATTACGGCCTTTTTGGAAAGGTATCCCGCAGCCATGCTCAATGTTGTAGTGAGAAGGTTTGCTTTTAAATCCGGACCATTTACCAAATCACTAATTGTATTTTTGATCAGATTGACTGGTCTTAGGTTTTCATAAGTGATTTTAAATTGTGCTTTTAACAAAAGGCCTTCATTAGCCTGTTTTGTTTCAAGCAAGAGGATGGACGCCTTTAATTCTTCGACGGTAGTAATTTTTTTCATGCTATTTATTTAAGCATTGTGAAACAATGGAATTGCTGATGCTCATTTTGATGCGCTTATGAAGAAAGAAGTAAATAACAAGGCCCAGAAGACCATAAAATCCAGCAACACAAAAGAAGCCGTAATACATCTTCCCAAGCAGGTCGCCAAGCCAGATGGCAATTCCAATCGTTGCAATGAGCAGGAACATGGAAAGAATAAGGATGGCCGCTGTTCTTGAGATAAAGGTGGATGTAATGTCTGCCGTCTTGTCGATCGTTTTGAGCTTAAACAATTCGAAGCTTGTTTTGCCATATTCCTCGACCCGTTCAAATAATGGTTCTATAAAATTTGCCTTGGTGTCCATGTTTTTATTTTCTTCTTTGGTGTTATGAAAAAGATCTCTGCCGGCTATAAAGAAGAGATCTTCCTTATAGTCAGCAGGAGTTCTTAGTTATTGATTGCTGTCTTTGCGTCTTTTTTGAATGCTTCTGCTTTGTCTTTTCCTTTTTCATATAAGTCGCTTGCTTCTTCTTTTGCAGCTTCGAATTTTTCATTAAGGCTAGCCAACAGTTCTTCAAATTTTTCTTTCAGATCGTCAGCTGTATCAGAACCCTTTTTTGAAATTTTCTTTCTGGTTTCAGAACCTTTGTCGGGCGCAAATAACACTCCTAATAATGCACCAACGGCAACGCCTGCCAATACACCTATTACTACTTTTCCTGTGCTCATGATTTCGTTTTTTAATGGTTAGTTAATATTTTGATCGATTAAATGGATTTGTTTCCACTGATCAATCTTAAGATTACTGCGATTACTGCAATAACAAGCAGGATGTGAATAATACCGCCGGAACTAAATCCTAAATATCCGATTGCCCAAACGATAACTAATATTACTGCGATTGTGTAAAGTAAATTTCCCATAATTTTTATGTTTTAATGTTGATTAATGATGATTGTTAGTTGATTGTTTTTATTAAAAGTGTATTGCTAATCCGAATGTGGAAACACCTGTAGAAAGATCAAGGAATAAACCTGCTTTTTCAGTCATATGGAACTCTGCTCCAATGTGTGCATCCAAGTATAATGGGCTAGCGCTGTGGTATACATGTCTGTCGCCATAGTAACCATTTTCCCAGGTAACTTTTCTGAATACAAATCCTACTGAACCTGCTGCATAAAAATCCCATCTGGAGTTTGCGCGGAATAGCTGATCGAAATAGTAAGTGCCTTTTACTCCAACAGGAACAGCTGTTACGCGGTAAGAATACTTGCGGTATGATTCATCGTAATACGGCTTGTCAGGATTTCCCCAGTAATAATAGTTTCTGTAAGAATATACTCCAATGAATGGTGCAAGTGTAAAGTTGCGTGCGATATCAAATTCATAATTGATAGATGCAACAGGCAATGTTTGGTGAAGATATCCGTAGTAGCCAATACCAGCACCGAGATTTAATGTGTTACCGTATTTTTCAGCTGCAGGTTTATCCTGAGCGTTCATTTTTGTACTGAGCATACCCAGTAAAGCGATAGAGATGATGATTATTTTTTTCATAATGGTTTGTTTTTTTGTTTGTGCGATTTTAGTTATTTGTAAAGATTATATGCTACAGTTCCCTGGAACCATACGTTTTTGTAGCGTGGTGTGGACGTTGTGCCATCGCCGTTGTTGTTTGTGATGTCCCAGCCCACTCGTGCCCCAAGCACAATGTGTTTTATGTTTATGTCCATTCCACCGACCACACCAAAAACATTTTTGCGGATATTATCATTGCGAAATTCCTGTTCCTGTGCATAACTGCTTGTTGAATTAGCAAACACATCACGCTGGCTGATAAGATAAGAATATTGAGGTCCGGCCAACAATGTGAAAAATTCACTTGGTTTGAATGCAAATTGCAATGGGAAATCAATGTAGGTAGTGGTTCTTGTAAATGTGTATGGAGAACCAAGCATCATTCCGTTTGCTCTGAATCCTTTCTGAGAGATCAGGGCTTCCGGTTGGATACCCATATATTTTCCAAAAGGAATGGCTAATAATACACCTCCGGCGAAACCAAATTTAGCATCGGCTTTAAAATCATCGCCTTGTTCATCATAAACATTCGAATAATTCAATCCTGCTTTGATTCCAAACTGTAACTTTTCACGGTTGTCAGTTTCATTTTCCTGTGCGAAGCAAATGCTTGTCAATGATGCAAATACTGCGGTAATTAGCGTTAATTTTTTCATATTGTTTATAGATTAATAATTTATTTCGCGTTGTTTGTTCCAAGGTCTTTTATAGCTTGAGCTAATTCATCCAAATCATGGTTGAATTCACGTTTGAAAGATTCCCATTTTTCGCTGCCGTTCTCTTCATAAGTTGTTGCTTTTTGTTTTAGTACAGCATTTTTTTGTTCCAGATCAGCGATTGATTTTTCATACTCTGCTTTCGCTTCACTCTTAAGATCTGCCGAGTGTTCTTTTAATTCTGCTATTTTCTTGTCATTAGCCGCGATTTTTTCATCACACTCGGTTTTGAACTTATTGTAATCTGCTTTTGCAAGTTCCAGGTTGTAGGCTGCATCTTCCAGATTGGCTTTTGCTGCATCAACCTTTTCGGCTGGAGAATTGCAACTTGCGATTGTGAGCGCTCCCAGAAGGATTGCCAGACTTAATGTAAGAATTGATTTTTTCATTGTTTTTATTTTTAAGAGTTTATTTTTATTTTAGAGTTCAGAAATTAGTTTTTCCACTTCTTCCCTGGTTTTATCAAGCTTCTTTTGTAATCTTTCCAAAAGTTCTTCTTTTTTGTCTTCTATTAGTAATACATCACTTTCTGTTAGAATGGCGAATTTTTGTTTAAGCTTTTCTTTTGTTTGGCTCCAGCTTTCGTTTGGATTTGTTAAGTCTTCCATTATTTTATTTTTAACCGCGAACTAATTTTCACATCACAAAGGTGCGGTATTGGAAAGCGTTTGGTGTTACACTACTTTGCCCAAAAGTTACATCATTCACACATCAAACCTTCACTGGATGCAGGCATTTCCTTACTGAGCTGAGGATGTGCTCATGTGAGAACTGATTCTTGATCACAAAGTTGTGAGCGCCAAAGCCTAATGCCTTCATTGCTCTAATTGAATGTTCTTCCTCCGAAATCATGATGATTGTCGCGGAAGGATGGATTCTTTTTATATAATCAACGGTATGCTCGCCGGTCTCTTTATCCAGCTCCTTGTTTTCGGAATTGTCAAGAATCACAACATCCGGTTTACTGCTTTTTCCATTCATTACGTGAAGGCAGGCTTCCAGATTCTGAAAGGAGGTAATGATTATGTTTTCTTCTAACTTGCTTTCAAGAAAAGCTTTAATTGATTGGTTGTGCTCAGTATTGTTGTCTACAATAAATAAGTTGAATTCTGTTTCATTGAAGTTTTTCATAGCCTGTCGTTTTTAAATGATTACAGGACAAAGGTGTGCAGGATCAAACTAAAAGGTCTTACACTACTTCTGTGATATGTTGCATCATTCACACATTGGTGTATATCGTCGTTGGAG
>DASWNK010000069.1:0-8400 GCA_036399275.1 Bacteroidia bacterium | reverse complement strand
AAGGAAGCGGCAATGAATATCAGCGACTGGATGATATTAAAGCGACTAATTGCAAATTCATTATTCCGCTTAATTTCCCAATCCCATTTGATATGGAAGATGCCTACGACGCCAACAATGTTTCCTTAACAGAGCTTAAACATTGGGAAATGGCACCGGTAAATGCATTTGCCATGGAAAAATATTTTATTCCTTTTGCAATAACTACGTCCGACCTGAAAGAGAAAAAAGACTTTTGGAAAAATTTGCGCAAAGCCATCTCCTATGGCTTGTCGGAAAAACAAGCATTAAAATCCCTCACCAGCATTCCGGCTGAAATGCTCAATGTAGGTGATAAGCTCGGCAAGCTGAAGGCTGGAATGATTGCTAATTTCATCATCACTTCCGGAAACTTATTCGAGGAAAAAACCATTCTTTACGAAAACTGGATCCAGGGAAACCAATATAAGATCAATGACTATAACATGATCGACGTAAGAGGAAATTACGATTTCAGCTACGGCCCTGAACGGATTTTACATCAATTAAAAATTGAGGGCGAATTGGATAAGCTTAAAGCAAGCATCTTAACCGATACGGCAAAAACAAATGCCACTGTTGTTATTTCAGGAAACTCAATTACCATTACTTTCCATTCAAAGGAAGATGCCGGCAGCATTCGCTTGAGTGGAAACATTACCACTGATCCTATTAAAATGAACGGGAAAGGACAAAAACCTTCCGGAGATTGGATCAGCTGGAACGCAATTTATTCGGGCGCTCTGACTGTAAACGATAAAAAAGACAGTGTTAAGAAAGAAGGACCTAAGTTCGGGCAAGTGATCTATCCTTTTACTGCTTATGGCAAACAAAGAGACGACCGCGACGGCTTTGATAAATACCTGAATGATTTCAAGACCCGCTATGAAGCCATATTAATAAAACATGTTACGGTATGGACAAATGAAGCCGAAGGTGTTTTAAAAAACCAGGATGTTTATGTTACTGAAGGACGAATAGTTCGCATTGCAGATGATATTGGTGTTCCAAAGCTCGCATTTGCAAAGGTAATTGACGGAACAGGCAAACACCTTACTGCCGGAATAATAGATGAGCATTCACACATTGCACTTGTAAGTGTGAACGAAGGAGCGCAGGCTTCCAGTGCAGAAGTAAGAATGGGCGATGTGATCAATCCTGATGACATTAATATTTACAGGCAACTTTCAGGAGGCGTTACCACTTCACAATTATTACATGGCTCGGCAAACCCAATCGGCGGGCAATCAGCTATCATCAAATTACGTTGGGGCAAATCAGCGGAAGAGATGAAGTTTGAAAAAGCGGATGGCTTTATCAAGTTCGCTTTAGGAGAAAACGTAAAACAAAGCAACTGGGGCGATGCCAATACCATTCGGTTCCCTCAATCAAGAATGGGCGTTGAGCAGGTTTATTATGATGCATTCACCCGTGCTAAAGAATATGATGCAAAACAAAAAACTTTTTCTTCCATGTCAGAAAAGGCGAAAGCACAAGGCGTTCCTTTCAGAAGAGACCTGGAATTAGAAGCTCTGGCAGAGATTATGAACAAGAAGCGTTTTATCACCTGCCACTCCTACGTTCAATCGGAGATTAATATGCTTATGCATGTAGGCGACTCAATGGGCTTTAAAGTAAATACATTCACGCACATTTTAGAAGGCTATAAAGTGGCCGACAAAATGAAAACACACGGTGCAGGTGCTTCTACATTCAGCGACTGGTGGGCTTATAAAGTGGAAGTAAAAGATGCGATACCATACAACGCAGCATTGCTCACCAAAATGGGCGTCATTACTGCTATCAATTCCGATGATGCTGAAATGGGCCGCAGGTTAAACCAGGAAGCCGCTAAGTCTGTAAAGTATGGAGGGTTAACTGAAGAAGAAGCATTAAAATTAGTGACGCTCAACCCTGCAAAATTATTACACATCGATAATAAAGTGGGAAGTATTAAAGTAGGAAAGGACGCAGATCTTGTGTTATGGTCGGACAACCCATTATCAATTTATGCTAAAGTTGAAAAGACAATAATCGACGGACAACTATACTTTGACAATGAAGAAGATGCTAAACAAAGAACAGAGATTCAGAAAGAACGTGCCCGCATCATTCAAAAGATGATCGATGAGAAAAAAGGCGGAGCGCCTACACAAAAGCCTGTGTTGAAAAAACGACAATTGTTTGGATGCGATAGTATGCAGGATGATTACCTGGATCAAGAGTAAATGGAACGCAGATTGTCATGATTGTCATGATTTAAAAGATACAATATGAATTTGAATGATAAATATCTTCACTCAGAAGTTACCAGTGAAATTATAAGGGGATATTATAATGTATATAATACCTTAGGCTACGGCTTTCTGGAAAAGGTGTATGAAAATGCATTAATCCTTGAATTAAAAAAAATGGGGCTGAAATGCGAAAAACAAAAGCCTATTAAAGTTTTTTACAACTCAGAAAACGTTGGCGAATACTTTGCTGATATTATTGTAAATGAATGTGTGATAGTAGAATTAAAAGCTGCTGAGTGTTTAATTGAGGAGCATGAAGCACAGCTAACAAATTATCTGCGAGCGACCAACATTGAAGTTGGTTTGCTTTTAAATTTTGGGAAAGCGCCAGAATTTAAACGCAAAGCGTTTAACAATCAATATAAAAACCATACATCACTGCAATTAAATCATGATTTATCATAATGATCATGAAAATCTGCGTTCCATTAATAAACAGCGTTCTATCATACAAGCCATGAAAAAATTAAGCATATTCTTATTACTACTTACATCCATTGCCAATGCGCAAACAAAAAGCGTATTGATCATGAATGGCACAGCTCACATCGGCAACGACAGCCTGATTCAGAATTCTATTATAGGAATGAAAGCAGGGAAAATTGTTTTGGTGGCCGATGCCAAGACAGCCGCTTTCGACAAAACAGTTTATGATGAAGTGATCGATGCGACCGGCAAACATATCTACCCTGGGTTCATTGCACCAAATTCTACGCTGGGCTTAACAGAAATTGAAGCCGTAAGAGCAACAAACGATTTCCGGGAAACAGGAAGCACTTTGCCCAATGTACGCTCTCTAATCGCATACAATACCGATTCGAAAATCATCCCTACTGTTCGCGGTAACGGAATTTTACTTGCTCAGATCACTCCACGCGGAGGCTTGGTTTCCGGGACTTCCAGTGTTGTTGCATTGGACGGCTGGAACTGGGAAGATGCTGCTTACAAGATCGACGAAGGAATTCATGTTAACTGGCCAACGATGCAGGGAAGAAAATACCTGGACGATGATACCGGCGGATACGGACCGTATGAAAAAAACAAGGACTATGCGAAGCAGACAGATGTGCTAAGAAAGTTATTTGCAGATGCAAAAGCATATAGCGAAACAACAGACAAAATAGAATCCAATCTTCGCTTTGAAGCGATGAAAGGACTTTTTAGTGGGAGCCAGACATTGTTTCTTCACTGCAATAATGTGAAAGAAATAGTGGAAGCAATCAATTTTGCGAAGCAAAATAAAATAATCCGCGTTGCTATTGTTGGCGGAAAAGACAGCTGGATGATCACCGACCTGCTGAAAGAAAATAACATTTCGGTTGTTGTTTCCCGCGTTCATGACCTTCCTGATCATCCAGAAGATGATGTTGACCAGCCTTACAAGCTTCCTTTCCTTTTACAGAAAGCTGGTATCCTTTTTTGTTTAAACAACGAAGGCGAAATGGAAGCCATGGGTGCAAGGAATCTGCCCTTTTTAGCCGGCACAGCCGCTGCTTATGGATTAACGAAAGAACAAGCACTTCGGTCAATTACACTCAATACCGCAAAGATACTAGGGATTGATAAAACAACTGGGAGCATCGAGACAGGAAAAGATGCAAACATTTTTATTTCAACGGGTGATGCATTGGACATGAGAAGCAACAATGTGGAAAGAGCTTTCGTAAAAGGGAATAGCATAGACCTGAACAACGACCAAAAAGCTCTTTACGAGAAATATAAAACGAAATACGGTATCAAATAATCGCATTAATGTTTCTGAAAACATGCAAAAAATATTTTACCTGCTATTAAGTTCGCTTCTCTTGTTTTCTTCCTGTAAAAAGGAACCGAAAACGGTGTATGTTACTTATAAAATAATTGAAACCAGCAACAATACGCCAACCTATACGGTGAGCTATACACTTGCAAGCGGCACTACAAAATCACAGGGGAATCTCACTCAATCCAAATGGGTGTCCGACAAGATCACCGATGTGGAAGTAGGTAAATATATTACCCTTTCAGTAGAAGGAAGTGGCGGCGGTGATTACGATATGTTTATTTATATAAACGGATCACTCTACGCTCATCGTAAAGCAGAAGATGGTTTTGGCAGACAAACGCTCGAAAGCCAGGTTCCTGAATAATCAGACTTTTAATCCCAACTTAGCCCGCACTCTTTTCAAGGTCGCTTTTGCAATAACTCTGGCTTTGCCAGCACCAATCTGCAATTTGGCATCCAGCTCGTTCCTGTTATTCATATAATAAAAGTATGTTTCACGTTGCTTACCGAATTTTTTCAGGATCAGCTCGTATAGTGCAGTCTTCGCATGGCCATATCCATAGCCGCC
This sequence comes from Bacteroidia bacterium, assembly GCA_036399275.1. GTDB lineage: Bacteria > Bacteroidota > Bacteroidia > 2-12-FULL-35-15 > 2-12-FULL-35-15 > 2-12-FULL-35-15. The sequence goes on along the minus strand of DASWNK010000069.1, from coordinate 3,752 downwards.
TTTCAGGTAATTCTCACGCATTTCGCTCAACTGCTGCTCGTCTGCCAATAGTTTAAACAATCCAAACACATTGCATGTATCCGGATTCTTTGGCGCTTCCAGAGGCGTTGCATCCGTAACAATACTCATGATCACTTTCTTTAAGTCTTTTTCTGGAAGAAAAATATTGATGAAATTATTCAGGGATTTGCTCATTTTTTTCCCATCAATGCCCGGAACCAACATGGTTTCTTCATTCACCTTTCCTTCCGGAATTATAAAAGCTTCACCGTAAGCATTATTAAATTTTTCCGCAATGTCGCGTGTCATTTCTAAATGCTGCATCTGATCTTTTCCAACGGGAACGTAATTGGCATCGTATAAAATGATATCAGCCGCCATCAAAACAGGATAAGTAAATAAGCCTGCATTCACATCCGCGAGGCGCTCCGATTTATCTTTGAAAGAATGTGCATTTGCCAACATTGGAAAGGGGGTGAAGCAATTCAAATACCAGGCAAGTTCACACACTTCGGTAACATCACTTTGACGGTAGAAAATATTTTTATCCGTATCAAATCCAAATGCTAACCATGTAGCTGCCACGGCATCTGTACTCTCTTTAATGAAAGCCGCATCTTTAATTGTTGTAAGTGAATGAAGATCCGCAATAAAAAAAAGCGATTCATTGCCGGCTTGCTCCGACATTTTAATAGCGGGCATAATTGCACCAAGTATATTTCCTAAATGTGGAATATTTGTGCTCTGAACTCCGGTTAGTATCCTTGACATATCTTTTGTTATTCTCGTTTGTTGCTATTCTAATAATTCAGGGTGGGTTTCTGGCACTCTTTTTTAAGAACAACGCCCAAAGATACAGTTTATTTAAAACCAATAAAACCGCCTTAAAATTCACTATCTTTGTCTTTCCAATGAATTACATGATTATCATACCCCGCGCATTATGGAAGTTCCTGTTCATACTCAATTTTGTGTTGGGCCTGCTCGTTCTTTACCCTTTATTTTATCTCTTTTTATCAAAAAAGGAATGGTTCCCGATGGCTTTCCGCCTGAAAAAACTTTGGGCGAGATGGATCCTTACCGTTCCGGGTCTTTTTATAAAAGTAAAATATGAAACCTCTGCAGCGGCTCTTCCTCAGCCTGCTGTTTATTGCGCTAATCATGCTTCTTATCTGGATATTGTGATCAGTTACCTGGTGATTCCAAAATACTATGTTTTTATGGGAAAGCAGGAGCTGGATAAAGCGCCTTTGTTTCGGATCTTCTTTAAGGAAATGAATATCCTCGTCGACCGGAGTAGCAACAGCTCCGCCCACAAGGCTTTTCTGCGGGCCGGCGCGGAAATCGATAAAGGCCATGGTGCTTTTCTTTATCCGGAAGGCGGCATTTCAAGCAGTGGAAAATTAAGAGGGTTTAAAAACGGTGCTTTTAAGCTTGCGATTGAAAAACAAGTTCCGATTGTCCCGATTACTTACCTTAACAACTGGAGGTTATTGCAGAACGGAGGTTTTTTTAAAGTATTCGGCAGACCGGGAATTTCTAAGGTTATTGTCCATGAACCCATTTCAACCGTTGGCATGACAGAAAATGATTTATTACCTTTGCGCCTGAAAGTGCATGAGATTATCTCAAAAGAATTAGAAAAATACAATCATGAAAATAGATAACGAGACCGTTGATAAAATCGCTCATTTGGCGAGATTGGAATTTGAGAGCAGTTCAAAAGAACAGATCATCAACGACATGAATAACATGCTTGGTTTTATTGATAAACTGAATGAACTGGACACATCCAATGTAGAACCCCTGATATACATGAGCGATGAAATGAATGTATTGCGCGAGGATGAAGTGATCCAGGAAATCACCCAGGATGAAGCGTTGAAGAATGCTCCGAAAAAAGATTCCGACTATTTTAAAGTACCGAAGATGATTGAGAAAGCTTAATTGATGTGCAGATTAGCTGATGTGCAGATGTACCGATTAGCTGATGTGCAAATTAAAAAATGTGCAGATTAAAAATGATTCGTTAACAATTTTCTGAACTTTCGAAGGATTATAGATTCTCTAATAAAAACCAATCGGTACATCTACGCATCTGAAATTGGTACATCCTTTTCAAATCCAGCTCTTCTCAAAAATATCCTTCGTGTGATACGTAATAATAATGTTTGCTCCTGCTCTTGCAAAAGCATGCATGTTTTCCATAACAATTTTTTGTTCATCGATCCAGCCTTTTTGTGCAGCTGCTTTCACCATGGAGTACTCTCCGGAAACATTGTAACAGGCAATCGGTAATAATGTATTCTGGCGCAGGTTAAAGATCACATCCATATAGGCTAAAGCAGGTTTCACCATTAAAATGTCGGCTCCTTCCGCTTCATCCAACAATCCTTCCGTCATGGATTCATTTCCATTGCGGTGATCCATCTGGTAGGATTTACGATCGCCTTTCTGAGGCGCTGAATCGGCGGCTTCACGGAAAGGCCCGTAATACGCGGATGCATATTTAATAGAGTACGACATGATCGCCGTATTCTCAAAACCATTTTTATCCAACAATGTACGCATGGCAGCAATTCTTCCATCCATCATGTCGCTGGGAGCAACCATGTCGGCTCCGGCTTGTGCATGCGCAAGCGCCATCTTGGCCAATACTTCTACCGAAGAATCATTGTGGACATATTCGTCGTGCAGAATTCCGCAATGGCCGTGTGTTGTATAGGCACATACACAAACATCAGTAACAATATAAAGGCTATCGCCAAACTTTTCTTTCAGCGTTTTTACCGCTTTTACCACGATAGAATTGTTGCTGAATGAAGAGCTTGCATCCTGGGTTTTTTGTTCCCCAACACCAAACAATAAAATTTTATTGATTCCGATCTTTAATCCTTTCTCCACATCTTTCAGCAACTCATCCACAGAATAATGGTTGACTCCTGGCATAGCATCAATCGGATGAACAACATTTTTCCCATCTACTACGAAATAGGGATAAATGAACATGTCTTTTGAAAGGCGTGTTTCCGCAACCATTTCACGAACGATTGCATTTTTTCTGAGTCTACGAGGTCGTTGTATCATAATTAGTTGTGAATTGTTGATGCTGGCTATTGGCTGTGTGTTCTAACATTCAGCAACTATTTTGTGGTTACCGATAAGTTGTTAACTAAATTCAAACCTATCAACAGACAACCATCAGCAAAATTTATATTCCGAACACAGTTTCCGCCAACCCTACCTCATCAAATGATGCAGGCAATAAGCAATTTTCCACGCCGTGTTCTTTTAATTTCTTTTCTGTTGATTTACCGATGGCGATCACAGTTTGATCGGCCGCGATTTTTCCTTTTTCAAAAAAGGATTCCACATTCGACGGACTTGTAAATACCAAAATTTTAGATGCAGGCAATGCGGCATTCTCTTTCTTCACCGTTTCATATACGATAAGGTCGGTTAATTTACCTGCATCTTCAAACTGCTGCTGCACGGTACGCAAACCGCCTTTTGCTTGCGGAAACAAAACTGTTTCAGCGCCAACCGTCTTTGCGAATTTTTTGCCCACTACTTTGGTGTCATTTACTGATCCAACAAAGGCTGCATTCCTGTTATGTTTTTTCAGTTCTTGTTCTGTCGATTTACCAATCACGCCAAAACGGGTTTTTGGTTTAATTTCCGGTTCTTGTTCAAAGAAATAGCTTACTGCATTGGAACTTGCAAAGAAGATCCAGTCGGTGGCAGGAATATTT
>DASWNK010000068.1:0-9359 GCA_036399275.1 Bacteroidia bacterium | reverse complement strand
AAAATTGTGCGGCATAAAAACTTCCAAGTGAATAGGTCGGGAAGTAGCCGAAGCTGCCATGGCTCCAATGAATGTCCTGCAGCACGCCTCTTGCATCATCCGGAACTTCAATGCCTAGGTATTCTTTATACTTGGCGTGCCAATAAGCCGGAAGGTCCTTTACTTCTATGCTGCCTTCTATTAAAGCTTTCTCAATCTCAAAACGGATCAATACATGAAAATGATAAGTAAGCTCATCCGCCGAGGTGCGAATCAAGGAAGGTTTTACGATGTTCATGGCTTTGTAAAAGTCTTCAAAGCTTACTTTTTTAAGGTTTTCAGGAAAAGCACTTTGTAGTATGCTGTAGTTGGCTTTCCAATATGGAAGGCTTCTGCCGATATTATTTTCCCACAGCCTGGATTGTGATTCATGTATTCCTAAAGAGATGTATTCTCCTGAAGGCATTCCGTATTCCTCGGTTGGCAGCCCCTGCTCATATAAGGCATGTCCGCCTTCGTGAATGCAGCTCCAGATCATTTCATTCAGATCATTTTCATTGATGCGGGTGGTTACCCTGACATCCTGCGGGCTAAAGCTTGTGGTAAATGGGTGGGAAGAGGCATCCTGACGGCCTGCTTCAAAGTCATAGCCCATTTGTTTTAATAGTTCCAGGCCTATTTCCCATTGCTTTTGTTTGTCGTAATGCAGAAACATAAACGCATCTTCATTTTGTGGCTTGGCAGCAATTTGTTTTACAAATACAACTAATTGCTCTCTCACATCGCTGAATAAAATTTCCAGGTCGGCAGTTGTAGCTCCCGGCTCATATTGATTCAACAGTGCATCGTATGGATGCGCATAGTCGCCGAGAAATTTAGCTTCTTCCCGTTTTAGCTTTACCAGCTTTTCCAGGTGAGGGGCATACAAAGCGAAGTTGTTTTCAACCTTCGCTTTTTGCCAGGCCTGAAATGTTTCCGAAATAGTCCTGCTAAGCTCCTGTACAAATTCAGTGGTGTATTTTTTATTGTCCCTGTAATTTTTTAAAGATTGTTTGATATTGCGTTTTTCCCTTTCTGAAAGGGAAGTATCCTTTTCAAGCACATCCAGAAGTGTACCCAGCTCTTCGGAAATGGAGTATTCATGTATGATCCCTGCAAGAGTAGACAATTGCTGAGCGCGGAAATGCGCACCTTTAGGGGGCATATAAGTTTCCTGATCCCAGTTTAACAACGCGGAAGCATATTGAACATCCGCAATTTTCTGCATCAACACCTGATACTTCTTGTAATTCGTCATGAGTAAATTTTTTTAAAGCTTATTGCTCTTTATTTTTTGTTTTTTTTAAGCCGGTATAAGCCAATAACAGCCATCCTGCAATAAAAAACAATCCTCCGATCGGAGTGATAGGGCCAAGCCAGCGAACACTGGTAATATTTAGAAGCCCGGCTGTTGCGAGCAGGTAAAGAGATCCGGAAAAGAGCACGATACCAGCCATAAAACAATATCCTACTTTGGAGATCAGCTTTGAATCATACTTATCAAACAACAGGGCCAATCCGAGGAGCGCAATGCTATGATACATTTGATACTTCGCGGCGGTTTCGAAAGTGAGGAGATTTGCTTCTGTAATGAGGCCTGTTTCTAATTTGGATTTAAGAAAATGTGCAGCCATAGCACCCAAAGCCACTGCGATGGCTCCGGAAAATCCACTGAATACTAAAAATCGTTTTTGCATGCCGCAAAGTTATAAAAAATGCCCCTCGATCGCCTCATGTAATTTTAATTAAAAATGACAATGCTTTCTGATCAGATGGTTTTTCATTCTGCCCCGTTTTAGTATCTTCGCAGCAAATTAAGAATTTAGTTTTTATGAAAAATATCCTGGTAATAGGAGCGGGCCGCTCTGCATCATGTTTGATTAAGTATCTTCTTGACAATTCTGCTGCGGAGAACTGGACTGTAACTGTTGCAGACGTCTCCCTGGAGCTTGTTAAACAAAAAACTGCAGGGCACGCGAATGCACGTGCAATTGCATTTGATATTCACAATGATCAGCAGCGGGCAGAAGAAATTCAGCGGGCAGATATTGTGATCTCTATGCTTCCCGCATTCATGCACCTGGAAGTGGCAAAGGATTGTGTGAAGTACAAAAAGCATCTGGCAACAGCTTCTTATGTCTCAAAAGAAATGAAAGATCTGGATGAAGATGCAAGAGGAGCTGGCATTATCCTTATGAATGAGATTGGCTTGGATCCCGGTATTGATCATGCTTCTGCAATGAAAGTGATTGATCATATTCATGCAGAAGGAGGAAAGCTGACTTCATTTAAATCGTATTGCGGAGGTTTGGTAGCGCCTGAAAGTAACGACAATCCATGGGGATATAAGTTTTCCTGGAACCCACGGAATGTGGTGTTGGCCGGACAAGGAACAGCACAATTGATTGAGAACGGATGCTATAAATATATTCCTTACAATCGTTTGTTTATGCAAACAACAGCAGTTGAGGTGGACGGACATGGAATGTTCGAAGCCTATGCGAACCGTGATTCATTGTCGTACCGGAAATTGTATGATCTCGAAAACATTCCTACCATGCTGCGCGGTACATTGCGGATGCCGGGATACTGCAAAGCCTGGAACGTGTTTGTAAAGTTGGGCCTTACGGATGATACTTATAAAATTGAAGCATCGGAAACACTGACTTATAAGCAACTTGTGGAAGCCTATTTGCCGGCGGGAACTGAATCAACCAAAGAAAAATTGATCGCTTTCATGGGAACAGAAATGGATGCGGAAACCTTAAGCAGGATCGAATGGCTGGGCGTGTTTGGGGATAGAAAGATCCGACTGGCAGATGCTTCTCCGGCGCAGGTTTTGCAGGATCTCCTGGAAGAAAAATGGTTGCTGAAAGAAAACGATAAAGATATGATCGTAATGCAACATCAATTTAAATTCAATAACAAAGGAAAAGACAGAGAAATAATATCTTCGCTGGTTGTTACCGGAACAGATCAGGTATATACCGCGATGGCAAAAACCGTTGGCCTTCCATTGGCCATTACCTGCAAATTGATCCTGCAGGGAAAAATAAAAGCGAGAGGAGTTGTAATCCCTACTACTAAAGAGATATACGATCCGGTGTTGGCTGAATTAGAAGCGTATGGAGTGAGATTTGAGGAAAAAGAAGTATAATTAAAAGGCCAGATAATAATCTTTCGTTAATTCTTTATATTCATCCGTATAAGAATGTCTCTCATCCTTTTCGATAGTGATGGAGCTTTCTGAAAAAGCCCTTTGAATAAATTCATAACGCATCATCATGCGCTTTTCAGGTTTGTCAGTACGGGTGATGATGCGTGTCAATTTGGTAAGAAACAGCTTGTGTTTCTCCGCTTCTTCCCTGAATAATTCACTTTCTTTCGTTGGAAGGATCACGTAAAATTTTCCGACCGGATTTAAGAGTTTCAACACACCATCCAGCAGTTCTTTAAAAGGGAGCTGATCGGTGTGGCGGGCATTGGTACGGGATTCCTCAGACGCTTTGGATGAATCGATAAAATAAGGAGGATTGCTCACAATCAGATCGTATTTATGGCCGGATGCTATTGCAAATTGCTGAAGGGATATGTGGTGCACATCGATATGGTCTTTCCAGAGGCAATTACTGACATTCTCTGTTGCCTGGATATAGGCATTCTGATCAATATCAATAGCATCAATCCGTGCGCCTGATTTTTGGGCAAGCATCAATGCGATGATGCCGGTGCCCGTGCCGATGTCGAGAATGGTTTTGGCATTGGAAGCATTTACCCAGGAGCCTAATAAAACAGCATCGGTGCCGACTTTCATGGCGCACTTATCCTGAACGATTTTGAACTGTTTAAAAACGAATGTGTGATTCGGCATAAAGAAAATGGAGACAGCTGATTAAAGCTGATTTTTGCTAATCGTATTATAAAGTTAAACTAATTTCCGGAAATGCAAGCATTTGGACTTAATTTGACGAATCATCAAGGTCGGTTTCTTTTTCTGATTCATCTTCCTCTTTTGCGGAAATATAAATGTCGATTAATCCTTGTGGTGCGTCCAGCTCAATGATTTTTTTTTCGCGGTCGATGCGGATGATGAATTCTTCTTTTGCAGGAATTAAAACATTATCATCGCCATGTTTAATCTGCAAAATGGTCTGTTGAGGGAAATCCAACACTTCACTTACTTTTCCGATCTCTCCGAATGCCTTGTCTGTGGCAGTATAGCCAACAATCTCATGCAGGTAAAATTTCTTGCCTTTTAAGGGTGGTAAAGCGCTTAAAGGAAGGAACAGCGATGTTTTTAAAATGTCTTCAGCCCGTGCGATCGTATCCACACCTTCCAGAGAAACTGTAGCTGTATTGCCTTTTATCTGGATCTTGGTAATGAAGAAAGGTACCAATGAATTGTTCAGCTCCACAAAAACAGACTCTAATTTGCGGTATCGCGAAGGATCATCCACATCCAGCACAAATGCCACTTCACCATGATTTCCGACTCTTCTGGAAATATATCCTAAGCTAAAACACTCGCTTTTATTCATATTAAAGATTTTTAATCAATTTTAAATGTTCGTAATGTTGCTTGCCATGCCACGCGTATAGAGCAAGCATTTCATCCAGTTTAAATTCGCGCTGGTATTCAGGATGAATGTATGTTCGTTGGAAATCACTATCCGGCAATGTCTTTAACAAATAGGTCCAGCGTTGGTGAACGGCATCCAGCAGGTTCAGTGAAACTTCTACGGGAGCTCTCTTGGCATCGGGGAGATTGGCCCAAAAGTCCTGATTGTAGGGTTTTATAGTAGGAGAATCTTCAGTCAAACTAAGCTTTAAGCGAATGTAGGCATTCAAATGACTGTCGGCCAGGTGATGAATGATTTGCCGGGCAGTCCATCCATCCGGACGATAAGTGTTCTCGAATTGTGAAGGTGTTAATTGCGACACCAGCTCTTTCAGTTCCTGAGGATATTTTTCAATGATCAGGATATGCGCCTGATTGTCGGATGCTGTATAGCTTTTGCCATATTCGAATTTGCCGATAGGATATTTTAGATTTTCCATTGTATACAAATTTCAGCAAAAAAAGGCAGCTAATGTACTATTAGCTGCCTTTTTTGTAATGGTATAATTGATTATGCTTCTGCTTCAGCTTGTGGAGCATCTGCTTCCGGTGTAGGAGCAGCTACTTCTTCCACAGCAGGAGGAGGCGTGTTTTTAGCAATTATTTTAGCAGATTTAGCTTCTTTTGCAGCAGCTTCAGCAACCATACGGTTTTTGTAAGCGTCTTTTTTAGCGTCAGCTAATTTATCCACTTTACCGGTTACTTTGCTTTCTTTTTCAGCCAGCCATTTAGCGTATTTTGCATCCGCTTGCTCTTGTGTTAAAGCACCTTTTGTGATACCGCCTTGTAAGTGGTTTTTGTACATCACTCCTTTGTAAGAAAGGATCGCACGACAAGTATCTGTCGGCTGAGCACCATTGTTCAACCAAGCCAATGCTTTCGCATCATCAAGATCAATTGTTGCCGGATTTGTAGTTGGGTTGTACGTACCAATTTTCTCAATAAACTTTCCGTCTCGAGGTGCACGACCATCCGCAATTACAATATGGAAATAAGCAGCTGCCTTTTTTCCATGACGTTGTAATCTAATTTTTACTGCCATTTGTTTTGTTTTTTGAAATGATTAATTAATTGTCCCTTTTTATTTTGGGATTGCGAAAGTAAGCATTTTTATTGAATTCGAAAATTTTTCACCCATTTATTTGAGTTTTCCGGAATTTTCAATCCGATTTTCAACCCGTAGTATATTCTATTGACTCTTGAAAACAGGGGATGAAAAGGATAAATTTAGGGTTTAAATTTCGTTCTACCACTTTTATTTGTACTTTTGCAAAAAAACAAATAACATACTATGTCTACAACCTCCACAAATTCCATTCTAGTACCCATTGATTCTACCGAGCAAACAGTTATCGCTTTAAGCCAATCATATAATCTTGCCCGCTTAACAAATTCCAAAATCGTTTTACTCAGTGTGGATGAGATTGATCCTCCATTTGCGCAAAAAAAATTAGATGAATTAGCGAAAGAGGCTTCTGCGAAATCAGGACAGACTGTTGAAACAATGGTGCGTAAAGGAAATGTGTACGAAGAGATCAACAAGGTGGCTGATGTATTGAATCCATTATTTGTAATGATCGGACTATCGTCGAAAATTACTCTTGGAAAGATCATTGGAAAAAATGCATTTAAAATGGTGCGTGAATCCAAACATCCTGTTATTACCATTCGTGGAAAAGTTCACCGCGATGGTTGTAAGACAATTTTATTGCCTCTTGACTTAACCAAAGAAACCCGTGAAAAGGTGAACAAAGCGGTTGAGTTAGCGAAAATATTCAATGCCGATATTCGTGTGATCTCCATCTTAACTCAGAAAGATGAAGAAGCTGAAAATAAATTGATATCTTATTCCAACCAGGTTTGGAAGCACATCAAAGATCAGGATGTACGCTGTACGATCAAAACATTGCGCGGAACAGACATTCCTCAGATGGTGCTTGATTACGGACAGGAAGTAGAAGCAGATCTTATCCTGATCATGACAAAAGCAGAACTAAGCATGAAAGAATTTTTTATCGGTACTGTTGCACAGCGCATCATCAACGAAAGTGAAATCCCTGTATTGAGCTTCCGCCCTATGGAGCGTAAAGACACTACCGTGTTTAATCCATACTAGTTTTAACTGAATTTTTTAGAAAGCCTTCCCGAAATGGGGAGGCTTTTTGTTTTACATTGAAAAATATGAAAAAACGTTTTTACTGTCTTATAATCTGCGTGCTCTTTTTTAGTGCATGTGTACGCATGCAGGTTACTAAAAAGGAAGATATTGAATACAGTGCACAAACCAAACTAACGCTGAATGTTTTTTCGCCAAAGAAAAAAGACAAAGAACTAAAGCAAGTGCTGGTATTTGTTCATGGTGGAAACTGGGCAAACGGGGATAAATCGCTGTATGGTTTTTTCGGCAGAGGGATGGCGAAAAAAGGCATTGTGGCGGTGGTGATTGATTATCGTTTATATCCATCAACTACTTATGATGGAATGGCAATGGATGTGGCTCAATCGGTAAAATGGGTGAAAGAGCATATTGCTTCTTATGGAGGAAATCCGGATAGTATTTTTATCTCCGGTCATTCTGCAGGCGCACACCTGGCAGCCTTAATTGCAACAGATAACAGCTACTTCGATTCATTAGAAATAAACAATCCCATCAAGGGCTGCATTCTCATTGATGCGTTCGGACTGGATATGTATTCTTATCTTAAAAAAGAGGATAAATATAAATACGATGTCTACCGTTCTGTGTTCACGAAAGATACGCTGAATTGGAAAAAAGGCTCGCCTGTTTACCATCTGCATGAAGGAATGCCGCCGTTTCAGATTTTTGTAGGAGGAAAGACTTATCCCAACATCCGTGAAGGCAGTAAGAGTTTTTTAGAAACGCTGAAAAAATTTCAACCCGATGCGGTGATTATTAAAGTGCCACGAAAACGACATGTGGGAATGATCTTCAGCTATGCGAATCCGCGGAAGAAAGCATACGGGCAAGTGCTTCGATTTATGAAGAAGGCCGGCCGCTAAAAGGGCGCTAGCCTGATTGTACAGATCGCTTGAATTAATACAAAGCCGACAACATACGCCTCGCTATATTCTGATCCCGATCACCATAACATCATCGAGCTGCGGAATTTGGCCTTTCCAAAGATCCAGCATCCGGTTCAGATTATTTTCCTGGTCTTTCATTGTTTGATGGTGAATTTCAAGAAGCAGATTCCGAAGCCGCACTTCTGAAAATTTATCATCATCCATCTCACCAAACTGATCAACATATCCATCTGTAAAAAGATAAAACACATCATCTTTTTGAATGGAGATAGTTCTGGGTTCGTAAAGTCTCTCTTTCTTTAAAATTAATCCCAGAGGGTATTTCCCACCATTGATCGCTTCCATTTTTCCATCTCGGATAAAAATCAGCGGTTGTCCTGTAGAAGTGAAGTTCAATGTTTGATTCTTTTTATCAATAACAAACAAAGAGATATCCATCCCGTCAACCGTTGCTGAATCTTTCTCTGTCTTTTTGAGCGTAACAATAAGCTTCTCATGCAAGCGATGCAAGATCTGCGCAGGCTCAGTAATCTTTTCATTGTTCACTACATCATTCAATAAATTGTTCCCGATCAGCGACATAAACGCGCCGGGAATCCCGTGGCCTGTGCAATCCGCAGCTGCTACAATTATTTTATCACCCACTTGCGAAAACCATGAAAAATCGCCGCTCACAATATCTTTCGGCCTCAATAAAATAAATGCGTCGGGAAACAATTTTAAAATATTTTCTTTCGTAGGCAAAACAGTATTCTGAATTCGCTGCGCATAGTTAATGCTGGCAGTTATATTTTTGTTTTTTCTTTCAATTATTTTCGTTTGAGAGTCAACGATCTCCTTTTCCTTCTTTAATTCGGCTGTTTTGTGGGTTATTTTCCGTTGAAGGTCTTTTGCTCGGTTCTTGAGGGAATTAAATCGAACACGAAGAAACAGGATAAAAACGAGCACCAGGGCAATGGACGCAAGGATATAAAACCACCAGGTTTGCCAATACGGCGGAACAATCGTGAAATTGAATGTTGCGGGTGCCTCCGTCCATACACCATCGCTATTCATTGCCCTTACCATGAAGGTATAATTGCCCGGCGGTAAAAAGGAATAAGTTGCATAGGATTGTTTGCTTAAAGGCGACCATGCTTTATCAAAGCCCGCCATTTTATAGCTGTAAAGTGTTTTCTCAGGAATTGTAAGCGACAAGGCAATGCAATTAAAAGTAAGGTGATTCTTATCGTAAGGCAATTTGAGATTTGTGGGAAGGCCAGTCAGCGAGTCTGTTTCCTTTACAAACTCCGTCCGCTCCAGTGGATCAAAGAATAAATTGATGTCGGTTATGTAGGTAAAAGGTTCTGCATTATTATTTTTCTGACGTGTTGGATCTAACCGAATGGCGCCATTGATGGTTCCAAACCAGATGGAGCCATCCTTGCCGCGGAAGTATGAATTGGTATTGCATTCAACTCCAGTAAACCCTTCTAGTTTTCCGTAATGTTTTATTTCGATGGTACCTGTCTTGTTATAAACAGCAGTATTGAATTTATCAATGCCCTGGTTGCTGCCTATGTAAAGATTGCCCGAATGGTCTGCTACCAATAAATAAATTGTATTGGAAGTCAAACCATCTGACGCCGTTATGTTTTTACAGGTTCTTGTTTTTAAATCGACTTTGCTTATTCCTGCA
>DASWNK010000067.1:0-18391 GCA_036399275.1 Bacteroidia bacterium | reverse complement strand
TGAGAAAAAAATAAAAGTAAATAAATATGTATCCTGTACTACCTGTCAGGGCAGCGGTGCAAAAAATGGTTCAGCATTCAATACTTGTTCCACCTGCAGAGGTTCCGGACAGGTAACACGTGTTACCAATACGATTTTGGGTGCTATGCAAACCACCAGCACTTGTCCGACTTGCGGAGGTGAAGGACAAACCATTACGGATAAATGCACAGCCTGTCATGGTGATGGTATTGTGCGTGATGAAGAAGTGATCAGCATTAACATACCGGCCGGCGTAGCAGAAGGCATGCAGTTATCCGTTTCCGGAAAAGGAAACATGGGTGCACGGGGAGGTGTAGCAGGAGATTTGATCATTGTGATTGAAGAAATAGAGCATGAACATTTGAAGCGTGATGGGATGAATTTATTTTACGATCATTATGTTAGCTTCACCGATGCCGCGCTTGGAACAAATATCGAAGTGCCAACCATCGATGGAAAAGCAAAAGTGAAAATTGATCCGGGAACACAAAGTGGTAAAGTACTTCGCTTGAAAGGCAAAGGATTGCCGGATATCAACAGTTATTCCCGCGGTGATATTCTGGTGAATATTAATGTGTGGACTCCGCAGCATCTTACGAAAGATGAAAAAAAGATTTTAGAGGATTTGCGTGATGCGGAAAATTTCAAGCCGAACCCGGGTAAAAAAGACAAAGGTTTCTTTGAACGGATGAAACAATATTTTGAATAAGAATTATTATATTATTGGTTCAACTCGTTCACTGGTTCATTTGGTACGATGTCGTTTCTGTGTGAATTTTGTAGATACGTTTGTCAATAAATATGGACCGGTAACAAGAGAATCAATAAAACGCTGAACCAAATCAATGAATCCTATTTTATCCGCAAGGAATATTGTAAAACGCTATGCTTCCCATACTGCATTGGATGATGTAAGCCTGGATATTCCCGCACAAAGCATCTTCGGTCTCCTCGGTCCCAATGGTGCCGGCAAAACCTCACTCATTAGAATCATCAATCAGATCACAGGTCCCGACAGCGGTGTGATTCTTTTTGAAAACGAAAAGCTTTCACAGAAACACATTGAACAGATCGGCTATCTTCCGGAAGAAAGAGGGTTGTATAAGAAAATGGAAGTGGGTGAACAAGCTTTATACCTGGCGCAGCTGAAAGGAATGAAGAAGGCCGAAGCGAAGAAAAAATTGAAATACTGGTTTGAGAAATTTGAGATCGATGCCTGGTGGAATAAAAAAGTAGAAGAGCTTTCGAAAGGGATGCAGCAAAAAGTGCAGTTCATCGTTACTGTTATGCACGAACCTAAATTACTTATTCTGGATGAGCCTTTCAGCGGTTTTGATCCGATCAATGCCAATCTTATTAAAAATGAGATCCTGTATTTAAAGCAACAAGGCTCCACCATTTTATTCTCTACACATAACATGGGCTCGGTGGAAGAGTTATGTGATAATATAGCCCTCATTCACCGCTCTAAAAAAATTGTAGACGGCTCTGTAAAAGAAATTCGTAAAGCGAATAAATCGAACATGTATGAAGTGGAATTCAGCGGCAATATGATGGGATTCACTAACTCGTTATGGACTTTCGGGAAGCTTGGAGAGCATTGGATAGAAGGCGATGTTTGCAAGGCGCAAATACAGCTCACTCCGGGAAGTACAGCCAACCAGTTGCTGGGATCGATCTTGCCGGTAGCAGAGATTCATTCTTTCAGAGAGATCATCCCAAGCATGAATGATATTTTTATTAAGAAAGTAAGTTCCGAAAATGCAGTTGGAACACAAAGTAATTATACGGAGTAAGATAGTCTTTAGTCTATAGTAGTTAGTCGTTAGAGGTTGGTTAGTCGATATAGTTAGTCTGTAAAGGAAGGAGTTTTCAGAGTTTTTGCCGGCATTTTAAGTCTGGAATCTTGTGTCTTAAATCTTGTGTCCTTGCTAGACTTGTATTTATTTGTAATTCGTAATTCATGAACAAAATACTTCTAATCATAAAGCGTGAATACCTTTCGAGGGTAAAGAAAAAATCATTCATCATTATGACCCTGCTGGGGCCAATACTGATGGTCGGCATCATGATCGTTCCGATCTACCTCTCCATGAAAAAATCGGAGAAGCAGAAGATCGAAGTGATCGATGGAAGTCATTTGTTTACTTATTATGATCAGGCTGGAACACTCAAAGGTCTGATCCCTGAAAAAGACATTGTTCATTTTGACTATCCTCCTATAACGCTGGACCAGGCTAAAGAAGGTTTCTACGATACGGATTATGATGCTATTTTGTGGATTCCAAAGAATGTACTGAATGGTGGCCAGAATGGAATCCAGCTGTTGTATAAAAAGCAGTTGAGCAATTCAACACAGCAACACATTCAATACAGCCTTAGTAAAATGCTGTACGAAGTGATGCTGGCGAAAAATAATGTGAATCTAAATTTCATCAAGGATGCAAAGGATAAGTCAACATTGACGATGCTGACCATACAAGTGGATGAAACCGGTGCAAATAAAAAAACAAACACCGGTTTATACATGGGCATAGGTTTGGCTGCAGCGATCATGATTTATATTTTCATTTTTATGTATGGTGTGCAGGTAATGCGGGGAGTGATGGAAGAAAAAACCAGCCGGATTGTTGAAGTGATTCTCTCCTCGGTAAAACCATTTCAATTGATGATGGGTAAAATTGTGGGCGTTGCGCTAGTAGGTTTGACCCAATTTTTATTGTGGGTGATCTTATCAACGATCTTGTATAGTTTCGCGAGTGCGACGATTTTGAGAGACCTCGACATGAAGCAAATTCAGGCAAAAGAAGAAGTGATCAAAATAGGTGAGAATTTGGATTTCGATAAAATGGGAAAAATCCCCGAAGTAAATACTGCTACAAAGCTACTGAATGATTTTAAAGGCGTGAACATCCCGAAGATTCTGTTGTGTTTTCTGTTTTATTTTCTGGCAGGCTACCTGATGTATAGCGCATTGTTTGCGGCGATTGGAGCTGCGGTGGACAGTGAAGCGGAAACCAACCAGTTCATGCTTCCGATCACCATCCCACTGATATTTTCTTTTGGAATAGCGCAAACTGTATTGCAGGATCCTAACGGCCCGATTGCATTCTGGTTTTCAATAATTCCACTTACTTCTCCGATCGTTATGATGGTGAGACTCCCTTTTGATCCGCCAGCCTGGGAAATAGCATTGTCGATGTTTTTGCTGGTGCTCGGATTTCTTTTAACAACCTGGCTTGCCGCGAAGATCTATCGCACAGGCATCTTGATGTACGGTAAAAAGACATCCTGGAAAGAGTTAGGTAAATGGCTTTTTTACAAAGGATAAATTCAAGCAATCAACCATAATGATCAGGATAATTTTATATCTTTAATTGCAAGCAAAAGAAATTATTTATGAGTCGAATTGCCGTAATTGATCTGGGGACAAATACATTCAACATTCTTGTGGTGGATGTGAAGCCGGACAAAACGTATGAGCAGGTTTTTCAGACAAAGATTTCTGTGAAGCTTGCCGAAGGAGGAATGAACAAAGGCTTTATTGCGCCTGTTCCGTTTGAAAGAGGAATTGAAGCATTAAAAAAACACAGGCTCACCGCAGAAGAATATAAAACAGAAAAGATCTTTGCTTTTGCTACTTCGGCAATCCGGGGCGCATCCAATGGAGCTGAATTTGTTGCAAGGGCAAAAGCGGAAACAGGGATTGACATCCAGATGATCTCGGGAGATAAAGAAGCAGAGTTGATTTATTATGGGGTGCGTTCGGCGGTAGAAATGAGCCATACGGTTTCTTTGATTATTGATATCGGCGGAGGGAGCACAGAATTTATCATTGCTGATAAAGAAAAAATATTCTGGAAACAAAGCTTCTTATTGGGTGCTGCACGTTTGCTGGAGCTGTTTGCGCCTTCGGATCCTATTACGGATAAAGAGATTGAGTCTCTGACAAACCATCTGAACAATGAATTACAGCCTTTGTTTGAAGCGGTGAAAAAATATCCTGTTGGAGAGCTGATCGGTTCTTCTGGTTCTTTTGATTCTCTTGCAGAAATGATCGCTCAACGTTTTTATTCTCCAAGTGTTTTAGAAAACAAAACAGAATACAGTTTTGATCTGGGCGATTGTGAGGCAATCTATAATACCATTATCAAATCGACCAATGTGGAACGTCAAAATATGAAAGGCCTTGTGGCGATGCGGGTGGATATGATTGTTGTGTCCAGCATCATTGTCAATTTTGTAATTCGCTCTTTCGCGATTGAAAACATGCGCTTATCGTCCTATTCTCTCAAGGAAGGCGTGTTGTTTGAATTGTTGAATTAATAGATTTAAATCTTTTAGACAGAAAAAAGTATGGCAAAGATCCTGATTATCGACGACGAGAAAAGCATCCGCAAAACGTTGCGTGAAATCCTGGAATATGAAAAATACCAGGTAGAGGAGGCTTCCGACGGTGTGGAAGGCATTACAATGGTGCAAAAGGAAAAATATGATATCGTGCTTTGCGATATCAAGATGCCAAAGATGGATGGAATTGAAGTGCTGGATAAAATCATGCAGCTATCGGCAGATATTCCGGTGGTAATGATTTCCGGACACGGTAATATAGAAACCGCGGTAGAGGCTGTTAAAAAAGGCGCGTTTGACTTTATTGCAAAACCTTTGGATTTAAATCGGTTGTTGGTGACCATCCGCAATGCAATGGATAAATCCACATTGGTAACAGAAACAAAAGTGCTGAAGAAAAAAGTGAGCAAGACTTTTGATATGGTCGGCGATTCCAAAGCGATTCAGCAAATTCAGGAAATGATTGAGCGTGTTGCACCCACCGATGCCAGAGTGCTGATTACCGGAGGAAATGGAAGTGGGAAAGAATTGGTGGCGCGTTGGCTGCATGAAAAAAGCAGCCGTTCGAATGCACCTTTAATAGAAGTGAATTGTGCGGCTATTCCAAGCGAGTTGATCGAAAGTGAATTGTTCGGCCATGAAAAAGGGGCATTCACTTCTGCGATCAATCAACGCAAAGGGAAATTTGAGCAGGCGGAAGGCGGAACTTTATTTATGGATGAGATTGGTGATATGAGTCTTTCTGCGCAAGCAAAGGTATTGCGGGCATTACAGGAAAATAAAATCACCCGGGTGGGCGGAGAAAAAGAAATTAAAGTGAATGTGCGCGTGGTGGCAGCAACAAACAAAGATTTACAAAAGGAAATTGCTGCCGGAAATTTCCGCGAAGATTTATATCACCGGTTGAGCGTGATCCTAATCCATGTGCCATCTTTAAACGAACGCAAGGAAGATATTCCTTTATTGGCCGAACATTTTCTTAAGATGATTTGCGAAGATCATGGCATGCCGCTAAAGACATTGAGCAAAGATGCTATAAAAGAATTGCAGAAAATCAATTGGACAGGAAATATCCGTGAATTTAGAAATGTGGTGGAACGTTTGATCATTTTGTGTGATAAAACGATCACCGATAAAGATGTGATTGCTTATGCAAGGCCTCTGAAAGGCTGATTTTCGAATTGTAGTATCAGAAGAGGCCTGTTTCAAATGAGATAGGCTTTCTGTTTTTAAGATACTAAATAGGCTTTTTTTGCGTTTTCTTAATTCATGAAAAAAGCAAAATTTTCTTTCCTGTTTTTCTTCTTGATCTGCTTGAATGGTTTTTCCCATGGCGATTCCCTTCGGTATTACTGGGAGCCTTTTGCTAAGGTTCTTATTTCGGGCTCTTATTATAAAGGGATGGCTGTTTCCCCTGGCCTGGTTGTCAGGATCAACAAGAGCGCTATTGGAATTGGCGCATTGATATTATCAGATACGGATTCAGAATTAGGACACCGCGTCGGTTCAGGATTGAGCGGTTGGAATGCCTTTTACAATTATTCTCCTTTTTCGCGATCAAGAAAAGTGCGTGTCTCCTTTACCTACGACTTATTATTTGAACAGTTTTCTAAATATACGGTGTATAGCAGGGTTCCTTATTCCATTGATCCATATTATATGGATAGAAGCTACAGGGAGATGAAAACTTTTGTGGAGAATTATATTGGCACAAATGTGGAATGTTCTGTTACAAAAAATCTGCGTTTGTTTGGAGCGGTAGGATTAGGCTGCTCTTATTCCATTTACACAAAAAGAGGTGCTCGTTTTGATGATCGCCGAACTGCTCTGGAACCAGGAGGAATAATAAAGGTAGGGCTTAATTATGCATTGTAACTTTCCATAAAAACAATCTAAGTTTCATTCAAAAATTCCAAAAGGATCTTATTGAATTTTTTTGGCTCTTCAATGTTCGGCATGTGTGCCGTGTTTGGAATGATTTTCAATCGGGCATTTTTGCCGATATGCTTTTGCAGGTCGATTCCTACATGTTTGGGGATCAAGCGGTCTTCTTCACCCCAGAGCAGCAGAACAGGAAATTTATAGTTGTATTCCCGGGATTCGTATAAAGGCCTTTCACTCTCCAGCGTATTTAGTAATTCTCTTTGATTTTCCGCGTGCTCGACATAGAGATTGTTATAAACATCTTTGAAAAGGATGCCGGGAATCATGGGCGGATGCTTTAATGCAATGTTCATTAGATTTTTTAGCATCTTATAGTCCGTCGGCACTAATAAATCCCAGGAATGCTTTATTCTAAGCTGTTGATAAACGGGTAGCAGATCTTCCTCCTTCAGGTATTTCACAGGCGCATCGAATAAGGCCAGTTTCTTTACTTTAATAGGTTCGGCAAGTGCCAGCTCTGCAGCAACTAATCCTCCATAAGATATTCCACATAAATAATAATGAGTAACCCCAAGGTGCTTGACAAGGGCCTGTATCGTTTTTACCTGGTCGGCCACTGAATGGGATGGTATTTTTGGAACAGTACCGCCAAAATATAGCAGATTAGGAAGTATCACCCTGTAGTTTTTTAAAGCGGCTACCTGCTTGTACCAGTTAAATTGTGTTGCAGTACCAAAGCCATGTAACATAATAAGTGCTGGTTTTTCACCGCCGGAATCCCAATAGTTGACGGTGTATTTTTCAAGCTCCGCAGTATGTAATTCAAGGTGGCTCTTTTCTAATTTCCGGCTTACATGTTTGTTCGCAAATTTATAACTGCTGCATGAATTTAGTAAGGCTGACAGCAGGAAGAGAATAAGGATATGGCATTTCATTACAGAGAGATTTGTTGCCGCTTCTTAAATAAAACTACATGCCAGTATTAATTGGTAAATTCGATTTGATAAATAGTCGGAAACAACTTTCCGGTGACGTAAATACTTTTTGAAATACTGTCGTAAGCAATGCCGTTCAGCACTTCCGATTCAGGATGTTTGGATTCAGCATCGTACACGATTTCCGATAAGTCAATTGTGCCAACGGTTTTTCCGGATGCCGGATCAATTTTAACAATGTAATTTTTTGTCCAGATGTTTGCGTAAATATAACCGTTTATATATTCCAGTTCATTCAGCTTATCCTCGGCATACCCACCATTAGTGACGTTGATTGTTTTCGTTTGTTTCAAACTAACAGGATCAAGGTAGGTCAGCACATTGGTGCCGTCGCTCATTATGAGGGAAGAGCCATCGGTAGTCAATCCCCAGCCTTCTTTGTTTTGGTATACGAAGCGTCCTGTTTGCCTGAAGGTTTTAACATCATAAATAAAGCCGATCTGGTTTTTATAGGTTAATTGGTAGAGTTTATTGTTGAGAATAACAATGCCTTCACCGAAGAATTGATTTTTATCAAGCTCAGCCTTTACACTAATTTTTCCTGTTTTAAGGTCAACAGGACCAAGTACAGATCTTGTATAAGAAACTCCTTCCGGTGAGCCGGTGCTCTCGTATAACTGTCCTTTATAAAACACTAAGCCTTGTGTGAAAGAAGTCGTATCATGTGGAAGCTTTGCTATTATTTTATAATCAATGGAAGGAACGGTCTCTTCTTTTTTTACAGGAGTTTTCTCCTTTTCCTGTTCAGGCTTGTTATCCGAGCAAGCGGATAAGAGGAGGATAGTGAAAAATGAAAGATATTTTCGCATTTTTTGAATCGCTATAAATTTTTATTCAGCAGTTTTTCGCTGTCGATCAGTTTTTGCAGGTAAGGCTGATAAACAACTTCTTTCATCAGGTTAATGTGGCCCATGTGATGGCAATCACTACCAAGGAAAGAGATCATGTTTTTATCGATCATCTTTTCTGCAATTTTTTTTGTAGCAAGAGAATAATAACCGCTGAGGGAGTTAATGTTCATTTGAAGTAAAACGCCTTTGTCAATAAACGCTTCGTATTTATCAAAGTCGGTATGCCAGAAGTTGTATCGTTCGGGGTGCGCCAATACAGGTTTGTAGCCCTTTAATTGCATTTGAAATATAACATGATATAAATTGTCTGGAGGATTCATGTACGAGATTTCAAATAAAAGGTATTTGTCGCCAAAGGTCAACAACTGCTCCTCTTCAATTTTTCGTTCAAAATCATGATCCAGGTAATATTCGGAAACAGCACCGAATTCTACGGGGACGTCCGCCTCTTTCAGAGCCGTTTTTATATTTTCAGCACCATTCATAATAATCTCAGAGGTATTCCGATAATAATCACTCATAGTATGCGGACTGGTAATAAGCTTTTTATAACCCATATTGTGCATTGCGGTGATCATCTGCAAGCTGTCATCCATGGTTTTTGCGCCATCATCTATGCCTGGAATAAAATGGGAATGAATATCACAATGAAGCACAGATAAGTCGACCGGTGTTTTCAGTTTTCTTGTTTTTTTGCTAAAAAGGTTGAATAATCCCATGAGTTATCGGTAAGCCAATTTTACTTTTTCGTTTTAAACCAAGCTAAGGTAAGTTTTAGTCCTTCTTCGACTTTTACCTGTGGCTGATAATTTAATATGCCTTGAGCTTTTGAAATATTTGCCAAAGAATCATTTATGTCTCCTGCGCGTTCCTCTCTGTATGTTTGTTGAATGGTTGTGTTAATCAGTTTTTTTAGTGTTTCTATCAATTGATTGAGTGATACACGTTCACCAACAGCAATATTAAAAACGGATCCTTCTGTAGGAATATTTTGGGTAAGCATAGCTTTAACATTTGCTTGTACAGCATTGGCAACAAACGTAAAGTCCCTGGTTTGTTCCCCGTTGCCATTGATTGCCGGAGGAGTGTTATTCAGCAATGCATTTATGAACAGCGGAATGGCAGCTGCATATTCTCCCAGGGGATTCTGACGGGGCCCAAAAATATTAAAATAGCGGAGCCCGATAATTTCCATGTTGTAGGTCTTTGCAAAGATTTC
Organism: Bacteroidia bacterium; assembly: GCA_036399275.1. GTDB lineage: Bacteria > Bacteroidota > Bacteroidia > 2-12-FULL-35-15 > 2-12-FULL-35-15 > 2-12-FULL-35-15. The sequence continues at coordinate 9,071 of DASWNK010000067.1, read as the reverse complement.
TCCATACAGCTCATTGGTCATTTTGGAAACGGCATAGGGGGAAAGTTGTTTTCCGATTTGATCCTCTACTTTTGGTAGTATTTTGCTATCTCCGTAAACGGAAGAGGAGCTTGCATAAACAATGCGTTTCACTTTCGCATCACGCGCTGCAATCAATACGTTAATGAAACCGGTGGAATTCACTTCATGCGTAGCGATGGGGTTTTTGATCGAGCGTGGGACAGAACCAAGCGCTGCCTGGTGGAAAACATAATCAACTCCGGTACAGGCCTTATGACAATCATCGATGTTACGGATGTCACCTTTAATGAATTGAAAATTGCTTGCTGATACATAAGGTTGAATGTTTTCTTCAAATCCTGTAGACAGGTTGTCAAGAACAACTACTTTTTTTGCCCCTTGTTTTAATAAATATTCAACGATATTGGAACCGATAAATCCTGCCCCGCCTGTAACGAGAAAAATTTTCGATGAAATATCGGTATTATGAAAAGGAGTAGTATACATATTGTCAAATTCAAAGAGAATAATTAAACAGCAATTCGCTGTTTAATATTATTGCCTTTTGGTGTATTGTTCTTCGTAATATTTTTTGTAGTCGCCGGAAGTAACATTGTTTAGCCAGTCTTCGTTGTTAAGATACCAGTCGACCGTTTTTTCAAGTCCTTCTTCAAATTGCAATGAAGGCACCCAGCCCAACTCCTTTTGCAGTTTTGATGAATCGATTGCATAACGGAGATCATGTCCTGCACGATCTTTCACAAAAGTAATCAGTTTTGCGGATTCTCCTTGGGCACGGTTTAATTTGTTGTCCATGATCTTGCAAAGCAAATGAATGAGAGCAATGTTGGTCCACTCATTGTGCCCACCGATGTTATAGGTGGTTCCTGTTTTTGCCTGGTGATAGATCACGTCAATGGCGCGCGCATGATCCTCCACATACAGCCAGTCACGGATATTTTCCCCTTTTCCGTAAATTGGAATAGGCTTGTTGCTCTTAATGTTGTGGATAGAAAGCGGAATCAGCTTCTCAGGAAAATGATGACTGCCATAATTGTTGGAGCAATTGGAAATCACAGCATCCAATCCATAGGTGTCGTGGTATGCTCTTACAAAATGATCGGAACTGGCTTTAGAAGCGGAGTAGGGACTATGCGGATCATAGGCAGTGGTTTCCGTAAACATTCCTGTTTCCCCCAGTGTGCCGTAAACTTCATCCGTTGAAACGTGATAGAAGCGATGGGCAGCTAAATTATCCTTCCAGGAGCTTTTTGCAGCATTCAACAAATTTACTGTTCCTATTACGTTCGTCATTACAAACTCCAACGGATTACTGATGCTCCTGTCGACATGGCTTTCAGCTGCAAGATGAATAACGCCGTCAAATGAATGTAAGCTGAATAATTCATTGATGAAAGAGGCATCGGTAATGTCGCCCTTTACAAAAGAGTAGTTTGATTTACTCTCAACATCCCTTAAGTTATTCAGATTGCCGGCATACGTTAGCTTGTCCAGATTAATAATCTGGTAATCGGGGTATTTATTTACAAATAAACGAACTACGTGAGAGCCAATAAAACCAGCACCGCCTGTAATTAAGATTTTTTTCATTTTGAATTGTTTTTAAGAACGAGTACCGTTAATTTTTTGTTTGTTGCACTGATCACGCTCCACAGTATTTCTCTTTCGGTGCTGCTGATCTGAATCATATTTTTAGTAGTACTCCATTTTTCGTCGCCATAACGAACCGGATTAGTTTCTGTACTGCACAAAACATTGCTGTATTCGCGGAACTCATTGTTTTTGGCCAATTCTATTCCGCATAACGCTCCTCCCCATTGGTAAAGTTTATCGGAATACGTTGTTTTAATAAAAATTAACGTATCGTTCACTTTCATTTCGTAGAGATCCTGTTCGCTTACCCAATGGCCACTTAGCTTCTTCTCTCCCGTGGAAGAAAATGAAAGAAAGATGACTGATAAAGTAAATAGAATGGTGATTGTTTTCATTTTCCGATTTGCGTAATCGTAACATTTGTGATTCGTATCTTACAAGCTCCAGTAAGTAAGGTTTTTAATTTTTCCTTTTAGTATTCCTTTCACATCCACCAGTATTCCGCCTTCAGATAAAATTCCTTTATAAAAAGCTTCGTCTAAATCCAGGTATTCTCTATGGTTTACACAAACCACTACTGCATCATACCCTTTTCCGATTTTCGGACTAAGCTCAAACCCGTATTCATGCTTTAATTCTTCAGAGGAAGCGCAAGGATCAACAATGTCTACCTGTACACCGAACGATTTAAATTCTTTGATCACATCCGAAACTTTCGAATTGCGAATGTCGCTCACATTTTCTTTAAAGGTTGCACCCATTACCAAAACTCGCGATTCCGTCAGATTCTTTTTTGCGGCGATGATTTTTTTAACGGTTTGTTTGGCGACATAGAATCCCATGGAATCATTCACATAACGGCCGGAGTTGATCACGCGGGCATGATAGCCTAAGGCTTCTGCTTTGTAAGTTAAGTAATAAGGGTCTACGCCGATGCAATGTCCTCCTACAAGTCCGGGAGAAAATTTTAAAAAATTCCATTTTGTTCCGGCAGCCTCCAGCACATCATAGGTGTTTATACCGATGCGGCTGAAGATGATGGATAGTTCATTCATCAATGCGATGTTCACATCACGCTGAGTATTTTCAATGATCTTCGCTGCTTCAGCCACTTTAATAGAAGATGCTTTGTGAACGCCAGGCTCCACAATTATTTTATAGGTCTCCGCGATGCATTCCAATGACTCTTCACAACAGCCTGAAACCACTTTCAGGATTTTTGTAATGGTATGTTCTTTATCACCCGGGTTGATGCGTTCAGGAGAATAGCCAACTTTGAAATCAGTTCTGAATTTCAATCCGGAAACTTCTTCTAAAACAGGAATACAATCTTCTTCTGTACATCCGGGATAAACAGTGGATTCATAAACAATGTAGTCGCCTTTTTTTAATGCTTTTCCTACAGAGCGGGAAGCGCCTAGCAGAGGTTTTAGGTCAGGCAGGTTGTGCTCATCAATAGGAGTAGGAACTGCTATTATAAAAAAGTTCGCTTGTTTTAACACATCAATGGAAGCAGTGAACTCGATATCACATCCTTCAAAATCTTTCGATTCAAGTTCCTGTGACGGATCGACGTTGTTTTGCATCATCTTTACGCGTTCTTCATTGATATCGAAACCAATTACCTTTACTTTTTTTGCAAATGCCAGAGCAATGGGTAGTCCAACATATCCAAGACCTATTACTGCGATCTTTGCTTCCTTGTTCTTAATTTTATTGATCATACTTACGATTTTCTATCTGGGTTTCTTAAGGCATAAATTCTTTCAATCATATCCACTACTTTCAATCCTTCCATTGCGTTGGTGGTAAGTGTTGTTCTTCCTTTTAAGGTGTCAATCACATTTGAAATAACCTGTGGATGATTGTTTGCCGATCCTTTGTAGGAGCCATAATCATTTGCTTCATTGGTAGGATCAAGGCTTGGTAATTGATAATCTTTAATATGGCAATGCTCTACCTGATCCATATATTGTCCGCCAATTTTTACACTTCCCTGACTTCCGATAATGGTAATGCTGCTTTCGAGATTACTATCCCAAACGGATGTGGAATAATTGATGCTTCCCATACCGCCATTTATGAAATTGAAATTAACAAAGCCGCTGTCTTCAAATTCTGTCAGCTGTGCATGGTTGAAATCATTAAATTTCGCCTGGATGTCTTTGATATCACCGAAGATCCAATAGAGCAGATCTACCCAGTGAGAGAACTGAGTAAATAAAGTTCCTCCGTCCAGTTCTTGTGTGCCTTTCCAACCGCCTTTTTTATAATAGCGCTCATCACGGTTCCAATAACAATTGAGTTGAACCATGTAGACATCTCCGATTATCTTTTCTTCCACAATTTTTTTCAGCCATGCAGAAGGCGGAGAAAAACGATTTTGCATCACACAAAAAACCGTTTTATGTATTTGCAGTGCTTTATAGATTATGGTTTCGCAATCAGCTTTGCTTAATGCCAAGGGTTTTTCACATACCACATGTTTTCCTGCTTCCAATGCGGCCAGCGAATGCTTTGCATGCAAGCCATTGGGTGTACAAATATTTACTACTTCCACTTCCGGGTGAGCGGCCAGTAATTCCTCTATGGATGAATAATATTTTTCTGTGAGATCTCCAAGGCCTAATACGTCTTTTGAAGAAAGGTCACACACCGCTACCAGTTCTGCTTCTGAATTTCTGCGGATCATCTCTGCATGTCGCTTTCCGATATGGCCTTGTCCGATTACTGCGAATTTTATTTTTGAGCTCATATTATTCAATTACTGATCTTACTCACTTTATTTCCTTCCAGCTTATATTTTACTTTGCTTTCGATGCAAACAGCAATTCCTTCTTTGTCGAATTGCAAACGATGTCCATATTCACTGATCCAGCCCATTTGTTTAGCCGGATTTCCAACCCATAGTGAAAAGGGCTGAACATTTTTTGTTACAACCGCCCCAGCTCCAATGAATGCATATTCCCCAATATCATGTCCACACACGATGGTTGCATTGGCGCCAATAGAGGCTCCTTTGCCAACATGTGTTTTCGCATATTCGTTTTTGCGGTTGATTGCGCTCCGGGGGTTGATCACATTGGTAAATACCATGGATGGGCCCAGAAATACATCATCATCGCAGGTTACGCCTGTATAGATGGAAACATTGTTTTGAACTTTAACATTTTTTCCAAGTACAACACCAGGGGAAACCACTACATTTTGACCAAGGTTGCAATTTTCGCCCAAGGTACATCCGGGCATGATATGAGAAAAGTGCCAGATCTTGGTCCCTTTGCCTATGTTGCAGCCTTCGTCAATTACAGCGGTTTCATGCGCGAAATACTCCATTTATTTTTCGGTTTGATTAAAGCTTCTGTGTTCTGTTTTATTCAATTCCTCTTTTGAAAGAGATTTGAAATACTCAAAAGTGATTTTCAATCCTTCTTCACGTCCAACTTTCGGTTCCCATCCTAGTATTTCTCTCGCTTTGGTAATATCAGGCTTGCGTTGCTTCGGATCATCCTGTGGCAGCGGTTTGGAAATCAGTTTTTGTTTGGTTCCGGTAAGCTTGATAATCTCTTCACCAAACTCCTTAATGCTGATCTCACTCGGGTTTCCAACATTTACGGGTTGTGCATAATCACTCATCAGCAGACGGTAAATGCCTTCCACCAAATCATCCACATAACAGAAGGAGCGGGTTTGTGAGCCATCACCAAACATGGTAAGGTCTTCGCCACGTAATGCTTGTCCGATGAATGCAGGCAATACCCGCCCGTCGTTCAGTCGCATGCGCGGACCGTATGTATTAAAGATGCGGATGATGCGCGTTTCAACACCATGATAGGTATGGTAGGCCATAGTGATTGCTTCCATAAAACGTTTTGCTTCATCGTAAACGCCACGTGGTCCCACAGGATTTACATTGCCCCAATATTCTTCTGTTTGCGGATGAACGATCGGATCGCCATACACTTCAGAAGTGGAAGCAACGAGGATGCGTGCTTTTTTAACACGCGCTAATCCAAGCAAATTATGTGTTCCCAATGAACTAACCTTTAAGGTTTGAATCGGGATTTTTAAATAATCGATGGGAGAAGCCGGCGACGCAAAGTGCAGGATATAATCCAGCTCGCCTGGAACAAAAACAAATTTGGAAACATCATGATGATAGAACTCAAAATGTTCGAGCTTCATCAGGTGTTCAATGTTTTTCAGGTCACCGGTAATAAGGTTGTCCATGCCGATCACATGATAGCCTTCTTTGATAAAGCGATCGCAGAGATGTGATCCTAAAAATCCGGCAGCACCTGTTATTAATATTCTTTTCATAATTCAATTTTAGAATGATGGATTTTCGATTGTAAGATTTGTTCAAATCTGGGAACCAAAAATCATTTTACTATTTCCCTTCCGATAGAAGTATAAAAATATCCAAGCTCGCGCATTTGTTCAATACCGTATAAATTTCTACCATCGAAGATTACTTTGTTCTTTAGTATGGATGTCACTCTTTCGAAATCGGGTGTGCGGAACAAGCTCCATTCCGTAGCGATCAGCAATGCATCGGCATCACGCAATGCATCGTATTCATCCATTGCATAAGTGATCTTGTCGCCCAGTAATTTTCTCACGTTGTTCATTGCTTCCGGATCATAAGCGGAAACGGTTGCACCTGCGGCAATCAATTCATCAATCAGGTATAATGCAGGCGCTTCACGGATATCGTCAGTATCAGGTTTGAAGGCGAGGCCCCACAATGCGATCTTTTTACCTTTTAGATCGCCTTTGAAATAATCTTTTATTTTCGGAATGATGATTATTTTTTGTTTTTCATTGATCTCCATAACGGATTCAAGAATTTTAAAATCATAGTTCACTTCCTGCGCCGATTTAGCTAAAGCCTGTACGTCTTTTGGGAAACAGCTTCCGCCATAACCAATTCCAGGAAACAAGAATCTTTTTCCGATTCTTTCATCGCTGCCGATTCCGATACGAACAGCGTCCACATCCGCACCAACCTTCTCGCACAGGTTGGCAATTTCATTCATGAAAGTGATCTTGGTTGCAAGAAAAGCATTGGCTGCATATTTTGTTAATTCTGCAGAGCGCTCATCCATAAAGATAATCGGATTTCCCTGGCGTACATATGGCTTGTAAAGCTCTTCCATGGTTTTGCGGGCTTTGTCGGAGCTGGCACCGATCACAACGCGGTCAGGCTTCAGGAAATCATCCACAGCGAATCCTTCCCGTAAAAATTCAGGATTAGAAACAATATCAAAATCCACTTTTGCATGTTTTGCAACAGCAGCACGAACTTTATCTGCCGTTCCAACCGGAACAGTGCTCTTGTCAACAATTACTTTATAGTCTTTAATTAATTTTCCCAGGTCATCCGCAACACCAAGTATATAGCTAAGATCGGCAGAGCCGTCTTCACCCGGAGGCGTTGGCAAAGCAAGAAAAATAATCTTGGCTTTTTCAATGGCTTCTTCCAGGTTGGTGGTAAAAGTCAGTCGCCCTTGTTTGATATTTCGCTCGAACAGAATATCCAGGTGTGGTTCATAAATGGGAACAACGCCCGATTGCATTTTTTGCACTTTATTTTTATCAATGTCAACGCAGATCACGTGATTTCCTGTTTCTGCAAGGCAGGTTCCTGTTACGAGTCCTACGTATCCTGTTCCGACTACTGCTATGTTCATAAACTATTTATTAGGAGTAAATTTTAATTAAAATAAAATCAGAAAAGCCGATCGTTTATTTGCAAAATTCCAGCACGTTACTGCTGATGTAACTCAATGTTTCTTCGTCTAATTCCGTGTGCATAGGTAATGAAACCACGCAGTCGCACAAAGCTTCGGTCACCGGAAAGTCACCTGCTTTATAGCGGGGATCCAGGTAAGCTTTTTGCAAATGCAAGGGAATAGGGTAGTAGATCATCGCCGGGATCTCTTTGCCAGCAAGGAAATCGCGCAATGCAGTACGGTCTACTCCGTTCAATTGCAAGGTGTATTGATGAAAAACGTGATCGGAAAACTTGGCACGTGCCGGAGTTTTTAATTTTGGGTGGTTTGCAAAAGCCTTATCGTAATGGCTTGCAGCTTTGTTACGTGCAGCAGCATAATTATCGAGATCACGCAGCTTGATCCTCAGGATCGCAGCCTGGATACTGTCCAGACGGGAATTTACTCCTATCGAATCATGCACATATTGTACCGATTGGCCATGGTTGGCGATCATCCGGATCTTGGCAGCCAAAGCGTCATCGTTTGTAAATAGCGCTCCTCCGTCACCGTAACAGCCGAGATTTTTGGATGGAAAAAAGGAAGTACATCCTACAGTGCCAATGGTTCCGGCTTTTTTGCTTGACCCGTCGGCAGAAATATAGTTAGCGCCAATTGCTTGTGCGGTATCTTCAATAACATACAAATTATGCTTCTTTGCCAGCGCCATGATTGCGTCCATATCGGCACATTGTCCGAACAAATGTACCGGTACAATGGCTTTAGTCTTTGGAGTAATGGCTTTTTCGATGGCTTTTACGTCAATGTCGAACGTATTTGGCACAACATCTACCAAAACCGGCTTTAATCCAAGCAAGGCAATCACTTCTGCCGTTGCAACGTAGGTAAAATCGGCTGTAATCACTTCATCGCCTGGTTTCAGGTCAAGCGCCATCATGGCAATCTGCAGGGCGTCGGTTCCGTTCGCGCAAGGTATCACATGCTTTACGTCAAGGTATTTCTCCAACTCGGCTTGAAAGGCTTTTACTTCCGGGCCATTGATGAAAGCTGTATTGTCAAGCACATTCTGGATGGCAGCATCCACTTCCGTCTTGATTTTTTCGTATTGACTTTTCAAGTCAACCATCTGTATTTTCTTAGCAATCTTGGTCATTCTTTTGTCGTTTTATGAATGAGCGAATATAGTGAAAATATATAAAACCACAGGGCAATTTTTACTTATCAAAGTCGTTATAAAGCCTTATATTTACGCACATTTTTATGCGCATGAGAAAATTCTATTTTATAGCTGTATTGATCCCCTTTATCTCTTTTCATTTATCTGCCCAGATAAGCGTAAAAGATTCTTCGGTTTTTACGCCTTACGTGGGATTGGGTTATGCCTATCATTTTGTGGATGGCGACCTGGCAAGGCGTTTTGGCAACAGCAATGCTGTTCAGCTTAACCTTGATTTCAAAACAAAGAAATATTGGACAGTGGGCATCAATGGGAGTTATATTTTCGGAAAGGATGTTAAAGAAAGTCTTTTCGACAGCATCGCTACTCCCAGCGGAGCCATGATTAACAAAAAAGGCGAATTTGGTGATGTCAGATTATACGAAAGAGGCTTTACAGTGGCTTTGACAGCAGGAAGAATGTTTTCCTGGAAAAAGCCAAATCCCAACTCTGGAATAGTATTGAACCTGGGTGTTGGCTTTATACAGCATAAAATCAGGATCGAA
>DASWNK010000066.1:0-7679 GCA_036399275.1 Bacteroidia bacterium | reverse complement strand
CACGTTCCCCACGCAGATACGCCAGATCATCTTCTGTGCGCCCTTTGCCTTCCACCTCAGCTGCATATGTTAAAATAGAAGTGGCGTTTCCAACAAAATCCAATGCGATATTGATCAATGCTATATCTTCTTCAAGGATAGGGCCATGTCCGCACCATTCGGATAAACGATGACCAATGATCAGACTGCTGTCGCCAAGACGAAGTAAGTATTCAAATTTTGCTTCTTGTAAATTCATAAAGTATCAGGTATCTGGTATCTGGTATCAAGTACAAAGCGGAAAATAAAATCTTGCTACTTTGTACTAAAGACTTGCTACTATAAATATTTCACTCCTTCCGGAATTTTATAAAAGGTCGGGTGACGATAAGGTTTATCATTTGATGGTTCAAAAAATGCTCCCTGATCTTCCGGGCTGGAAGCTGAGATATTATTTGCAGGAACTACCCAAATGCTGATGCCTTCGCTGCGGCGCGTATACACATCACGTGCATTTTGTATTGCCATTTCTGCATCGGGCGCATGTACATTTCCAACATGCTTGTGAGATATTCCGGGATTGGCCTGCAAAAATACTTCCCAAACGGGCCATTGTGAATCTGCCATAATTAATCAGTTGTTTGTTATTAGTTGTTTTGTTGTTGAATGCTAGCTATCGGATATGAATCCAAATAACTAACAACCAGGATTTATTATGCTGCTTTTAATTTCTTTTTTTCTGCATAGGCCAATGCTGCTTCGCGCACCCATGCACCTTTTTTATCGGCATCTACACGCGCTTTCAATCGTTTTGCATTGCATGGGCCATTTCCTTTGATCACGTCAAAAAATTCTGTCCAGTTAATAGGCCCGTGTTCATAATGACCACTTGCTTCATCAAATTTCATGTCCTTATCAGGAATGCTCAATCCGATAAAATCAGCCTGCGGAACAGTTCTGTCAATAAAGCGCTGACGAATCGCATCATTACTTTCCATTTTCACTTTCCAGCGCATTAGCTGATCGCTGTTTGGTGATTGATCATCGCTTGGACCCAGCATCATGATGGATGGCCACCACCAGCGGTTCAAAGCATCCTGTGCCAGTGCTTTCTGTTCAGGAGTTCCCTGAGCAAGGCTCATCATAATCTCGTATCCCTGGCGGTTGTGAAAACTTTCTTCTTTACAGATGCGAATCATCGCACGACAATAAGGTCCGTATGATCCGCGGGCCAAAGCCGTTTGGTTCATAATCGCAGCGCCGTCTACCAGCCAACCGATTGCGCCAATATCGGCCCAGGTCAATGTTGGGTAGTTGAAGATGCTTGAATATTTTGCTTTTCCGGTATGTAATTGCTCTAACAATTCTGCACGATCAATACCTAGTGTTTCTGTAGCGCTGTAGAGATAAAGCCCATGTCCGGCCTCATCCTGCACCTTAGCCAACAGAATCGCTTTTCTGCGCAAGCTTGGTGCGCGGGTTATCCAGTTTCCTTCGGGAAGCATTCCCACGATCTCAGAATGAGCATGCTGGCTCATCATGCGGATCAATTGCTTGCGGTAAGCTTCCGGCATCCAATCCTTAGGCTCTATTTTCTGTCCTGAAGCGATCTTGGCTTCAAAAGCTTCCAATTGTTTTGCGTCTTCCATTTCAATAATTTCGTTATAATAATAGCTTAAATATAGTCATAAAATTATGACTTTAATCAGCGGTCTCAAAGTTCGTAAATTTTTCCAAATAATGGAAACAGTTTTAGGGTTGATTTGTTTTGGGAAATAAGGCTAACAGGTATAAAAAAAGCTCCGCATTTGCGAAGCTTCCTTACTTAATTTATTGCAATAAACTTACAACCCTTTATCATAGTTCACCACTACTTTATCAGTAGTAGGGCGGCTTTGGCAGGTTAAGATAAAACCTTGTTTCACTTCAGATGCAGATAAGGCATAATTTACAGCCATTTCTACTTTGCCTTCTTCCAACAGGGCACGACAAGTACAGCATGATCCTCCCTGGCAAGCATAAGGTGCATCCAAACCAATTCGGATGGCAGCTTCCAGGATCGTTTCATTGTCTTCCAAGGTAACAGCATGTGAATCTCCATCAATAACGATGGTTGCCGATGCGCCGGTTGCCGTATTAGCGGACGGCTTAATTTCTTCCGCATTCACCGGTGCTGTGAAATATTCGATGTGAACCTGTGCTTCCGGAATATTCAATTCTTTTAATGCAGTTACAACATTTTCCATCATTGGGCCCGGGCCGCAAATAAAATATTCATTGTTGGCCGTGGCATTTACATAATTCTTCACCAATTCGATGTTCTTCTCCTTGGTCATCAACCCCTTTAAATTTTCAGGATGTCCTGCCGGAGGAGTGTTTAATATATGAACCACATTCAAACGGTCGGAATTGGCAACAGCCAATTGTTCGATTTGTTTTTTGAAGATGATGGATGATTCATCGTTATTACCGTAGAACAGTGTTACTCTGCTATTTGGCTCTGCTCTAAGGACCGTTTTTAGAATTGACAACATCGGGGTGATCCCGCTTCCACCTCCGAAAAGAATATATTCCTTCTTGTTAGCCTCATTCATCTCTGTAAAGAAGTTACCCATCGGAATCATCACTTCAATCACATCGCCCACTTTTACGCTGTCATTAATATACGTCGAAACCTTTCCGTCTTTCACTTTCTTGATGGCAACCCGCAATTCATTCTCATCAACCGGACTACTGCAGATAGAGTAAGAACGTCTCAACTCCTCCCCTTTTATATTGAATTTCAAGGTAAGGTATTGCCCCTGCTTGTATTTATAATCCTGTTTCAGGCTGGCTGGCACTTCAAAGGCCACAGAAACAGCATCAGCCGTTTCCTTAACTATATCAACAACTTTTAATGAATGGAATTTAGACATCTTTATGATTAGTTTTAGGGCGCAAATTTACAATTAATATAGAAACACGCAAAGTTTAAAACACAGAGGGTTATGTGAGCATAAAATCTCTAAATTGCGGGCTATTATTACAGAGGAACATGGCCGAATCCAATAAAGTGTTTTTTCCGAATTTAGAAGGCTTGCGTTTCTTTGCCTTTTTTGCTGTTTTCATCAATCATGCTGTTGTATGCTTAGGCTACCATTCCCATTCTTCGGAATTTGAATTTGCCAGAACCAATTTCCTTAAGAACGGCGATCTGGGCGTAAGCTTCTTTTTTGTGCTCAGCGGTTTTCTGATCACCTATTTATTGCTGAAAGAAAAAGAGCTCAACGGGAAAATCAATATCCTTAACTTTTACCTGAGGCGTGTATTAAGGATCTGGCCTTTGTATTTTTTAATTGTAGGACTTTGTCTGTTTGTTTTCCCTACACTTGACAATTCCCTTCCTAAATGGTTCCCTTTCGGCGTCAGCACTTCCGAGATTAACCCGTGGCTATATGCCACTTTTACAGGCAACTTCGACTACCTCTTTAACGGCATCAATAATGTCCTTATCGGTATATTATGGTCGGTATCGATTGAAGAACAATTCTATTTATTCTGGCCCTTGATCATTGCCTTTATACCCGCAAAACACCTGATAAAAGTTTTTATTGTGATTATTCTCGGTTCCATCGCATTCCGATTCTTTTATGCACATGGCAATATAATGACCATAAAATACCATTCGCTTTCCTGTGTTTCGGATCTGGCAACCGGTGCTTTGATCGCCGCCCTGGCTTTTAAAGGAAAGGTAGTCGCATGGTTTGGGAGATTACCAAAGTACAGCATTGGACTGGTTTACCTTATCCTGCTCATTTTGGTTCCATTGCGCATATATATCTGGAAATTCGGCGTGCATTACAATCATGCTTCAGCTATTGCTCCTGTAATTTTTTCTTCCCTGTTCGCATTTGTAATTATGGAACAGAATTATGCAAAAAAATCTTTTTATAAAATCAGCAATTTTAAGCTCATTTCATCCTGGGGCAAATTTACTTATGGGATGTATTGTTACCACATGATCTCCTTTCTGGTAGTTCTGATCTTATTCCATCTGATGGGAATTAACCTGAATGGCATGAGCAAATACACCTACCTGTTTATCCTTCTCCTATCACTATGCTCTACCATCTTTGTGGCTGAGCTGAGCTATTATTACTTTGAATCGATTTTCCTGAGAATGAAAGAGCGGCTCAGCTTTATAAAAAAAGAATAAAAAAAGGCCATCTTTCCGACAGCCTCTTCCTTTAATTTATTGAGATTCTATTTTGTAATCACAATCTGCTGAACGGCAGTTCCTGTATCTGTTTCCAGAATCAAAAAATAAATCCCTTGCGTCAAGCCCAATTCTGAAACCGCAATTTGCTTCTGATACGTTCCGCTGTTTTGCATTTCATCAGCAACAATTGCCATTCTTCTTCCTACCACATCTGCAATGCTGATCTTTACCTGCATTTTAGACGGCAAGCTATAGTGTAATGTCGTATTATCAATAACAGGATTCGGATAAACGATTACATTCAAGTTGTTTCCCTCATTGTCTGCAAGCCCCAATTGCGGAACTCCGCTAATAACACTATCGATGTACTGAACATTTGTTACAGTAACCACACCACCAACATCTGAAGCATCAATTTGCAGAACCGGAATTTGCTTTCCATTCGCCAGCCATTTGTATTCATATCGAAGCGGACGGGAAATGTTGGTTCCGAAACCAAAAGCGTTGATCGTGTCAACAGCGGCAACAGTCGATTTCACTCTCAGTGTATTGAATGTTCCGAAGGGAGTGATTAGCGTTCCCCATCCATCTACTACATTTACACGATGGCCTGATTGTCCGTAATACCCTAGAGTCGGAATTGGCAGGCCAAACTTATAATCACATGAATCCGTATCCAGATAATTCATTGGAAACTTATATAGCACATCACTGGCAGAATACATAAATGGCAATGGTGTTCCGTTAATCGTATAGCCCGCCCCTACTTGCTTGAAACTCGAAGACGATTCTTTCATAAAATCATACGCTTCATCAAGCGTAATGCCGGGGATTGGAAGGCTTGTGAGCAGGTTGTTTACATTCCCATAAGAAGTATTGACCGGATTAAAGATAATATTGAAAGGAACGGTGAACGTGAGTGGAGAATCGAATTTTTCATAACGCTGAAGTGTCGGAACCAGGGTTGAATAATCCCAGGTATAGGCAGAATCGGTCAGCATAGGATCAATTGAACCAATTGAATTGCTTACGCTTAGCAGAACAGAATCGCCGGCGTTGGGCATGTCGGCGGAAGTTATGGTTATCTGGGCGCTTAAGGCAGTAGCACCAAACAAACCAAGAAAGAATATTGATTTTTTCATTTTTTAATTTTAGGAATTCAAATGTATTATAATTCAATTAGATAGGGGACATTTTTTTATTATCTTCGTTATTCATAAATCAAAAAAACATGAAATATATAAAAACAGCTCCCTGGTTATTTTTTATAGCTACCGGCAGCATATTTTTGTTTAACTCCTGCAAAAAGGACAAAGATGAAGAGCCTGAAACTCCCACTCCTATAACGACTTCGGCCTGTACGCCAGCGACGGTGTTCGTTCCTACATCGGGTGCAACTCCTCGCCTGATCTTTAAATTTAAATTTGACTCAACGCAGGTAAGGTTGGACAACTTCGGAAACCCTTCCACCATTCCTGCGGGTAATGCGGCACAATCGCCCATCTTCAATTTCATGAGCCAGCATTATATTGAGCTGGCAGGAGATTCTGATCCGCTGGGAGCAGGAACAGTACTGTATATTGGCACTCAAACTACAGCAGGAGGTGCTAATGCGATCGATTATTGCGCATCCACACAAACCGCAGAAAATGTTGTTTTCTTTTCCAAGCCTTTAAGTACAATTACCCCGGGCATGTATAAATGGCTGCGCGTGTCGCTTGCCTGCCAAAATTACAACATCACTTATAAAGCCAACACCATACCGGGAGGAATCGGGACAGGCACCTTGGCTTCCTTCATTGGTTTTAAAACATACGTAACAGGCTACCAGATCAATGGCGTAAACTATGCACCAAGCACTTCTGCGGGAGGCCCGGGAAATCATGCACAGGGATACTGGGGCTTCCAGACAAATGTACTGGGCACAAATTATTTCTTTGACGGACAATCCTCCGGAACAACCGTTCCAAATCCATTATTCGCTTCATCCCCTATTCCTTCAGGAAGTTGTGTAGTAACGGGGCAATTTGTGGACAACCTGATGAGCAATTCTCCTTTAACGATCACAGGATTAGAAACATCCGACATTATCATAACCGTTTCATTGTCCACCAACAAAAGTTTCGAATGGGTGGATTCAACGCCAGATGGTTATTATCAGCCTGACGCCGGCGAAACCGTTGTTGATATGGGAATCAGAGGTCTGATCCCGATCAAGAACTAAAATTTCTACACTATCAGAATAAAAAAAGGTCTTACCTAATCGTAGGGCCTTTTTACATATCAAGCGGCAATAAGAGCGGGTTTTCCCCGTTATTAAAAATTGTTCAGTGCCAGCACAATAATTGTGTACTTTTGAGTATCATTTAATTACTAAATATGAAAAGAATTCTATCTATTATACTTCTTGCATTTATTCCATTATTAAGCTTTTCTCAGAAAAACGTCGCCTGGCAGGACGGCAAACATGATCTCGTGCAATTCTCCGGAATTGTGGTGGAAGGCGATAGCCTCAGGCCAGTGCCTTATTCAAGCATTATTGTGCAGAACAGCAGCAGAGGAACTATAAGTGACTATTTCGGATATTTCTCTTTTGTAGCTCAGGAAGGAGACACCATTGAATTTTCGGCCATTGGATATAATCCTGCCTTTTTTATTATTCCGGATACATTGACCAGCAGTAAATACTCCCTGATCCAGGTATTACGCTCGGACACAATCAACCTTATCACAACAAATATCTACCCCTGGCCAACCAAAGAACAATTCAAAAAGGCCTTCTTAGAATTGGAATTACCCGACGATGACATTACCCGTGCGGACAGAAACATGGCCCGTGCTGACAATAAAGAACGCATGACGGGAATGGCGATGGATGCGAGTCTCAATCAGAAATACACTGCTCAACAATACCAAAGCAAATTGTATTATGCCGGACAACTTCCTCCCAATAATTTATTAAATCCAATTGCCTGGTCGAAATTCATTAAAGCATGGCAGAAGGGCGATTTTAAAAAGAAAAATTAATCTTTCCTTTATTTGTGATATCCCCGCATTTGCATAAAGAAGGCCATTTGAATCTGAAAATTATTTTTCTGTTCCTGTCTTTGCTGCTCGCAGCTGTTTCTCACGCACAAGACACCGCAACTGTTTTTGGCCGCATTACTGATGCAGACAATGCGCCGGTTGAAGATGTAATTATTTCTATCTCAGGCTCCACTCAATCACCTGTTTTTACTGATAAGGCTGGTAATTTCACTTATGCGGTCCCCGCAAACAAAGAAGTAACCATCGTATTCAGCAATATCAATTACCGGCAATCGCAACGAAAAGTAAAATTGGCAGCGGGTGAAAAGCTTGATCTCAGCCGCAGCCTGACATTTAAGGGAGTTACGTTCGGCACGATTGATATTGAAGACGAAAACAGGTTCAAAGAGCTTACCCGCCTTGATCCGATAAACGTCACCCATATCCCAACTGCCAGCCAGGATTTTAATGCGAT
>DASWNK010000065.1:0-38422 GCA_036399275.1 Bacteroidia bacterium | reverse complement strand
ACCACATCGCCTACAATAGTTGAATTTTCTGCGAGATAACAATCTTCTCCGAATTGCGGATGAATTCCTTTTACGGGTTTTATTAATGCCATATTCCTCTGTATTTCTTTTGCTTGCAGTCTTATGAATTAATTTAATTTTGTCAGGTCGTTATTCTCATCCTCTCCTTTTCTTCTAAACAATTTCTTTTTGAAAAGTGCGATGGCTCCTGCAATAGCAATGGCAATAATCTTCCAGCCCTTCAATAAAAATATTCCAATTTTAGCAAGTACGCCTGTTTTAACCAAGATTCCTCCGGCAATTAAACCGCCAATACCATACTCTGCCATTTTATCGATATCCGAATCAAAATCTTCATACCGGTTTCCGACATTGAAATTTGTGCTGGCTAAAATTGCATCCACATTTTTTTCAACAGTCTTGATATTGTCCATTCCCGAAACGATGTTCATTACCAGCACCCCTTTTCTACCAAGCATCCGAATGTTATAATTCAATGTGTTCACTCCATCTACGCCAAATTTCAGCTCTTTCGCCCAGTGCAGTTTGTGCGCCGCATTATCATAAAATGGTGCTTTTGCCCAGCCTACCAGCTCAATGGACTCATAACCCGCACGGACTCTTTCAAGACTTCCTTCCAGCGTTTGCGTTTTCATTTCCGCGAGCAATTCGTTATAATCATAATCTTCTGCATCGCCATCATCAATATGACCATCTTCTTCATACGTATAAACGATTGCCCAGGAACCCGCTTCCATCATATTCACATCCTTCGGAACAAGAATCCCCATTACATCGGTATCGGCAGGGTTGCCCCAAACATCTTCCAGAATATACCTGGCATTCTTGCTTTCCAGGTATAAAAATCCTGAAGGTACATTTATCGTTGCCAGGTTATTTTTTAAAATAACCTGCCCGGATTTATAATCCAATGATTTAACCACGCTATCCATTTGCAAGAGCGCATGCTCAATTGCAATTGAATCCGCTTCTACTTCTGTAGAATCGTTTTCAGCAAAAAGAAATAGTGGCATGCATAAAATCAGGGAGCAGAGGAGAGGTCGGAATTTCATATTGTCGTTTTTAGGTTTGAGAGTAAATGTAATAATTAAAGTCAAAAAGACTTCAATTATTACATTTATCTGCCGACAAATAAACCGGAGCCGAATTACTTTTTATCGTTACACACAGCGCCTTTCTTGCAACAGGCATCCAGCTTTTTATAAGCCTTAGGATCTGCTTTCACCTCATCGGCATCGTATCCGCTTTTAGCTACCGCATTCCGGATTTTTTCAGGCGTGGTTTTTTGAGGATTGTAAGTCACTGTCAATATCTTCGATTCAACATCCAGACTTGATTTTTTTACTCCTTTTTCAAAGGCCACATATTTTTCGATGGTTTCTTTACACATATCGCAAACAGCAGATGTTTTAATCTTAAGATCGGCCGTTGCTTCCTGAGCATTTACTTTTCCGGTGAACATTACCAGCATTACAATACCGGATAACATAATTGTTTTTATTGTTTTCATTTTTTTAGTTTTTTAGTTTTTAGTTGGTTGTTTTTTTTATTTAATATCCATTCGGAATCCAAAATAAATAATACGCCCTTCCACCGGTGCGTATATCATAGATGCATCAAAATAAGGTCCAAAAGGGTCGTTCGATGCGAGAATCGGATTCTTCTGTGTATAATTCAACATATTCTCAGTTCCCAGGTATAGATCAAATTTCCGGAATTTTTTAGTGATTTGTGCATTCAGCAGAAAATACTCTTTTGAATATTTCGGCAATTGATACTCCACCGGATTCAAGATAGTTGCAGGAATTCTGCTTTTTCCCATCCAATTGGTTGTGAAGTCGAATTTCCAGATATCCCTGTAAGTAGAATAAGCCAGGTTCAGCATTACGCGGTGTTTTGGAACATAGGGCTTGTCGAGCAATTCATAGTTATAGGTCGTTTTCACATCATACCATTTATATGCTAGCTTAACTGCAAAATGCTCTATCGGTTCCATTCCCATATCGATTTGCAGGCTGTGTGAATACGATCTCCCTTTCAGGTTATAAAACACCACTTTATTTACATTCTGATCCAAATCTACAATTACCTGGTTCCGAAAATCGGTTCTGAAAAAATCTACATTAATGAATGCTTCATGATTGAATAGTTTAAATTGCTGATTAGCAGAAATGCCATAATTCCATGCGATCTCAGGATTCAGCTTTTCGTTCATCACGACTTTTCTTGAGCTTGCAAAAACGGATTGATTCTCGACAAAAACATTGGAAGTTCTGAATCCTTTACCACCTGATAGGCGCAAGGTTGTTTTTTTGGTCACATTGTATCTCAAATGCAAACGCGGGGTATAAAACACGCCATGCAAATTATGATAATCTGCACGTAGACCTGCTACCATAGAAAAGTTATCTCCATGCAAATAAGTGTATTCGGCGAATGCACCCGGAACACTTTCGGTTCGGGCAAAGACGGTATCATTAAACTTTTCATCATAATCATCCAATAAATAACTTAAACCCAGCTTATATTTGTGGTTGCTATTATTGATGATATTTGCAAAGATCACATTTGCATAAAAACTTTTCTGTTCGCCCTGATATTTTCTCAAGCCGAAATACATGTCCTGCGTTTGCCATTTCCCGGAAGTTTGTATACCGACACTTTTATAAGGAGTGGAAGGGAACATAAATCCTGTTTTGGAGAAATATTCCAGTGAGCGGGTATTAATACCGATTCCATAATAATTAGAAGAGTCTTTATCTCTCGAATAATTAAATTTACTCTGTCCACCCTGGCGGTTTTCGTATAAGCCTTTCACTCCAAACTGTGCTTCAACATTTTTCTGGTTATGAAAATCCCACCTGTTAAATGCAGAATATTGTTGTGTGAGCGGCATATCCAGAAAACTGTCTTTATTCATGT
The DNA here is from genome assembly GCA_036399275.1 of Bacteroidia bacterium. GTDB lineage: Bacteria > Bacteroidota > Bacteroidia > 2-12-FULL-35-15 > 2-12-FULL-35-15 > 2-12-FULL-35-15. The sequence continues at coordinate 35,479 of DASWNK010000065.1, read as the reverse complement.
CCTGCCTCATAGTATTGGAACTGGCATGCGTAAACAGCATAGAAGCCCATTTCTCGTTGAAATTTTTGGCAACATGCAGGTTCGCTTCTGCTCTTCCTTTCTGATTACCATACAGGTTGATGAAGAAACGGTTTTTTTGTTCTTTCGGCTTAAGAAATTCCAGGTTGATCTGTCCTGAAATACTTTCATAGCCATTCACCACCGAGCCTGTTCCTTTTGTAACAAGAATATTTTCAATCCATGTTCCGGGAATGTAATTCAAACCGTAGGCAGCGGAAAGCCCGCGCAGCATAGGCATATTCTCCGATAACACTTGGGTATAAACGCCATCAAGTCCCAGCATCTGGATCTTTTTCGCTCCCGAAACAGCATCGGTAAAAGCAACATCCACAGAAGCATTTGTGCTGAAACTTTCGGAAAGATTACAGCAAGCTGCTTTCAGCAATTCCTTGCTACTGATCACCTCCGTATTAATTGGAGTATACAGCTTATTCAAGGTAGTTGCCTGCTCTGCTTCCACCACCACAATGTTCAGCTCGATGGAGTTTTTCAGTGTTACAGCGATTGTTTGCTCCGGGGAAGAAATCTCAATGGTATCGCTAACAAATCCTGTCATGCTGATAATTAAAAAAGCAGGAAGCGAATCCGGCAGGACGAGCTGGAAATTTCCATTAACATCGGTAGCGGCGCCGATGTTATTTTTTTGCCAGTAGACATTTGCCCCTGGCAAGGGCTCTGATACCCCTTTTTCATTTTTGCCTTGTACAAGCCCCGTAATTAGTTGAGCAGAGAGCGGCTTCGAAAATGATAAAAGAATGATTAAATAAAGAAATCGGATCATTTGATTTTGATTAATAGTTGATAAAGGAACGGCCATAATGGATGAACCGCAGCATCAAATATTAAAGTATCAAATTACAAGTGTGGAAATAAAAGAAAGTAATTGTCGCCCGTAAAGTGGCGGAGGAAGATCTGAATAAAGAAAGACAGAAGATTGTTTCGCGCTTGTTGCTATTGTATAGTCCGCTGGAAGAAACAAAGAAGAAAACACGGCAGGCTGTTCCGCCATTGTTTTTTGTGCTGCCTGAAAATCAGTTAATTTTATCGTGTAATTATTGATAGCACAGCAGTCCCCTTTTTTAATAACGCTTCCGGGCTGATCTTCCGCTGGTGGAACTGTTTGCTTTTTAGAGCAGCAATCCTCTAATGCAGACAATGAAATTTTCCCTTTACCACTCTTCAGGCAAACCATGGAACTGATGGTAAATCCTAAGCTGGAAAAAAGAAAAATTACTGCTAAAAATACTGTCGCTATTTTTTTGAAAACTAACATATGTTGTTACAAATATACGAATAGTAGAACAAGTAATTGCCAAAAAGTGTTAAGCCCATTATGGCCATCGCAAAGGGGTATGCGGTTGTATACGACAGAAACACATTTATCTCACATATAATACAGCGTATTACAGCCAAATAAATTTTATCTTTGCAGCTCAAAAACAAAACAATATGGCAGATACTACCAAATTAGGCTTTGGAACCAAGGCAATACATGCAGGCCAGGAGCCTGATCCAAGTACCGGAGCGATCATGACTCCGATCTTTCAAACCTCTACTTATACACAGGAAAGTCCGGGCAACCATAAAGGATATGCATACGCACGTGGTAAAAATCCAACCCGTACTGCTCTCGAAAAATGCCTTGCCGAACTGGAAGGCGCCAAATACGCTTTGTGCTTTTCCAGCGGAATGGGTGCAACGGATGCGGTAGCAAAGCTGTTGCGTCCTGGCGATGAAGTGATCACCGGTGATGATTTATATGGTGGAACATACCGCATGTTTACGAAAGTGTTTGCAAATTTTGGGATTAAGTTTCATTTCATTGATATGAAAGATGCAAACAACATTAAAAATTATATCAATGATAAAACCAAGCTGATCTGGCTGGAAACGCCAACCAATCCGACGATGCAGATCATCGACATAGAGGCTTGCGCAAAAATCGCAAAAGAACATAAGTTGATCTGTGCAGTGGACAACACCTTTGCATCTCCCTATTTACAAAACCCCTTAGCGCTGGGCGCTGATATTGTAATGCATTCGGTAACAAAATACCTGGGCGGACATAGCGATGTGATCATGGGCGCATTGTGCATGAGCGATGAAAATCTGTATACACAACTAGCATTCATACACAACAGCTGCGGAGCAACGCCAGGCCCAATGGATAGCTTCCTGGTCCTGCGCGGAATTAAAACCTTGCACATTCGCATGGAGCGCCACTGTTTCAATGGCCGTAAGGTGGCCGAATTTCTAAAAACTCATCCAAAGATTGATAAGTTGTATTGGCCAGGATTTCCTGACAGTCCGAACCACGACATTGCTAAAAAACAGATGCGGGATTTTGGCGGAATGATCTCCTTTTCTTTGAAAGGCAATAAGCAGGAAGATGCGTTTAAGATTGCTTCGAGCATGAAAGTGTTTTCTTTGGCAGAATCATTGGGCGGTGTGGAATCACTGATCAACCACCCGGCAACGATGACGCATGCTTCTATTCCTAAAGAGGAGCGCGATAAAGCTGGCGTAGTAGAATCTTTATTGAGATTAAGCGTAGGGATTGAGGATATTGACGACCTGATCGCGGATTTGAAGCAGGCATTAGCGTAAAACTTCCCTTTTAATGACTGATTTTAAAGAAAGCAAGAGCGTAAAAACCTCTTGCTTTTTTTGTTTTATATGGCTACTTTTATAATAATCAAACTTAAAGAAATTGAACTACTATTATATTACAGGAACAAGCAGAGGAATAGGTAAATCTTTGGCAGAGCATTTACTAGAGAACCCGGAAAACAATGTGATTGGAGTTTCCCGCCAACGGAGTATTGAACACCCTCGCTACCGCCATTTTTATTTGGATCTGACGGATGCAACAGCCGTGTCGGCTTTTAAATTTGACCTTCATGCCAATGCAAAAAAGATCTACCTGGTCAATAATGCCGGTTCACTTGGCTTTATTAAACCTATTGGAAAACTAAGTTCCGACACTATTATTAAGAATTACACGCTAAATTTAATTGCTCCCTGCATATTGACCAATGCTTTCATTGAGTGCTATGATGGCATTGATGCCGAAAAAGTGATCTTGAATATCAGTTCGGGAGCGGGAAAAAAGCCGGTGGACGGATGGGCTGTTTATTGCGCTTCCAAAGCGGGTCTTGATATGTTTAGTCTTGTAGTGGATGCAGAGCAACAAGTAAGGGCGAAACATCCGCAAGACAATATTCACAAAGGGTTTAAAATCTTTTCCATGGCTCCTGGTGTGGTGAATACAGAAATGCAGACAGAGATCAGAGGCGCTAAGAAGGAGGATTTCAGCAGGCTGGAAGATTTTATTAGCTATAAAGCAAATAATGAACTTTCGGAACCAGAATTTGTTTCCAGAAAATATATTAATATCTTAGCTAACCTTAATAATATCAAGGATGTGTTGTCTTCGATAAAGGATTATGAATAAATATGAAAATCTCTCTATATTAATTAATGCTACCCCAAATAACATGAATACAATTACCAAATTAATTACTGCCGGAACGCTATCCATCTGTATTTTCAGTACAGCCTATGCACAGGATCCAAAGTTCTGCGGAACTACTGAAATGATGCAAAAGGCATTGAATGCAGATCCTGCTTTAAAACAACAATACCTGGCCGAAGAAAAAGTATTAGACGAACAAGATAAGGTCGGTTTTGCCAATGGATATAAAGAAAAGGATCGGTCGATGCTTCCTATCTATACCATACCGGTGGTATTTCATATTCTCCATGAAGGCGGAACAGAGAATATTTCTGATGCGCAGATCCTTGACCAAATGCGTATTTTAAATGAAGATTACCGCAAATTAAACGCGGATATTTCCACAGTAGTTCCTGCCTTTACTTCCATTGCAGCAGATTGTGAAATCCAGTTCCGTTTGGCGCAGAAAGATCCAAATGGTAATTGTACCAATGGTATTGATCGTATTTATAGTTCGGAAACCAATGTAGGCGATGACGGATCAAAACTAAATGCATGGCCAAGAAATATGTATATCAATATTTGGGTTGTTAAAACTATTACTAGCGGAGCGGCAGGATACGCTTATCTTCCAGGAACTACTGCAGCGGCGAATGATGGAATAATCATCTTATCTACCTATGTTGGAAGTATCGGAACCGGTGCTCCCGGCCGATCACGAGCATTAACGCATGAGATCGGACATCATCTTAATTTAAACCATACCTGGGGCGGAACTAACAATCCGGGTGTTGACTGTACAGGAAGCGATGCGGTGACCGATACTCCTAAAACAATAGGATGGACAGTCTGCAATCTTTCAGGAGCAAGCTGCGGAAGCACATTGGACAACGTTCAAAACTATATGGACTATTCCTATTGCAGCAACATGTTTACCACCGGGCAGAAAACAAGAATGCGGAATGTATTGACAAGTACGAGTGGATTCAGTTCTGTAGCCCAGCGTTACAATTTATGGACGCCTGCAAATTTAACAGCAACCGGCATCAGTACACCAGCTGTTTTATGCCTTGCCGATTTTCAATCAAACGATCTGGATAACAGCATTTGCCAAGGTGATAGTGTAAGCTTTACTGATCTTTCCTGGAATGGAGACCCAACCAGCTGGAGCTGGACATTTGCGGGGGGAACTCCTTCCACCTCTGCTGATTCGGTACCTATGATCACATACAATACACCTGGCACCTATGAAGTAACGCTTGTTGTATCAAATGGTTCAGGATCTGTTAATGCAACTAAAACCAACTATATCACAGTATATCCGAATGTGGCAACTTACGCTGCATCGGTTTATTCTGAAAGTTTTGAAGGCAGTGCGGTTCCTAACACCGACTGGCATGTGAACAACCTGAATTCCGGAACCAATACCTGGACGCAGACCAGTACTGCTGCTGCAACAGGATCCAAATCTGTGCGAATAGTCAATGCTTCTACTTATGATGCCAATGTGGACGAATTAATTAGTCCGCCAATTGACCTTACGATGATTGCCGGTGTGCCATCCTTAACTTACAAAGTAGCACATGCTCAAAAAACATCTACTTCGGCAGATAAACTGCAGATATATATTTCAACTAATTGTGGACAGTCTTGGGCATTAAGGCAAACGGTAGTCGGGTCGGCTTTATCAACCGGGGGGGTTGTTAGCTCTTCTTTTGTTCCCACTGCAAGTCAATGGATCACAAAAACAGTGAGCCTTGCCTCATACAGTAGTGCCACCAGCGCATTATTTAAGTTTAAATTTACAAGCGATGCCGGAAACAATGTTTATTTAGATGACATCAATATATTGGGTAACGTGGGCATTGATGAACTTTCGAGCACTATCAACTTTAGTGTTTATCCTAATCCGGCGGAAGACAATACCATTGTCTCGTTTAGTTTGACTGATAACCAGCAAACATCCCTAAAAGTTTATGATGTAGTTGGACGTGAAGTTTCCTCCCTATATCAAGGCAATTTAGGTGCAGGCGAGCATCATTATTCACTTGCTGAAAACGCTGCCTTATCTGCCGGAGCTTACTTCATTAAACTTACTGTCGGAAAAGAAAGCTTCACACAGAAACTGATTGTAAAATAAGAACGTATTACCTTATAAAAAAGCCCTCCTGCAAAACGCAGGAGGGCTTTTTTATGAATTATAGAGATAACAATTTCATCCCTTCTTAAATCCTACCATAATAGAAACACAGCCACTGGGAAGCACGGAGCTGGTCGACTCAGAATCAGGAATCTGAACTTCGATTGTAAACTGCTGCGTATTCTTTACTTTGAAGTCCCAAAAATCGGGCAGATCATTCTTTTTGCTATCAAAAACTACTTTTTTCTGCATGTCTTTGACAACAAAAGACACATCGCCTAATTGTTCCTGGGCACAGACTAAAATTCGATAATCCTGGCCGGAATAGAAAGTTAAATTTAAAGAGGTTTTTTGCCCTGCAGTAAGAGTGGTTGTATTAACCTGGCCGTTCTGTGTGAAAGGCTGAATCTTGGGCATGCATTTCTTTTTAACAAAAGAAGTGCACTGGGCAATTAGAGGAGTTGCTGGTAAAGCAATGATGCAAACGGCAACAAGTGCTTTTGTAAAGGAGTTTTGTTTCATCAATGGCGTTATACGCTTATTGAATGATTTTGTTTCTAATTTGGGTTGTTTTATCGGTGATTTGCTTCAATTGGTCAGCAGTCAATTTAAAAGAGCTTCCGTTTCCAATAGTTGTAACCCCTTTTACCGAATCAGTAGATACATTAGTTTCGGCGCCTGTAGCAGGAATAGCGTCATAGATTTTTTTAAGCTCTTGCATGCTGGCTAACACTTCCGTAACACCTTCATTATCTGCTTTGTAGCTATCCAATAGTGCGATCAGGTTTTCCAAAGACAATTTTTGCTCGGCGATACGAGTAATGATTCCTTCATTCTTAGTTGTATTAGCAATCTGAGTTGCAATATAGAGTCCTTCGATCCATCCGCCAGAAACTATAAGTGCAGAAACACCTGGCTGCCCGTTATCTTTCAGGTAAGAATCGGCATTCCAGTATGAGTCGGAAATAATGGCAAGCAAAGAATCTCTGTTATCCATATTTGCTTCGATTCTGGAAGTCGTAGATTCATCAAAAGCGCCGCTGATTCCAAGGCCCGTAGCCAGTTTATTTGTACAACGCAGGTATAACATTGATTCCTGAGTCTGGTCGAAGATGCTGGTAAAGCTTAAATCCGATCCATAAACACCAAGGTTCAGTGCTTTAGAAGCAACCGAAGCGTATTTGGACACATTTTCGATCGGGTTTAGGTATTTGGCGTTGTATTTAGCGCCGGCGGCTTTTAGTAAAGTGGTGGTTTCTATCGGAGATGGAATAGAATAGAACACATTTTGGGCCTTAGCATCTTTTACTTCTGAACTTACATTCGCAGTATCCACCGCGTCTACGTCCGAATCGGCTGAAGAACCACAGGAAGCAAGTGTAATTGAGGCGGCGATGTAAGCGGCGAAAAATGTTGTTGACTTGATGTTCATCTCTTTGAGTTTTTGAATTACCCCCAAATATAATACAATATCATGAGCTAGTGCGGTAGTTTCAAAACTTGTGGAAAAATAAAAACCGCTCTTTTCAGAAGCGGTTTAAGAACAGTTTAGGACCTCGTCATTATCCGACCATTGTGCCTTTTTTCACACCAATCATCTCAATGGCAGTTTCAACAATGAAATCAATATCGTAACCGCATTCAACGTAGAGTTCTTTTTGCTCGCCATGCTCAATGAATTTATCCGGAATGCCCAATCTTTTTACCTGTGCATTATAGTTATTATCCGCCATGAATTCCAGCACAGCACTTCCCATACCTCCCATGATACAGCCATCCTCTACCGTGATCACTTTACTGTATTTAGCAAATACTTCGTGCAGAAGCTCTTCGTCAATTGGTTTTACAAAGCGCATATCATAATGTGCCGCCTTGATTCCTTTCTCTTCCAGTTTTTTACATGCAGCAACAGCGTTATTTCCAATATGCCCAATCGTTAGAATAGCAATATCCTCTCCGGTTTGAACTCTTCGGCCTTTACCAATGATTAATTTTTGGAAAGGTGTTTTCCAGTCGATCATGACACCATTTCCTCTCGGGTAGCGAATGGAAAAAGGGGCATTTGTTTCTGGCAATTGAGCAGTATACATAAGGTTGCGCAATTCTTCTTCATTCATAGGTGCGGAAACGATCATATTCGGAATACAACGGAAATACGCTAGATCATAAGCGCCATGATGTGTTGGCCCATCGGCACCGGCAAGTCCGCCCCTGTCGAGGCAGAATACAACATGCAATTTTTGCAGAGCTACATCATGTACCACCTGATCGTATGCACGCTGCATGAAAGAAGAATAAATATTACAGAAAGGAACAAGTCCTTGTGTTGCAAGTCCGGCAGAGAATGTAACGGCATGCTGTTCCGCAATACCTACATCAAATGCGCGATCAGGCATTGCTTTCATCATGATATTGAGTGAGCAACCGCTAGGCATTGCAGGGGTGATACCCATGATTTTTGGGTTTTTTTCCGCAAGCTCCACAATCGTATAACCAAATACATCCTGGTATTTCGGAGGCTGAGGCTCTTTAGGAACGATCTTGATGATTTCACCGGTATCTTTATTAAACAAACCGGGAGAATGCCAAACTGTTTGGTTTCCTTCTTCCGAAAATTTATATCCTTTTCCTTTTTGGGTAAGGCAATGTAAAATCTTCGGGCCGGGAATGTCTTTCAGATCCTGAAGTACTTTGGTCAGTCGTTCCACATCATGTCCGTCCACTGGTCCGAAATAGCGGAACTTCAATGATTCGAACATATTGCTTTGTTTGAGCAAAGATGTTTTGATGCCATTTTCAATTTTAGAAGCAATTTCCTGTGCATTCGGTCCAAACTTACTGATCTTACCCAGTAAATTCCAGACCTCATCCTTTACTTTGTTGTATGTATGTGAAGTGGTAATGTCGGTGAGATATTCTTTCAATGCACCTACATTAGGATCAATGCTCATGCAGTTATCATTAAGAATCACCAGCAAATTGGAATTGGTAATTCCAGCATGGTTAAGCGCTTCGAACGCTTGTCCGGCAGTCATTGCTCCATCACCGATTACAGCAATGTGCTGACGCTCCTTTTCCCCTTTATAGGCAGATGCAACGGCCATTCCCAAAGCACTTCCAATAGAAGTGGAAGAATGTCCTACACCAAAAGTATCATATTCGCTTTCCGAACGTTTCGGAAAGCCGCTTATTCCTTTATAAACCCGGTTGGTAGCAAAAACTTTACGACGGCCGGTAAGAATTTTATGCCCGTAAGCCTGATGGCCGACGTCCCATACCAATTGATCATATGGTGTATTGAATGCGTAATGCAGGGCTACAGTAAGCTCCACAACTCCCAAACTCGCACCAAAATGCCCGCCTTTTTTAGAAACTACATCAATGATAAACTGACGCAGTTCTTCGCTCACCTGAGGAAGGTCTTCTGTTTTCAGCTTTCTCAGATCAGCCGGGTATTCAATTTTGTCCAGTAGTTTTCCTGCTTTAAATTCCATTCCGTATTTGGAGTACTTTAATTTCATAACAAAGATAAACAATTTCTAAGAACAGTATTTAAACATGCCAAAAACGATGACTTAGTTTTTTTGTTGTTATCGCTACTAAATTTTATAATTATTTAACGCATTATTCTATTTTTGTTCCATCGGACCCGAACTAATGATCAGACGTATTTTTGTCTCTTTTGGCTTTCTTATTTGTTCCCTCTGCTCTTTTGGCGGCGAGGTAGATAGCAATTACGTAGCAAAATTCAAGAACATTTTTGCAGTAAAGGGCTTCCTCATAAACAATGGTTTTATTTACACGCTCACTCCTCGCAACAACAGTTTTTACTCGCCCCAGCAACTAAAGGATGCAGAAGTTATCTATTCGGCACATATACCAACCACTGCAGGAGTTTCATTAAACATCAAGGGGGTAGGTTTTACGTACGTTTTTAAATTTACGGACGATTATCTGGATACTACAGGGAGAGTTCGTTCGGGATTTAAGCAATTTCAAATGAACATTTATGGAAACAAGTTTGGTTTTGAAGGTTATTATCAAGATTACAGCCGTTTTTATTTTCATTATAAAGGAGATGAGATCCTATTGAAAAATTATAACAATGATATAAGGGCTTACCAGTTTGGCGCAAATGGGATTTTTATTTTCAATGGTCACAAATTCTCATATAATGCCGCCTTCAACCAGACACAGTTTCAGAAAAAGAGTGCCGGTTCGGGATTAATGATGATCTCATTAAAATACAATGAGCTCCAAAGCAATCATTTGATTCCGGATAGCGTTGATCAGTTCTTTAGTGGATATAGTGCCTTGCAAAAAAATCGGAACTATGGATTTTTGCTGCAGGGAGGATATGCATTTAACCTCACGAAAAAGAATTTTTACTATTCTACCGCATTGCTTGCTGGCGCCGGAATCCAATTCCAATCGTATAGTTTTCCCATTGATAAATTTTACAAAATCGGATTCCCGTTGATTGGAAGAGTGAAGTCGAGCATGGGATATAATGGCAAAGTGTTTTTCACCGGTATCTTTGGAAACTTTGATGTTTCACAATCTTACATTCATTCGGTGAAAACACAACAACTGATTTATTCCTATGGTGTATATGTCGGTTTCAGAGCGATTGAGATGCAGAAATATAAAAAATCGCGAAAACAATTGCAGGAAGAAGCGAAAGAGAAGAAAGCAAAGGAAGCTGCTGCAAAGAAAAAGCTGAAAGAAGACAAGAAAAAGGCTGCCAAAGAAAAAAAACGAAAGAAGTAAGACTCATTCTTTATCTGAAAGATCGGGCAAAAAAAGAATAATAAATGTTGCTATTCCGGGCAATAAGATTCCGATCAAAAACCATTTTAGAGGATCTCGTCCCATTCGCTTTGCAAACCGCGAAGTAATAAAAGGAAGGCATGTTAAGAAGAAAATCCCTAAACCAATAAATCCTGCTGCACCCATTTTTGTGTTATAAAAAAGGCCTCTGTTCAAATTGAACAGAGGCCTCTTTAGTTAATAATCTAAATTACCATATTCTAATTTTACTCCTCGAAAATACAAAACAATTCGTATGATCATTACAACAAACGGGACGTACATCAATGCACTTGGAGCACCTACATGTGCAAGAATGATAGCCGATTTCCGTTTTAAACGTTCCGACATTAAATACATTGCAGGAACCAGCAATAATGTAAGGAATGTTGCAAAGCTCAATCCAAAGATCATGGTCCATGCAAGAGGTCCCCAGAATACCACGTTATCGCCGCCAAAATATAAATGAGGATTTCCGGTTGCAAACAATGTTTCGAAATCCATGTTCAATCCGACAGCCAAAGGGATTAATCCCAATACTGCAGCAGTAGCGGTAAGAATAACAGGAGTCATACGTGTACGGCCGGCTTCGACCGTAGCATCCCACAAGCCCATCCCCTGCCCTCTTGCCATTTCGGCAAATTCAATCAAGAGAATACCATTCCGGACAACCACACCGCCCAGCGCAATAATACCAACACCGGTCATTACAATACTCATGTCCATTTTAAACAAGGCAGTTCCTATTAATACCCCGATAATACTGAATAATATTTCTGATAAAATAATTAACGGTTTTCCAACAGCATTAAACTGTAATACAAGGATCAATAACATCAATGCAATGGAATACAGCAATGCCGTTCCCAGAAATGCGCCTGTTTCCGCCTGTTCTTCTTGCTGTCCAGTCATTGCCACTTCCACTTTTCCAACAGGCTTGAATTGAACAAGCGCCTTCTTCACTACATCGACAACTTCATTCTCATTGAATCCTGCAGCAACGTTAGAAGATAAAGAGATCACTCTTTTTTGCATTTTGCGTTTAATTCCACCATACGTATTCGTGTATTCCACATCTGCAAAGGACGATAAAGGAACGCTTCTCAGGATACCGCCCATGTTCATGTCGCGGAATGTGATCTTTAAATTCCGAAGTGCTTCGATGTTATTTCGCTGGTCATATTTATAGCGCAACTGGATAGGGTATTGATCATTCTCATCCCTGAACTTGCTCACTTCAGCACCAAACACAGCATTACGTATTTCCATCCCAATGGTATACGTGCTAACGCCTTCACGATTGGCGCGTTCCCGATCAATGTTAAATGCGATCTCCGGCTTTATGGTTTCAAAATCCGATTTAATACTCACCACACCTTCAATTTTTTGTTTGTCTAAAAACCGTTTTAATTGAATGGAATTGGATACCAGCTCATCAAAATTGTCTCCTCTGATTTCAATGTTAATTGGTTTTGATACCGGCGGGCCAGCTTGTTCCTGCGATACTGTGATTTCCGCTCCGGGAATATTCCAATTCAGTTTTTGTAATTCTTCCAGGTATTTCGATGTTGACTGACCCTGGCGGTCTTTAAAATCGACAAACGAAATGGCAATCTTACCACGATTTGGATAATCACTTTGATCCTGATCCTGTGGATCGGTTGTTTGTTTGGTAACATTGGTAATGATTGATTTCACAATTTTATTTGAATCGCCCAGTACCTGATTTACTTTGCTCTCCGCTATCAGCATTGCCTGGTTCGTATTGATAGGATCTGTTCCCACCGGCAGTTTCACGTAGACATAAACAAAGTTGGGATCACCCTGCGGAAAGAAAACCACTTTTGGCCCACGGATCATAAAAAACCCAAGTGATCCTATAAACAATGCAATAACACCTATCAGCGCTAAGCCTGGTCGTTTTAAAAACCGTATTAGAAAGTTTACATACCGCGTTTGAAATGCGGGCCAGATTCTTGATTGAAATCTTTCAAAGATCTTGTACAAAACAAATTTGTTCAGCAAATAAAAGCCAAGAATAAAAAAGGTAAGGTTTCCGGTCGCATGATGTCCTTTTAAATGAATGAACAAGCCAAGAATCAGGAAGCCTATCATTGTAAAAGTTGTACCCTTGGTCCACCTTTCTTTTTTGTGCGCTTCATGCGGCTTCATAAAATCAACCGCAAATACCGGATTAACAATATACGCCACTAACAAGGAAGCGAGTAAAGTAATGATGAGCGTAATGGGAAGAAAGAACATGAACTTCCCGATAATTCCGTTCCAGAAAAGGAGCGGAACGAAAGGCGCCAATGTTGTTAATGTTCCGCTTAATACAGGCATGAAAACTTCACCAGCCGCCATCTTTGCGGCCGTTTTGATGGGAACTTTTCCATTATCAAAAATTCTGTGCGTATTTTCTATTACAACTACCGCATCATCCACCACAATTCCAAGCGCGAGTAAAAAGGCAAAAAGCACGATCATGTTCATAGTATAACTGAAATCAAACGCTCCTCCAACAGCTGGCATAACCCAGAAAGCAATAAACATGGAAAGAGGTACTGATGCAGCAACAAACAATGCATTGGTTACGCCCATAAAAAACATGAGGATAAAAGTTACCAGTATAAAGCCGATGATAATCGTATTGATCAGATCGTGCAGCGTGCTTCTTGTTTTTTCCGACTGATCACCAGTTACAGTCACTTTCAGATCCGGAGGAAAATTTTCCGCTTTCATTGTTTCCAGCAAAGCGGTGATTTTATCAGATGCATCAATTAAATTCTCGCCCGAACGCTTAATGATGTTCAGCGTAATCACGTTTTTTCCTTCCAGGCGCGCATAACTTTCCTGCTCTTTGTTTCCATCCACCACTTCGGCAATGTCTTTCAAATATAGCTTAGCGCCTGAACCGGAGGTTACAATAATGTTTTTTATTTCCTCCACTGATTTGAATTCACCTTTGATGGAAATATTCCTTTTCATACCATCCATAGGAACAAGTCCACCCGAAAAATTCATGTTTTCAAGTTGGACCGCACGCTGAATATCACCCAGGGAAAGATTAGCAGATTGTAATTTGTACATGTCCACATTTATCTGGATTTCTCTTTCAAGGTCGCCCACCATAACCACCCTTGAAATTTCTTTCATTCCTTCAATCTTATCTTTTACACTTTCAGCGTAAAGCTTCAGCTTATTCAGATCCATTTTTCCAGCAAGATTCACATACATGATCGGCATTTCGGAAAAATTTACCTCCAGTACGTTTGGCTGACGAGTGAGGTCTTTTGGAAGATCGGTAGCGGCCTTGTCAACTGCATCCTTTACTTTTTCTTTCACTTCAGACACTTTCATGTTCGTATTAAACTCCACCATGATCACCGACACATCCTGCAAGGAAGTCGAGTTCAATTTTTTCATTCCTGCCAACCCTTTCAATTGTTTTTCAATTGGTTTGGTAACAAGGTTCTCAATGTTGGTAGGAGAATTTCCGTAATATACCGTGTTGATATAAATAGTGGGCACGACAATCTCCGGAAAGCTTTCTTTCGGAAGGCTGTTGTAGGAGAATAGTCCGGCCAGGGCGATGAATAAAGTGAGTATATAAATACTTATTTTATTATCAATCGCCCAGCTTGATGGTTTAAATTCTTTGAATTTCATAGTTGAACTTTTCTATAATTAATACGCGATATTATCACCATCGTTGATCAGATCATAACCAAGCGTGATCAGTTTATCACCATCTTTTAAACCTGTTAACACTTCTGCTTTTCCGTTGTATTCTTTTCCGGTTGTGATCAGTTTTTTTCTGGCAACGTTTCCTTCAGCAATAAACACAAACAAAGCGTTGCTTTCATCTTTCTGAATCGTTCTTACCGGAATCATGATCTGAGGCTGAGCAGATTGATAGTCATTAATTTTTAGGCGGGTAACCATATTCGGATGATACTCCTTTTTATTATCAAGCAATACTTCCACGGTAAATGTGCGGCTGGCATTGTTAATGGCACGAGAGACAAAGTTCACTTTTGAAACAATGGAATCCTGTATATCAGGAAAATAAATTATCACTTCATTTCCTTTTTTGATTTTTGAAGCGTATGTTTCAGCAACTTCTGCTTTCACCTTCAGGTTTGAATAGTTGATCACGCGAATGGCAGGCATTCCAGGCGCTGTCATTTGACCAATCTTGATATCCACCGCATCTACCGTCCCATTGATTGGGGAAATGATTTTGGACATACGCAATTGTTCCTGCAATGCTCCCATTTTTTTAGCCATGCTCTCCTTGTTGGTTTTCGCCTGCAGGAATTGTACCTCGGTTCCGATTTTCTGGTCCCAAAGATTTTTTTGTTTTTCGTAGATCTGATTTACCAGGTCGGCATTGACTTGCAGGTCGGAGATTTGCTGGTTGATTGCGCGTGCATCAGTTTCTGCAAGAATCTGACCTGAGCTCACCTCATCGCCCGACTTTACATTTATCTTAGTGATCGTTCCCGGCATTTCGGTGCTCAAAGAAACATTCTGATCAGCATCTACCCGCCCCTGCACGTCGATATAGTTTTTAAATGTTTCTTCTTTCAAAGGCATAATAGCGACAGCCGTACCTGTTGGCAAAGAATCTTTAGGGTTAAGCTCTGCTTCCAAGACAGCAATCTTTGATTTTATATGGGCTTCCTGTTTTTTTAAATCTTCTAACTGAGCTTTTTTATCATCACCTGAATTACAGGCAACAATCAATATAGCAAAAGCAGGTATCAATAATAATTTTTTCATTTTCAATTTATTTAGATTTTTGTAATTCTTTATTTTAAATTTCCGTTTGCTTTATCAAAATCAATCTTCGCTACGAGGGCGTCGAACAGGGCATTGAAATAATTGGTTTGTGCTTCTTTCAGGCTGTTTTCGGCAGTGATCATTTCCAGATTAGAGCCAACACCTTGTTCGTACTTCAATTTAGAAACTCTGACCACATCTTCAGCAATAGCGATGTTCTTCTTCTGGTTCTCAAGAGAGGAAGAAGCATTCTGCAGGATGGCCGCAGAAGAAGCCAATTCTAAGTCGATGGAACGTTTAATAAAATCAAGATTGTTCTCCGCTTTCATTAACGAAAGTTGGGCTTGTTGGTTTTTCGAATGGCGTTGGAATCCTGTAAAAATAGGCATAGTTACCTTCGCGCCGATCACCTTTGTTGGATACCATTTTTTGTCAGGATCAAAAATATCAAATTCATTTCGTTGTGCCGACCCGCTAAAGCTCGCATAGGCAAAAGCCGATGGAAGGTATGAAAGTCGCTGGCGTTTCAATTCTAATTTGGCTAGTTTAAATTGTGTTTGAAACAAACCATATTCAACACGCTTTTCATAGTCGAATTTTTGGGCGGATGCATTTGCTGCAGGCTCAAATTTAACGTCAACCAATTTATCAGTTAAAGTAAGGTTTGCATTAATATCCATTCCCATCTGATACTTTAATAAATAAGTCCCCAATGTTAATAAGCGTTGAATCTTCTCTTGCTCCACCAATAAATTATTATAGGTAACAGAAAAACGATCATAGTCGATCTTCTCAACGAAGCCATTGTCCATCAATGCTTTTGTATCCTCCAATGTTTTTTTTACCCGTGCAACACTTGCGTCCATTAGTTTCATTCGCTCTTCATTAATGAGCACTGTATAGTATGCTTTCGTAACCGTTGCAGAAGTTTCTATCCTGGTGCGTTGAATCGCTTTTGTGGAGATATCCACAAATACTTTTGATGCTTTTAGGCCAAGAAAATACTCTCCGCTGAAGATCAATTGAGACGCATCCAATCCTGCAGTTGCATTGTACTTTGTTCCAAACTTAACAGCAGCAAATGTTCCCGGAGCACCTCCAAAGAAATCGGCCGGAATCAATGAAGTCGGAATTTCCAGAAACTCCTTCAGATCAAAACTTGCGTTGATCTGTGGCAATCCCATTCCTGCAACTTCATTTACTTTTTTCTGAGCAATCTGTTCATCAATGACCGCATTCTTGATGTCCTTTTGATTTTGCATCGCATAATCAATGGCTTGTTGGAGCGTGAAGGACAATGCTGCACTGTCTTTCGTTTGTGCGAAAGCTGTGATTGAAATGCATGCTGCTCCAATGATCAGTAGTGTTTTTTTCATACAATTAATTTTGTTCAATGTTTTACCTCTTAAGTAAGATAGCGCCGTTACTCTTCTTCGGTAACTTGCTTGTATTTATTAATAAGCTTATGACCTTTTAGCGTACAGATTCCATGAAGGAAATGATCAATCATCGTTAATTGAACATCCAGCATTTTAAACTTGTCAGGAGGGAAAATCTCAGAATTCAACCCCATCTCGACTTCTTCTATTCTTAGACGGGCAATTATCTTCGCATTCAGATCGGGGCGAACCAATCCTTCTTTTACTCCGCGTTCAATAGAGCTTTCAATCATTTTTGCCATGCAATCTTCTTTAAAAATTTTAAAGAGCTTCCAGGCATTCGGATGGTATTTTTGCAGATCATAAAAAATATTCGGATTCACTTTTGAAAACATGATACCCATATATTTCATCATATTAAAAACCTCTACCACTACATTGTCAGACTCTTCTTGAATTTGTCGGAATTCGCATTCGTCCTCCTTCAGTTTAGTGGCCATTAGTATTTCCACCAATTCGTTTTTATCAGCAAAAAACTGGTAAATAGTTTTTTTAGATATTGCAAGATGTTTGGCAATATCATCCATTGTAATGCTTTTAATTCCGTACTTAAAAAAAAGCTCTTCTGCACCTTGTAAAATCCTGTCTCTGGGTTCCATTGATTTTATTTTAATAATCCGGCGGCAAAACTATGGAAACATTTTTTATTTCCAAAGTTTCCGCACGACGTTTTTTTACATTTTTAATTAATTATCTGGTAATCAGCATAAAAAACGGAAACATTTTTAAAAAAAAATGTTTCCGTTTTCATTATTCGCAAGAGAGAGGCTTCAGCAACAATTTATATAAAGTCAATGCCAGTAACTAAGAAATTTACATATATGACCATGATTTTCAATAATTAAGAAGAATTCTTTATCAGTATAATTCAGTAAAAAAGATTAATTTAGCCTGCCAAATTTCAAAACATGAAAAAACTACTACTTCTTTCTGCTACAATCCTTTTCTCGTTTCTAACTTCAAATGCTCAGGACACCTGGACCTCTTCGGAACAGGCCGGATTCGGAAATGCAAGCACTGAATATATTTATTCAATGGTTCCTTTCAAAGGAAGCTTGTATGCTGCTTCAGGTAATTACGGAGCAGGCATATGGAGTAGTCCCTCCGGTACTGCCGGCACATGGACCAATGCTGCAACGAGTCCCTTTTTCAATTCGAGCTATCTCGCATTAGCAACAACCACAGAAGGTGGAGGATATATATATTCCTCTCTATATGCTTCAGGATCGGATTCCGCAAGAATCTTCAAATCATTCGACGGTATCACCTGGGCTCCTTATTATACAGCATACAGTGAATTAGCTCATATTGTTCCGTTTAAAGGAACAGGTAGTGTTGACAGTATTTATGTAGTTGAAAATGATTACATGGGTGCAAGGATCTGGCGTTCCGGCTACTCGACAAATGACCCTTCGAACCTTTTGGGATCATGGCAGAACCTTTTTAATTTTGATACTGTGTCCGCCTATGCAAAAATCAGCAGCACACTGGTATCCGGGGGCAAAATGTATTTCGGAACTACCAATGGCGCTCAGCTTTGGAGCACTTCCAATGGAACCGCCTGGATCAGAAATGACAGCATCGATTTCGGTTTTGGTGATGCGAATAATAGTGATATAAGTGCTCTCGCCGCTTTTGGCGGATATATTTATGCTGGTACTACCAATTATTATGGCGCACAATTATGGCGATCTGCAGATGAATTAAACTGGTCACTTGTAAGAACTTATTCCGGCAATGCCATTACCGATCTTGAAATTGCAAGCGGTCAACTTTGGATTTCAGTACAATCAGGAAGCAGCACACCTGCGCTTGTGGAACGTACTATGGACGGATCTGCTTTTATTGTTTCGGCAAATGATGGCTTTGGGGGAGCAGGGAACTACGGAGACAAAGGCAATATGACAGTTTTTGGGAATAATCTTTATTATTCCTGTAGAAATTATTTTTCAGGCGGAGCAATTGTAAACCCCGGCACAACTAATGTCCGTACTGGGGGCGGAGGAACTGGCGTTCAAATCCAGCGCACCTGTTTGGCTACTCCTCCAACTTTAAACCTTGGAAGTGACCTGACGCTATGCGAAAGCCAAACAACAATACTTGATGCCGGGGCAGCTATTGCTTACCTTTGGAATACTGGTGCCACAACGCAAACGATCACTGCGTCCGCCGGGATTGGCACAACTCTCGTGTATTCTTGCCAGATAACCGCGGCTAATGGCTGCGACGCTATTGATTTTGTAAATTTTTATTCTACACCTGCACCGTCCATATCCGTAATAAATCCCTACATGGGTTTACCATCCTATCTCTGTAAAGGGAACAGTGTGTCCATGTTGAATACCGCTACATCGGGACTTTATATTATCAGCCCTCCTTTTATCAAAACCACCAATGTGCCAATTGATGACCTGCTAGGTGATCGTTTTGATACACTTGCTGTTTCTGCCGTTAGCGGATCAACTGCTGGCATCAGCTTAATTTCAGTTACAATAGATAGTTTAGAACACACTTATGCGGCTGATGTCATTATCGGGCTTTTTGCTCCTGATGGAAGTTATATAGACTTGTCACTCAACCACGGAGGAAGCAGTAACCTGGGATATTATGGAACCGAGCTTATCATGGGTGCAACGAATAATTTATTTTCATCTTCCCCGCCCTTCACCGGACAATTTCAGCCGGATAATGGATTTTATTCCCTTACCGGAAGTCCTAACGGCAACTGGGTAATGAAAGTGGGCGATATTGCAGGAGGTGATAATGGCTATTTAAAAGGCTGGACACTTAAATTCGGTTATGCTGATACCATCATGACTTATTCATGGACACCATCTGGAGGATTGACATCTATAAACACTTTAAATACGATAGCAACACCATCAAGCACTACCAGCTATGCATTGACTGTGACTAACCAGACCGGCTGTGCCACCACTAAAACAATACAACTGATAGTTCCTGAAATAATAATTTCTCCGTCTTCAGCCACTGTTTGTTACGGAAGTTCCACCACGTTATCTGCAACAGGAGGAATAACAAATTATTGGTCCCCGGCTACATATTTATCCGCCACAACAGGCGCCGACGTGATCACCACAGCTTCCACAAGCATCATGTATTATGTTATGGATACCGTTGCAAGCTGCCCGATAATAGATTCGGTTTATGTAACTGCTAATCCACAATTATTTGTAACAGCCAGTTTGCCGCAGGCAATCTGCGCTTCTACTTTTGCGACATTAACGGCAAACGGATCCGGCGGAACACCTGCATATACTTATACATGGAATGATGGTGGTGTAAATACCAGTGGCCAGACAATAAGCGTTTCACCACTTGGAGGAACATCTTATACGCTGGTTGCTACAGATGCCAATGGCTGTAATGCATATGACAATACTTCTGTATCGATAATTCCAAGCACTGGTCTTTTTGGAAAAGTAACCTATTCGGGAGGAAATGTTACAAATGGAAATGTGATCATTTACAATAACCTTCCCGGATATTCCTACCTGGATACTGTTCAATCAACCGCTCTGGATCTGAATGGAGAATACCTTTTTCCAGTTTTGACGAGTGGAAATTATCTGATCAAAGTATTCGCAGACAATACTGCTTACCCGACATTGAATTCAACCTATTACGGTAATACATTTAACTGGGCGACTGCAGATTCACTTCTTCATGGATGTAGTTCTACCGACACAGCAAACATTGTAATGGTCGAAGAATTAGGCACAACATCCGGACCCGGCAACTTGCGCGGACGCATTACAGAAGATCTGGGCTTTGGATCGTTTCTTTCTCCCGGCATCGGGCCTAGAACGCCAGGAGATCCTATACCGGGATTGGACGTAAAGCTTGGCAAAAATCCAGGTGGCGCAATGGTTACAAGCACATCCACCAGCGATCAGGCAGCACCCGATGGCGGCGGGTTCTATTATTTCTCCAACATTCCGCTTAATGTCGGTACAGAACAATATGTTGTATATGTTGACATTCCAGGATTAGGAATTGATTCATCCTATACGTTTGCTGTAAATGCTGCCACTAGTCAGTATCTATACCTGGATTATGTAGTCGATTCAACCACCATTCACTTCGTTCCCAATGCAGGCGTTGGCATTAGTAATGCTACTGTGGCCACCGAGAATAAATTCAAGGTATACCCGAATCCTTTCAAAGGAAATGCCAGCATTGAATATAGTATTGCTGAAGATGCAGATGTTGTTTTGGAAGTGTACAATGTGCTAGGATCAAAAATCAGCACCCTCGCAAATGGAAAACAGACGGCAGGAAATCACCAATACAATCTGAATGATCTGAGAGCTGGAGTTTATTTTGTGACACTTACCGTAAATGACAATGTTGCTACACAACGAGTGATCGTGATGGAATAAAATTAAAATAGTAATAAAAAGCCATCCTCCTCCAGGGATGGCTTTTTATTTTGATAAATTTGCACCCAATTAAGAATTGAGATATGAAAAGGACAAAAGTGAAAGAGCTGCTGGATTCAACAGCATACGGAAGTGAAGTAACAGTTAAAGGTTGGGTGCGAACTTTCCGCAACAACCAATTTATTGCCATTAATGATGGCTCTACCATAAATAATATTCAGGCAGTTGTTGATTTTGCGAACACCGATGAATCGCTGTTAAAACGATTAACTACCGGTGCTGCTATCAGTATTACCGGCGAGTTGATCGAATCATTGGGTAAAGGACAGAAAGTAGAAGTAAAAGTAAAGCAGCTCGAAATTTTAGGCGATAGTGATGCAGAAAAATTTCCGCTCCAGCCTAAAAAACATAGCCTGGAATTTTTACGCGAGATTGCTCATCTACGCTTCCGCACAAATACGTTCAATGCAATATTTAAAGTACGTCATGCCTTGGCTTTCGCTGTTCATCAATTTTTTAACGACCGTGGTTATGTCTATTTGCATACACCCATTATTACAGCTTCGGATGCAGAAGGTGCCGGCGAAATGTTTCGCGTTACTTCCCTTGATTTCGATAATCCTCCGCGTGGAGAAGATGGCAAAGTGGATTTCAAGCAAGACTTTTTTGGCAAGTCAACCAACCTCACTGTTTCCGGTCAATTAGAAGGCGAGCTTGGCGCTATGGCATTGGGAGAAATCTATACCTTCGGACCGACTTTCCGTGCAGAAAATTCAAACACCACCCGCCACCTTGCGGAGTTCTGGATGATCGAACCGGAAGTAGCCTTTGCGGATCTGAAAGACAACATGCAGCTAGCCGAAGATCTACTTAAGTATGTTATCAAGCATGCGATGACCAATTGTGCAGATGAGCTTGAATTCTTAAAGAACCGTTTGCTGGAAGAAGAAAAATCAAAGCCCCAGGATGAGCGCTCTGAATTAGACCTCCTTGCAAAATTGGATTTCTGCCTGAACAATGAATTTGAAAGGTTGACATATACCGAGGCAATAGAGATCTTAAGAAATTCGACGCCTAATAAAAAGAAAAAATTCAAGTACCTGATAGAAAATTGGGGGGCTGACCTTCAGAGCGAACATGAACGCTTTCTGGTGGAGAAACATTTCAAAAAGCCTGTTATTCTAACCGACTATCCGAAGGACATCAAATCCTTTTACATGCGTCAGAATGATGATGAAAAAACGGTTGCAGCCATGGACATTTTATTTCCAGGAATTGGCGAAATAATTGGAGGTTCACAGCGTGAAGAACGATTGGAAAAACTGGAAAAACGCATGGATGAAATGCATATTCCAAAAGATGAATTGTATTGGTACCTGGATACCCGAAAGTTTGGAACAGCGCCACATGCAGGATTTGGATTAGGCTTTGAACGCTTGGTGTTGTTTGTGACCGGCATGACCAACATTCGTGATGTGATTCCTTTTCCAAGAGCACCCAAAACGGCTGAGTTTTAAGCTTTCATAATTATTGCTAAATCAAACATTTCCAAAGCCTTTCGTTAAAATACGAAGGGCTTTGTTTTTTGCATATCTTTATTCAGCTTTATAAATTTGAAAACGCAACTCCACATATTTCTCCTGACGACTTTTTTGCTGCTGGCAAAATTTTCGATTTCTCAAACATACGACTTCCGCAATTTCAACGTGGACGACGGATTGGCTCAGTCTCAAGTCTTGTCGATGTGCCAGGACCGGAACGGAAACATTTGGTTCGGAACCAACAGTGGAGGCGTTAGCCGTTACGATGGAAATAAGTTTGTCACATTTACTGAAAACGACAGCCTTATCAACAATGTGATCTTCTCCATTACCGAGTTAAAAAATGGCCGATTGTTATTTGGGACTAATGGCGGATTAAGCGTTTACGACGGGTTGAAATTTACGAACTATACCGAAAAAAACGGCCTGCCTCATAACCGCATTTTCAAAACCGTGCAGGATAATTCAGGTACTATTTGGATTGGCACTTCAAAAGGCGTTTGCCAACTGAATAACGGAAAGATCATTCCTTTTTCGGCCGATACGCTTTTAGCAAAAGCAACAATCATTACCATGTATGCCGATAAAGCAGGCTGCATATGGTTTGGGACTTTGCAGGACGGCGTTACAAAGTATGATCCTTCTAAAAAAACCTTTATCCGTTTCAATACAAAGAATGGTTTACGAAATGATTATGTAAGAGCAATCAACGAAGACCTTCCTGGCAACATTTACATTGGAACGATTTCAGGAATCAGCAAGATTACTCCGGAGGGGCAAATTCAAAAAGTGAATATCCCAAATGAAGAGCTGAATGCTTTCCTTACAATTGTGTCTGACAATAAAAATAATTTGTGGTTTGGAACTTCTGCCGGAATTTATAAATACAATGGTTTCGCTTATCGGAATTATCTTCAGAAAAACGGCCTATCAAGCAATAAAATTCTTTCAGGTATACAGGACAGAGAGGGCAATTTCTGGTTTGGCACGGATGGTTTCGGGATCTCGAAATTTTCAAGTGAAGCATTTATATCTTATAGTATAAAAGACAGCCTCCCTGGGGATTATATTACTGTGATCTTTCAGGACTCCAGAAAAAATATCTGGCTGGGAGTTAAGAATTTTGGTGTATGCAAATTTCATAACAACAAAATCGAAAATTATAAACTGAATATAAAAAATATCAAAGGCTCACTCGCCGACAATGAAGTGCTTTCAATTTGTGAGGATCACCAGGGAAATATCTGTTTTGGAACAAAGGCTGGTTTGAGTATTTACGATGGGAACACTTTTAAGAATTACCATACAAAAGACGGCCTGCCATCTGAAGAGGTTATCTATTCTCTTGTGAAAGCTAAAAACGGATCTGTTTATCTTGGGACCATAGATGGTTTATACAATTTCAAAGATGGAAAAATCAGTGTCGTAGAAGAAGTTAAAAAATTAAAATCCGACAATGGAAATAACTTTCCAATCTACTCTATTTTCGAAGATCGTAACCGGGATCTTTGGCTGGCTACAGAAAATGGTGTAATCAAATACGATCATAAAAAGGCAACCCGCTATAATAAATCCAATGGCTTTACTGACAAACGCGTTACGAGCATTGTGCAGGATAAGCAAGGCTATCTCTGGTTTGGGACGGATGAAGGCGTATTCAGCTATAATTATACGTCATTTGAGGTAATTGATGAAAGTATGGGGCTTGCTTCCAACAAAGTTTACCTCATGCTCCTTGATCGCGATTTTTTATGGATTGGAACCAATAAAGGGCTAGATAAAATCAACCTGGCAACATTTCACAAGAGTAACAAAGCCGAGATCCGGTATTATGGAAAAGAAGAAGGCCTGAAAGGTGTAGAATGCAATTCCAATGCACAACTGAAAGATGCGGAAGGCAACTTATGGTTTGGAACAATCAAAGGAGTGACCGTTTACAATCCTCATTTTGATAAAATAAACCGCAAAGAAGCCATCACCAGAATCACCGGCATTCGTCTGTTTTTTCAAAATGCGGAGGAAGATCTGAAAAAATATTCCAGCCATGGAAATGACAGCATTTCACATCTTCCACTCAATCTTGTTTTGCCTTATGATAAAAACCATATCACTTTTGACTTTATAGGAATCTGTATAACCAATCCAAATAAAGTTAAATATCAATTCAAGTTAGAAGGAGCAGATGAGAACTGGTTCCCTCCTACTTCCAAAACGGAAGCCACCTATTCATCACTTCCCGCGGGCGATTATATCTTTCAACTGAAAGCCATGAACAATGATGGCCTGTGGAATGAAAAGGATGTCACGTTTAAATTTACCATTCTTCCTCCCTGGTATAAAACCTGGTGGTTCTATACTCTTACTATTGTTATTGCCTTTGGGAGCATTTATCTTTTTATTATAGTCAGAACACGAAATTTGCAGAAAGCAAAGATTGAACTCGAACAGGAAGTGCAGTTGCGAACATTTCAGCTTCGCCAGGAAAAAGAAAAAGTGGAAGTGATCAACAAAGAAGTGATTGAGCAGAAAGCCATCATTGAAGCGAAGAACCACGATATTACGGACAGTATAAAATACGCAAAGAACATCCAGGAAGCTTTGTTGCCGCCTTTGCAAAATTTGCACAATGAATTTCAAGATGCTTTTGTATTGTATCAACCGAAAGATATAGTGAGCGGGGATTTTTACTGGTTCGCGAAACGGAACAACAAACGGTTCGTAGCATCGGTAGATTGTACCGGGCATGGCGTACCCGGCGCATTCATGAGCATTATCGGCAATACCTTGTTAAATGAGATTGTTTCTGAAAAAAACATTAAAGAGCCTGCTGAGATCCTGAATGAATTGCATGCCGGGGTAAAAACAGCGCTGAAGCAAAGCAATAGCGAAACAGAAAGAAGAGATGGTATGGACATCGCACTGTGCTCATTGAATAAAGAGGGAAGCATACTCGAATATGCTGGCGCCAATCGTCCATTGTGGATTTTCAGAAAAAACAAAACCGGCGAGCATGCATTTGAAATGATCAAAGCGAATAAATTTCCAATTGGAGGATTGGAAATGGACAATGAAGTAAAGCGACAATTTACCAACCATACTATCCAGGTTGAAAAGGGCGATATGGTTTATATTTTCTCCGATGGTTATGCCGATCAGTTTGGCGGAACAAAAGGAAAAAAATTCATGGTGGGCAACATGCAAAAGCTTATTACCGAGATCTACCAAAAACCCGTGAAAGAGCAGGAGGCTTTACTTTTAAAGAATTTCATTGACTGGAAAGGCGAACTGGAACAGATCGATGACGTGCTGGTTATCGGTTTCAGAGTTTAATAGACTTTTATTTGCTTTTCTGCATAATCCACTATAAATTAGCTACTTAAACTACTTCTCATGAAAAAATATCTACTCCTTTTTTCTGCGATACTACTTGTATCCATAGCTAATTCGCAAACAGATGCTGCAGTAATGCTCGAACCAAATATCGCAGCAGGAGTCGCTTCAAGCTCCTCTGATCAGAGCTTTCTTGCAACACTTCCATCAGGAGAGAACCTTGTTGCTTCTATGCTTTATGATGGAACGACCTCTTATATCAATATTAAAAAGATCCAATTGAATGGCTCTGTTACTACTGTAAAAAACATTTTAACATCAGAACCTTTGCTTGGTCTTACCTGCTCTCCAACAGGTAGTTTCTCTTGTTTTTTCGGACAAGGAATGGATTTCAACCTGATGAAATTTTCGAGTTCAGGATCCGTTGTTTGGCAAAAATCAGTCTCTATCGGAGAAGCGATCAGTCCTTATTACGGAAGCGCCCACACAATAAATGAAACACCTGCAGGAGAATATTATCTCACACTTTCCAATTATGCCTTTACAGGATTGATTAAAATTGATGCAAATGGCAATTGTATGTGGAGTAAAAAAATGACTGGTCCAAGGGATACAGGAAAGTGCCCAGGGTTCTGCAGCGCCGTTACATTGAGTGGCGGATGCATCACCACGCTGAAGGATGAAAATTATGAAACGATCATAAATTTAGATCCCAATGGAAACCTGGTGTGGTCAAGATCATTCGGTGATGCTCTTTATCGCTGGACGAAAGCTATCAAGGCTGATAATCTGGGCAATTTCTTTATTATGGGAACCTATGGAAATGTGGGGTCTACCTACGTACAAAAAATGGATGCAAGCGGTAATCTGGTTTATGGACAAAATATTTCCGGAGGCGTTTGCTACCAGGATGCATACGTAAACGCATCAAATGAGTTTTTTATCATTTCGCAATCTCCTTCAATGCAATTATCAAAGATCGGAGCAACTGGAAATATTTTATGGAGCCGTGGTGTGGGAGGCGTATCAAACGGAAGCACCTCAATGTATCCAGTGTATTTTAGTTCCACACCGAAATTAGCGAATATCAGCTTCCTTACTTTTGTGAACGATTCATCTGAAGTGTTTTTAAAATTCTCCGGAAATCCAACAGAGCTTTGCAACTCATACAACTATTCTATCCCAAATACTACAAATGACGAACAGATTTTCGATGCCACTATAGATAGCACTGCGAAGATCAACCTATGGCCTGTAACAATTACCAATACCACGTTTGCAACTTCGGGTACAGAGTTTTATGCGTACAGTGATTTCTGTTCCTACATTGCTTCTGTTAAGGATATAAATGTTTCCGTTGATCTGAATGTTTATCCCAACCCTGCAAGTGAATTTCTAACTATCGACCTGAGCAACGTTAAGAATACTGATAATACTATGCTAAGCATGTATGACATGACCGGTAAAAAAATAATGGAGAAGCAACTGGATCGTTCATCCATGGAAAAGATCAGCATTGCCAAGCTCGCTGCCGGACTTTATACCGTCATCATTACAAACTCAAACACTGTACTGGGCAAACAGCGAGTGATCATTCAGCACTAAGCCATTTCCATTAAAAAAAAGCAAGTATCCGTGAACCGGATACTTGCTTTTTTTATGCCTTTTTATGGCTAAAATTTTGTTACTTTTGCAGAGAACAAGAAGCAGTTAAGAGCGCATGTTAAGGCAAACTCAGTCACATAAATTATTACAAAAATTATCCCCGCAGCAAATTCAGTTGATGAAGTTGCTGCAGTTGCCTACTATTGCATTAGAACAGCGTATCAAAGAAGAAATGGAGATCAATCCTGCGCTTGAAGAAGGCGTTGATACGGATGATGAGCCGAAAGATGAATTCGAGAATGAGGAATACGAAGAGACAACAAAAGATGATGAGAACCAACGGGAAGATTTCAGCATCAGTGATTACATGGATGATGATGAAGGCGCTTCATATAAGTTAAAAGCGAATAATGTGAGTCCGGACGAAGAGCGCAAAGAAATCCCCTTCTCTATCGGTTTCTCTTTTCAGGATATGTTGGAAAGCCAGCTGGGAATGAAAGATCTCGACGATCGTGAATATCAGATCGCTCTTTACCTGATCGGAAACCTGGATGATGACGGTTATTTAAGAAGAGATCTTGCTTCCATTGTAGATGATATCGCTTTTTCTCAAAACATTGTTACTACCGAAGCTGAACTAAATGAATTATTAATGGTGATCCAGGATTTTGAGCCGGCAGGAATTGGAGCCCGTGATCTTCAGGAATGCCTGCTGATTCAATTAAGAAAGATTGAAGTTCAAAACATGGTGGTGGAGCTTGCTACAGAAGTGGTAGAAAAGCAAATGGATGAGTTCTCCAAAAAACATTACGATAAGATAGCTAAGAAGCTGGAGATTGATGATGAAACGCTGAAAGAGGTGATTCAGGAGATCCTGAAATTAAACCCTCGTCCGGGTAATTCCATGGCCGATGGGCAAAAAAGTTTTCAGCAGGTGATCGCCGATTTTATTATTGTGAATGAAGACGGTCAATTACTGTTAAGCCTCAACTCGCGCAACTCGCCTGATCTGAAGGTAAGCAAAGAATATTCAAAAATGTTGGAAGAATATTCCAAATCAAAGGATAAGACCAGCAAAGAGGCTTCCATGTTTGTAAAACAAAAGCTGGAAGGAGCGAAATGGTTCATTGATGCGATTCAACAACGAAGCTATACTTTGCTGTATACGATGAATGCCATCATGGAATACCAGAAAGATTATTTCATTACCGGCGACGAGACCCTTTTAAAACCAATGATCTTAAAGGACATTGCCGAGAAGGTCAACCTTGATATTTCTACCATTTCCCGTGTCGCCAATAGTAAATACGTTCAAACTTCTTTCGGTACTTTTCTTTTGAAATCATTTTTCAGCGAATCCCTTTCTACGGATAGTGGGGAAGAAGTATCGACCCGGGAAGTGAAAAAAATACTTGAAGACTGCATTGCTGCCGAGAGCAAGAAAAAACCTTTAACGGATGATAAGCTGACCAAAATTCTGAAAGAAAAAGGATACAACATTGCACGCAGGACCATTGCAAAATATCGCGAACAACTTGACATTCCAGTTGCCCGCTTAAGAAAAGAACTTTAAAAAATATATTGGTGGAAACCCGCATTGCAAAAATAATTTCCTGTCTGCTCCACCCTTTACTAATGCCAACCTACGGCTTTTCGCTGGTCTTTTTTACTGATAATTATTTTTCCACCTTCACCGGTCCTCAAAACCTTAAATTCCTTATCCTTGGGATCACATTTCTGTTTACATTTATTTTGCCTGCCACCAATGCTTTGATATTATTGAAAATGGGGCGCATCAGAAGCCTTGAAATGGAAAACAGCCAGGAAAGAATTATTCCATACAGCAGCACGGCTTTGTATTATTTCGCATTGTTCTATCTGTTTTATAACGCTGATTTTCCAGACATTTTTAAGATCGTCATCCTTGGGGCGGCAATTTCAATTTTACTAAGCCTCATTATCAACTTCCGTTGGAAAATAAGTGCACACATGATCGGAATCGGCGGAACAGCCGGAGCTATGCTAGGCATCATTTACCGGTCACACTTCGATTTCCAGATAGCGTTAATTATCGTGTTGCTGCTTTCCGGACTCGTGGGATATGCACGTTTAAAACTCATGGCTCATAGTCCAGCACAGGTTTACGTGGGATTTGCATTGGGATTTATTCTTGAGCTGGGACTGATGCTCTTTTACTAGTACATAAGCAGTCCGATTCCACAAGAAAATGGAATCATGCCCGGCTCTCCTCTTCCCTTCTTAAACAACTCAGAAAGCGCATAGAACCCCTGAAGATTCCATTTGTTATAACCGATCCGAAAAGTAATTCCGTAGCGTAAAGGATCAATGTTTTTTATTTTATAGACTTTTATTTTACCCTCGGCATCTTCGTATTTTGTATGCACATTAAATGCATAGCCCACCTTTCCACCGATAGTGAGCTTAAAGCTTTTCTCCCCTCTTGTTCGCAAGCGCAGCTCAACAGGAATTTCCACGTAATTGCAGGAAAGTTTATTGGTTCTGTATTTCACAGTAAGCGGTTCAAAGAAGGTGCTTTTTCCATCGATGGTATACATCACTTTTCCATTCGTATGCATGTCGTGCGTACTGAAACCCCCTCCTATTGCAAAGCTGAAAGGCCCGTAACCAAATGGATAATCCCACATAAAATAAGCGTTTCCACCAAGAGAGTAGGGCTTTTGTGTGATTCCATCCGGAAGGTTGCGATAACCGGTATAACCGAAATCGACTACAATATGATCTTTGGGGTCGGCAATTTTTTTAGCCTTCTCTTCTGCCGGAATGGCTGGAATGGAATCCTGCGCGCCCGCCTTTATTCCCGACAATAAAAGAATAAAAAAGAGGATTAACCTTAATTTAGGATTTCGCGGAAAACAGCTAGGCATGTTGGATTATTTGATACAAACTTAAGGATTTTAATAGTGATATAGAAATCTTAGGCTTCTTTAAAAAGCGTTGTAATGTCTTCCTTTTTTACATCAAGCCAGTAAGTTTGAATACCAAGTTTCGTTGCGCTTTCCACATGTTGCACCGAATCATCAATGAATAAAGTTTCACTGGCTTCCAGATTATTCTGCCTCAGCACTGCTTGAAATATTTCTGCATCAGGCTTTCTCATTCTCATATTGTAGGAGAGATGCACCTTTTCAAAATGCTTTGAAAAGTCAGGCATTTGGAATGCTTTCTCAAGATACGAGTGAATATAATTCATGTGAATCTCGTTGGTATTACTTAATAGAAAGGTACGATAACGGCCTTTTAGTTTTAGTAAAAGTTCCAGGCGATGTTTCGGAAAATCCAGAAGCATTGAATTCCATGCGGCATCAATCTCGGCATCAGTAGTTCCAGCAGCACATTTTTCTTTAATCTTCTTTCTGAATTCTTCAGAGCTAATCAACCCTTTTTCATAAAGGTCGAAGAAATCACGCTGGCTTTTTTGTGTAAAGTAATCTTCGAA
Source organism: Bacteroidia bacterium (assembly GCA_036399275.1). Classification (GTDB taxonomy): domain Bacteria; phylum Bacteroidota; class Bacteroidia; order 2-12-FULL-35-15; family 2-12-FULL-35-15; genus 2-12-FULL-35-15. The sequence continues at coordinate 4,435 of DASWNK010000065.1, read as the reverse complement.
ATGAGGCAAGCCGATATTGGCAAATGCTTTTACAAGCAGGTTGTAATCAATATTCAATAAAACGCCACCAAGGTCAAAAATGATGTTCTTAATTTGCTTTTCTGAAATATCCACAATATAAAGGGATAAGAGTTTTGTTAATTCACTGTAAATATCTAATTTCGCATTCCTAATTTTTTTTGCAGCAATGCAATAGGGCCTATAGCTCATTCGGTTAGAGCAACAGACTCATAATCTGTGGGTGCTTGGTTCGATTCCAAGTGGGCCCACCAACCAAGTCGATGGCTTCCGAGCCAAAAAGCCCTGCAATTGCGGGGCTTTTATTATTTTATCTCCTGACAAAGCTCTATTAACACGCCATTACTCGCTTTCGGATGCAAAAAGCAGATCAGCTTATTGTCGGCACCCTTTTTTGGTTGCTCCGAAAGCAATTGAAAGCCTTCCCCCTGCAAACGCTTCATTTCCGCATGAATGTCTTCCACTTCGAACGCAATGTGGTGAATACCTTCGCCCTTTTTTTCAATGAATTTAGCGATGGAACTATTAGGATCAGTCGCTTCCAGAAGCTCGATCTTGCTATCTCCCATCATGAAAAAAGACGTGGACACACTTTCGCTTTCTACCTTTTCCAGCTTATAAGGCGTTTTTCCAAACAGCTTGCTGAAGAGCTCATTGGATTCCTCCAGGTTTTTAACGGCAATGCCTAAGTGCTCAATCTTTAACATACATACAAATTAAGGGTTAGTACAAAAAAACAATCCCGATCCCGCACATGCGGAACCGGGATTGTTAAATATCATTTATCAATGAGGACTACTTCTTAATGAACTCGCCCATTTTGTTGTCGTAGTTCAGATAATATGCACCTTTAGGCAAATTAGAAGCATCTACTGTTGAAGCAAACCCTCTTTTTACAATATTACCAAATTGGTCATAAATTTCGAACATCGTTTCTGTCGGGGTGCTTCCGGCAAAGAAGCCGATTTCTTTGGAAACTTTAGCAGGGCTAAATGTAATCTCCGGAGAAGCAGAAGCATAATCTACTGTTTTAGATAATTTAGGCTGGCCTGTATAATCCACCTGCTTAACACGGTATTGGTTCTTTCCGGAATGCGGTGCTACTAAGAATGAATAATTGTTTACATCAGGAGTTCCGTTACCTTCTACTTCACCAACTTTCACCCATTTGTTCCAACGGAACTGCTCAATAGTAAAAGCCAGTTTTCCTGTTTCACCTTTTGTTGACCATTTGAAAGTCTTATCAGGATTAACTGACATAGAAACAATTTCGAAGGTGCTTTTAGGTTTTAATACCTCAGGATTCAATACTTTTGGCTTGCAATCATCCTTATGAGTAATCTTTACTTCTACCTTATCGCCAATTTTTAATTGTAAATTTCTAAAGTCAATTTCAAACGCGCTAGAAGCGATCTCATCAGTTGTAACATTCCCATTTACTCTCACTTCCTGCACACAGAAACCAACACCTGATCCCGCGAATGGATTTTGAATATACAGATTTTTTCCCTGGTAATTTCCCTCCAGGACAATTACTCCTACAGCAAAAACCGAAGTCGAAACAACTAAACTGAAAGCGGCAAAAATTATTTTTTTCATTGTGTTTTCTATGTTAAAAACAAGAACTTTTCATTAGCGGTTCTATATTTTCGAACGCAATATTATAATCTTATTTAATAATTTCAAAATAAAAAATCATTAATTTTATAATTCATCGCAAATTTAAACAATTTTGTCATACCCAGAACAAGTCTCGTAAACAAATTCAAAAATTTTTACCGGATGGCAGGAAATCGCGTTTTTTTGTATATTTACTTGCAAGTTTGTGAAAGATGCATTAATCTTGCATTTAATTTAGTCATCAGTTCGCTTATTTTAACAACATTATCAACGATAAATTATGAAAAAATCCATTTTCTTTATATTCTCAGCAGCAGTCCTAATCAGTTCTTGTTCCAATCCTACTGAAAATGGTGCAGACAGAGTTGCGAAAGGCGACAAAGTCTATGGCGGCACACTGCGAATAAATGAAACCGAGCAATTTCAAACTTTATACCCTGCAAGCATTACTGACATTGGTTCTGCCCACATTGCGAATCAAATTTACGAGGGACTTGTAAAATTTAATCCGAAAGACCTTTCTGTTATCCCCAGCCTGGCTGAAAAATGGGATATTGATGCTGCCGGCACTACCTATACTTTCCATCTGAAAAAAGGTGTAATGTTCCAGGACAATGAGTGTTTTCCGGAAGGAAAAGGAAGAGAAGTAAAATCTTCTGATTTTAAATACGCTTTTGAGCTACTATGTACTGACAGTAAGGACAATTCTAATTTTGCAGCTACTTTCGGTGACCGTGTGGTAGGCGCTAATAAGTTCTTTGCGGCAAGCAAAGGCAAACCTAATGGTACTATTGACGGAATTAAGGTTGCAGACGATTATACTATATCTATTACGCTTGTTTCTCCAAGCACATCCTTCCTTTTCGCCCTGGCATCTCCTGCAGCAAGCGTTATTGCTAAAGAAGCTTATGAAAAATACGGAACCGAAATGAAAGTAGGAACAGGACCATTCATCTACGTAGAAAATGGTGCAACCGATAAAGCTTTATTAAAGCGTAATAATAACTATCACGGAACTGATTCTTTAGGAAACCAATTACCTTTCCTTGACTCTGTGGTTATCAGCTTCTTACCGACTAAAAAACAAGAATTGGACAATTTTCAGAATGGTAACCTGGATATGGTGATTGGTCTTCCATCAGAATCCATTAAGGACATGGTTGAAAGTCAAATTGCTGATTTCCAAAACAAACCACCAAAATATGTATTGGAACGCTCTCCAGAAATGGCAAGCCAGTATTATGAATTCAATATGACCAAAGAGCCTTTCAATAATCTGAAAGTTCGTCAGGCTTTTTCTTATGCAATCGACAGAAACAAAATTGTTGAAGACGTATTAAAAGGTGAAGCTTATGGTCCTGGTGTAAATGGTATTTCTCCTCCTTCATTCAAAGGATACGATATTACTAAAATCACGGGGTATGATTTTGATGCTGAAAAAGCAAAGAAATTATTGGCTGAAGCTGGTTATCCTAATGGAAAAGGATTTCCAAAAGTGAAAATTGAGCTGAACAGTGGCGGTGCTAAAAACACAAATGTTGTTTTAGAAATTCAAAAACAATTAATGGATGTTTTAAATGTAAATGTTGATTTCGAAGTTGTTCCTCAGAAACAAAAAATGGAAGATGCAAAATATGCACGTGCTGAAATTTTCCGCGCTGCATGGATCGCAGATTTTCCAAGCCCTGAGAATTTCTTATGGATCCTTTATGGCGCAACAGTTCCCAACGACATTAACCAACCATCTTATCCGAATACACCACGTTACAAAAACCCTGAATTCGATAAATTATTTGATTCCGGAAAATCTGCAAAAACGCAGGAAGAAGGATATGCTGATTTGATGAAAGCAGAGCAATTGATGATCAATGATGCTCCGATCATGATGCTATGGTATGATGAAAATTACCGTCTTGTTAAATCCAATGTGCGCAATTTATTTTCTAATCCAATGCGCTACAGAGATTATTCAGCAGTATACTTAAAAGAAGTTACTCCGACAGCTTCTGCAAAAGCAGAGGAAGAAAAAAAATAAAATTTTAAACCTCATTTCAAAACCCTGACTAATTGAGTTCATTCCAATGTCAGGGTTTTGCTTTTTAAAAAAGATCAACATGAAAAAGCTCCAACTTTCCGCATTGTTTTTTTTTACAGCAGCCCTCCCTGCCTTTTCCCAGCTAACGGAAATCACACAAGAGGTCAGCACTCCTGTTCAGTCTGCAATCATTTATCTTTATGGCGCAGAAGTAACCCATACCAAACAAGTAACACTTAGCCCTGGAAGAAACAAAATTATTTTTACCGGATTGTCGCCTAAGCTGAATGGAAAAAGTATCCAGGTAAGCGCCTCAGGGGAAGTATCCATCCTTGCTATTTCCGATGCAGTTAATTTCATGTCGGGGCAAAAAGAAAGCACCAGGATCAAGCAACTGAAAGATTCATTGACCATTCTCAACGATGCAATCATCTCCTCCAATAGCGATAAAGATGCCTATGCTACCGAAAAAAACATGCTCCTTAAGAATGAATCTATTGGAGGCCAGGATAAAGGTGTTGCAATTGCGGAACTGAAGTTAGCTGCTGATTTTTACAGGGCACGTATCAAAGAGATCAACAGCGAGATCGCAAAAATTGATAAGAAGCTAAATAGCTCAAATGAGGCACTCGGAAAGATCAATAAGCAATTATACGAACTGAATGCAAAGAACAATCAGCCTACTGCAGAGATCTCGATTCTCATTTCGGCAGCGGTAAAAACAACTACTTCCATCGATTTAAAATACCTGGTATCAGATGC
>DASWNK010000064.1:0-19358 GCA_036399275.1 Bacteroidia bacterium | reverse complement strand
TTTGACAGTATCGATTTGAAAGTGCAAAACAGAGAATTTGTATCGCATGCAGGAACATATAAAGGCAAAAGGATTATGGTCCTTTCTTCAGGGATCGGAACAGACAACATTGATATTCTGCTGAATGAGCTTGATGCTGCTGTAAACATCGACCTCGAAACACGCATGGTAAAAAAGGAACATACCAGTCTGAACATTGTCCGAATTGGAACCTCCGGTGCCTTGCAAAAAGACATCCCTGTTGATAATTATGTCGTTTCCACTCATGGATTAGGTTTCGACGGATTATTGAACTATTACCTGGATCTTCCAAAAGTAAATGATAATGAAATCTCGGAAGCCTTTATCAAACAAACCAACTGGAACAAGAATCTCCCTTATCCTTATGCTGTTAAAGGCTCGGAAACATTGATCAATAAGATCGGTTTTGACCTGGCGAAAGGAATTACTGCTACAGCTCCCGGTTTTTACGGTCCGCAGGGCCGAAAATTGCGATTAACGCCTTGGGTGGAAGATTTTAATCAACAATTAACCGATTTTGAATACCGCGGAAACCGCATTACAAACTTCGAAATGGAGACCTCTGCACTCTATGGTCTCGGGGCACTTTTAGGCCACCAAACCTGCACTGTTTGTGCCATTATAGCCAACCGGGTAGCTAAGCAATACAGCAAGAATTACCATGCCTCAATGGAGCAATTGATACAGCTTGTACTGGAGAGATTAACAAAGTAAGGTTGAAATCTTCTTCCGGAGGGCAATAAATCCCCCTGCAAAGCAGTCTATTTTTGTAAAAACTTTATACAAGGTATGGACAAAAAGGAGATCAATGCACTCATCAGTTTACTGGATGACCCGGATGAAACGATATTCCGTGAAGTAAGTATGAAGTTTTTGTCGCTTGGCCAGGAGGTGATCCCGGTGCTTGAAGACGCTTGGGAACACTCCTTCGATACCTTGATCCAGAATAGGATTGAGAACATCATTCATCAGATTCAATTCGACCTTGTAAAAGATGCATTGAAAGAATGGTCGCATCCCGAACAGCAGAATCTTCTCGAAGGCGCTTTATTGATTGCGAGGTATCAGTATCCCGATATCGATACGCTAAAGATTAAGAAGCAGATCGACCAGATAAAGCAGGATGTATGGCTGGAACTGAATGAAAACCTGACTGCATTGGAAAAAGTGAAGATCATTAATCACATTTTGTTCGATGTTCATAATTTCAGTGGGAATACAACCAATTATCACGCACCCCAGAATTCTTACATTAACAATGTGTTGGAAAGCAAAAAAGGAAATCCCTTATTGCTTTCAATCATTTATACGATTATCGCGCAAAGTCTTGATATTCCGATTTATGGAGTAAATCTGCCGGAACATTTTATTCTTTGTTACGTTGATATTGAGCACATGGGCGTTCCTTCCACCCTGGGAAATGAAGGAAGCAATGTATTCTTTTACATTAATCCCTTCAGCAAAGGAGCGGTTTTCGGACAAAAAGAAATTGATGCTTTTTTAAAACAATTAAAGCTGGAGCCTCTTGCACTCTTTTATGAGCCTTGCTCTAATCTGGAAATTGTAAAGCGTTTACTGAGAAATCTGATCTCTTCTTATGAGAAACTGGGGTATCCGGATAAAAGCGAAGAGTTAAAGAAATTACTGAACTCTTTAGGATAATTTTATTCTGTTAAAAAGAATTGCAAATTCTTTTGCTCATGGGTCAGGATTGCAAACCTGACTTGCAGGAATTATTGAATCCTTTGCTCGTGGGTCAGGATTGCAAATCCTGACCTGCAGAATTAAGAAGTTATTGAATTCTTTGGGATAACAATAGTGCCTTTATTGTAGGATTTTCCAGATTGTTCTGAAAATTATTTTCAGATCTGTGGCTATTCCCTGATCATGAATATACTTTAGATTGAGCTGCAGCTTGGCCGGCATAATCTCCATGATGTAAACTTTTTCAGGATCAGAAGCCTTACCGAGAATCTCATTTTCATTACTGTATTCAATACTGGCATAATCCGTAATCCCAGGTTTTACCTCCAACACTTTTTTCTGGTCGGCAGAATACATTTCTACGTATTTTCTTACTTCCGGACGAGGTCCAACCAGGCTCATATCACCCGCCAGAACATTAATAAGTTGCGGCAACTCATCGATCTTATATTTTCTTAAATAGTATCCGATCCTTGTTATCCGACTGTCGCGGCCGCCTACAGTAAGTAAACCTGCCTTGTCTGCATCGGTACGCATGGTACGGAACTTCAACAACTTAAAATCAATTCCGTCCTTCCCTACCCTCACCTGGCGGTAAAAAATCCCACCTCTCGAATCAAAGACAATGATCAGCCCGATGATGATAAAAGGAATAAGCAGGATGATGAGTCCAATCATAGAAAAAAAGATATCGAAGATCCGCTTAAACATTATCCGATCACTTTTTGAACAGAAGCTACAACCGCATCTATCACTCTTTTTACAAGATCGTCATTCAGATCAACATATACCGGCAATGAGATCTCTCTTGAATAATTATCGAATGTTACCGGATAGTTCTTAATGTCGTATCCCTGCTTTTTGTAGAAGCTCATCATCGGAACGGGAATAAAATGAACGTTCACCGAGACATCGTGATCAAAGATCTCTTTAATAATTGCATCCCGCTGATTTTCCGTAATGCCTTTTATCCTCAGTGCATATAGATGGTAGCAAGAGGTTTTATCCTTTGTTTGATATTCAGGCAGTTGAGCCCAATCAAATTTCGAGAATGCTTTGTCGTATTGTTTAAAGATATGTTCGCGTGCTTTTGCGATACTGCTGTCATAACGCTCCAACTCAACCAATCCAATGGCAGCCATTATATCTGTCATATTACATTTATATCCAGCTTCTACTATATCGTATCTCCAGTTTCCCTTCTGCGTTTTTGCAAGCGCATCTTTATCCTGGCCATGAAGCGTCTTGATACACAACGACCTGTAAACGGCTTCATTATCGAAGGGTGCTGGCAGGTTCAACGCTACTGAGCCGCCTTCAGCCGTTGTAAGATTTTTTACTGCGTGGAAAGAGAACACGGAAACATCGGTTAACGATCCAGCCTTTTTCCCTTTATAGGTAGCGCCGAAGGAATGTGCTGAATCGGAAAGCACTAATATTCGTCCTAATATTTTTTGCTCCGCGGTTGTAGCGATAAAAACACTTTTATGTTTAACCACCAGTTCATTCAACTCATCATAATCGCAGGTATATCCGCCGAAATCAACCGGCATGATCACTTTTGTCCTGGATGTAATAGCTTTCTCAACGTTCGCCACTGAAATATTAAAATCATGTGCATTCACGTCAACAAATACAGGAGTAGCGCCACAGTGCATTACTACATTTGCAGTTGCAGAATAAGTATACGCCGGCAAAATAACTTCATCGCCTTCTTTCACACCATACCAGCGCAGGATGATCTCAAGCCCGGCAGTGGCTGAGTTGAGACATAAGGTAGCTTTGTTGCCGCAGTATTTAGTTAGCTCCTTTTCAAACAATTTTGTTCTCGGACCCGTTGTGATCCATCCCGATTGCAATACTTTTGTGACTTCATCAATGATCTTCTGATCAATGTGTGGTGGTGAAAATGGGATCATTCGGTTAGTTGTTGGTTGTTAACTTTGAAACAAAAAAGAGCATTAAAAAATGCGTAAAACATAACACCTGCCTGCGTTTCGAGCATCGACTCCGGCAGAAAATTCAGGATAATAATCAGCAGGAATAATATATTAATTGCATCTCCTGATTTCAAAGCATTGCCTAAAGGAAAAAGCAGGCACAGAAAGAAAATCAAGAAACCGATGATGCCAAGGCTTACAAACACTTGATAAAATTCGTTATGCGCGTTTAGCTTATGTTCAAGCGCGCCAGTCATTCCTCTTTTCTCATATTCCTTCACCAGGGCATCTCTTGCGTCACCTGTTCCTGCCCCTAAAAGAAGATTCTCCGAGATCACCTGATTAGCTGCTTTCCAGATAAGCATTCTTACGGCAGTGCTTTCGCCCTCGGCCTGATTGTCGCCAGAAGCGGACAAGGCCGTTACAGCAGCATTTACCCTGTCACGGATCGCCGGTACATACCGAATCGTTACAAACGAGATCAGTAGCATTAGAAGCAGGCCGGAAATTCCGATCACATATCTTTTTCTGCTGACAATGAACCAGATGATGGCTCCGAAATAGATCAGCAACATGGAGAGCAGACCCATTTTTGATGAAAGAAGCACATTGATAACACTGAAAAACACAATGATAGCAATAGAAAAAAAAGTTGAAATTTCAAATCGGTTTTCACGCTTCAATAGGTTAACAAGGATCCATGCTATGCAGAGATTATAATACATCGAAAGGTAGCTGGGATGTATCAGGAAGGAGAAAGCCTGATAGAAAAAATTGTTCTCACCAAAAGCATAATACGTATAAATAGCTCGTGAAAGCATGATCAATGCGCTTACCACTCCACCGGAAATGAATGCGACCATTATGGAATTCACCTTTTCTGAATTGAAGGGCCTGCTGGCGAGGATAATCGGAAAGATCAGTAATGACAGCTTTACCTGAACATCAAACAACCCGGCATCCATATTTGAAGTATAGATCAATCCGACCAGGTGCATTAAAAAGAACAAGACAAAAATTATCGCCAACTTATTCTTCAATACAGCTCTCATCTTCGCTTTCAGATCACCTTCTGCACTCCAGTTCAAAAGCATCAGGACAATGAAGATCGGAGTAAGTCGTGCAAGCGGCAAACAGAACGCAATAAGCAAAGCGAGGTAGAAATGAGCGGTTATATGGAATTCTTTTCTGTTCATTAGCGTGTAAGCACTTCCTCTTTTTTAATTCTCTTTCGCAAAATAAAAAAATCAACGATGCCTTTTAAATAACCGAACCCGTACGATATATGCAAGATCAGAAATGCATAAACGATCCGGGGAGGCTGTTTCAACCCGTTCGATCGTGATAACGCAGCAATCAAAGCTGCAACAATATAAGTACAAAGTACAGAAATATATATCAATAAGAAAATAAGATGCACAAACGATAATGCAAGTCCTAATACCAGAAAAAGCACAAAGAACAATGGAATGAGCTGCCGCAAGGTTGTTACAGCGCGATGCTTCATGCCAACATATACTTTCCAGTATCCATATTGAAAATATTGCTTGTATAATTTCTCAAAAGAAGCGCGAACATAATATTTCGAACGGATGTTTCTTGCGAGATATATCTTGAATCCAGCTTTGATGACGCGATAGTTGAACTCGTCATCCTGATTTCGGATCAGCTCTTCATCAAAATAGCCGATCTTTTCAAACACTTCCTTTTTATAAGCTCCGAAAGCAACCGTATCCACAAAGCCATCCTTGTTGCCTGTCCGGAAATGCGCGTTGCCAACACCAAATCCTGAGGACATTGCTTTTCCGATCACTTCGGCTGTTTCGTTCTCATAAACGTTTTCAATTATCCCTCCCGCGCAACCGATGGCAGGATCAACATCAAATGCCTTGATACAATTCGCTACATAATCAGGGTACAGCTCTGAATGCGCGCCAAGAATGATCACAACATCAGAAACAGATGCTTTGATCCCGAGGTTAAGCGCAAACGGAGTGCTCTGTTTTTCATTGATGAGCAAGTGAACTTGCGGATGTGAAAGAGAATATTCCTTTACCAGTTGCGGAGTTGAGTCTGTGCTTTTTCCATCACACACAAATACCTCAACATTCTCTACATCAACCTGCGCGGCAATAGATTCAAGACACCGGATGATGTATCGCTCCTCATTTCTGCAAGGTATGGCTATCGAAACTGTCTTCAATTTTCTCTTTTATAGTTTAACAGATATAAGCTTTTCATAAACATCAACCATGTCATCAACATTGTTTGCGAACTCAAATTCCTTTTTGACAAATGCTCTTCCCTTTGCCCCCATCGTGTCGCGAAGCATTTTATCTCCGACAAGCTTTGAAAGCGCAGCTGCAGTAGCTTCAACATTTTCCGGCGCAACGAGAATCCCTGTTTCCCCATCCAGCACCACTTCTTTCAGTCCGCCGATATTACTCGCAATTACGGGCTTTCCGGATGCGGATGATTCAAGCACGGCAACACCGAAACTCTCATTCCTGGAAACATTTACAAATATATCCATCCTATTGTGATATTCCGGCACTAAACTGTATTCCACTTTTCCGGTATAAACTACTTTGGCCTCTAGTCCTTGTTCTTTCACAAGTGCCTTCAAATCCGCTTCCCGGGTCCCTCCTCCCACAAGAAGCAATCTCAGGTCGATTCCGGAGTTTTTCTCTACCGTGATTTTAAATGCTTTAATAAGTATGTCTATCCCATAGATGATTTCAAGGGATTTGATGGTTCCTATGACAATACTGTTATTGGGGAACATACGCTCCACCTGCATTGGTTTAAAAATTTCCGTATCAATCCCAAACGGAATTCTCCTGGTTTCAACAGAACTCATTGCGTTAACAATGGTTTCTATCGCATTGCTCGTAGCCAATACAATATTTGCCTTACCAAAATTATATCGCAGCATCCGCTTATGAAAATAGCTCTTATGCGGAAAGTCCATTACATCACTCCCCCAGGCTGAAACGATATAAGGATGAAAACCTGATAAGGCGCCAATAAGGCCGTAGCTGGTTGCGTAATGAGCATGAAGTATGTCCGGATTAAACTCCCTGAGCACCTTTTTTAACCTTGGAACAGCGCTGATATATTTTAATTTTGAAAGCCCGCCTTTCGCAAATATGCTTCCTGAGTTGTCCATAGAATACAACACGCTGACATTCGGCAAAACGTTGTACCACTGGCTGACAGGCAATGAAAGCGTGAACAGGCCGATCTCGAATCCGCGAGCAGACAATGCCCTCACCCATTTCTGAGTATGAGCAGAATTAATATCCGACAAGATCAGGATCTTCTTCATCCGAGCTTTATTTTTTTTCGTTTATACGAATAATAAATGTTCTTCAACAATTCTAACTTCTGCTTCATCGGCAACTTAACGATCTTATATAGTCCTGATCTCATAAAAAACAGAAGCCCTTTTTTTGCTCCATAATAATTAAAACACATTCGTAACCAGCGCTCCGTAATAATTTTCTCAAGATATGGCTGGCTTAAAATCCGCGATGAGCGGTTCGACATCACGATCTTTTTCAGCCACGCTTCCGCCTCAGCAAGTTCCTGATCAGAAGCGGGCCTTCGCCCATCACTTACCATGTTATGAATGAATAATTCACGATCATCAGGATTCATATCAATACGCTTAAGATGCCTTAAACGAATCTTATCTAGACTGAGTCGCTTTGCCACAACCAGATTCGGATTCTCTGTGATTTGTCCTTCATGCACTCGGTAATTCAAAAGCACTTCCGGAATATTGGAAAGCTCGGCGTTTTCAGAGATCCTTGACCAAAGGTCATAATCTTCTGCATGAACGAACTCACTGCGGTATGATAATTTTCTTTCCAGTATCGTTTGCCTGCGGATGATCACCGAAGGATGTGCCATTGGGCTGTTGAATATCAGATAACAACTGATCTCTTCATTATTTAATGGAAAATCTGCAACAGCATGTTTGCCCCTGAACATCAAGTCATAATAGGATCCGCTTGCTCCCACCATTTTGTGCTTATTCATGAACTTCACCTGTGAGGATAGCCTGTTACTACAACTAATATCATCACAGTCCATGCGCACGATATATTCTCCTTTTGCTAATTCTAATCCTTTATTCAATGAATTTACGAGACCGATATTTCCCCCGTTATCAACCAGACGAATCCGTTCATCATGATAACTGTTAATGATCTTCAGCGAGTCATCAATCGAGCCATCATTTATAATGATGAACTCAAAATCTTTAAAACCCTGAGAAAGCATACTTTCAATAGCATCGCCGAGAAACTTTCCACCGTTGTAAACGGACATCAATATTGAAACTTTCACATCCCTCATAGTTGTATCCATTGTTTAGGAATGAGATCACTCGTGTCCTTGCCGGTACCTTTAAACCATTTTCTGGGTGCAATGACGATTTTACCCGGAGAGGCATTAAGCCATGCGCCCCACCAGCTAAAAGAGCTGTTGGCAATGATGTTATGCTGACAGATGCTCATAAGGTAAAGATCCTGGTAGCTGTCTGCCCCAAGATTATGCGTAATGTATTCAACCGCATACTGAGTTTTGACATTCTGCCTGAACCAATCCGGTTCATCGGAGAATACATAAAAAACCGGATCTTTCACCGTGAGTGTTATCCTTCGCATTGCATTCAGATAATAGGTCTCGTTGCAGGTTTCATAAACACTTTGATTCTGAGCAATTGATATATAATCTCCTCTGCGAACGTGAATACTCACAGCATTTGTTGCCTTGATCCGTGAAGAAGTTTCAATGGTTTTAGCGGATGCTGCTGAATTTAATGTGAGCTCGTTCAGCAGTTGCGAACGGATGTCCTTAAAATATTCTTCGCTTTGCCAATATCCATCTAAATAGGAGTTGTTAGGGGCAGTTAAGGCGCTTTTAAAAAAACGAAAACCTGGCTCACGGATATAAAGATTACTTTTTTTAAAGGGAAGCTGAAGCATTAGCAGATCGATAACTTTACCAAGCTTGCTCTTTGCGTAAGATTTCAGATCATTCTCCGTTGCGATTGATGCCTGGATATTAAAATTCGAAAGATCGAGGTTCCGCGAAGTAAAACGATTATCTGATGTTTGAAGTCCTGAAACATCCATTCTAAGCTCCACATTGTTCATGATCGCCAGATGCCGTCCAAAAGCATATTGAAACAACTGGTTTCCCAGTCCACCCATCAGTTTCACGATGATCATTTAAAATAGGTTTTTAAAGTAAATAAATGTTCGTTGAGGGATTTCTTGTTCAGCCAGAACACAACTTTTTTCAGAAAAATGCCGTTCTTTTTTGCGCTCAATGCTTTTTCGAAAAATGTTTCTGAAGCAGGCGAATACCGATAGATGCTCCGAAGTTTTTCCAAGTCGTTAATTCCATACTTATCGAACAGCAACTGAAACAGCACAGAATACTTCTTCATATTACTTTTCTTGTCGCCCAACTTTTCAAAAAGATAAGCATGTTCTCTGATCTGTATCTCACTGTCGTTGAAAACAGATTGAGTGATTTGTCCTTCACCACCATGGACCGTACAAACGAGCGGCTCCTTTGTAAAAGCAACTTTCGGATAGGTTAAAATCAAACGCATATACCAATCCACATCAACAAGCCATTTCAACTTTTCATCAAAAAGCATACATCCTTTATTTCTGATAATGGTTGCGCTTGGCGCGCCGATATAATTAGAAAAAAACAAGCGATCGGGATATGTGATCATCTTGGCAAACTGCATGTTAGAGCAGCTATGGATCTTCTTTGTTCTTAATGCAAGCAGATCGATCACTGTCCCTGAAAAAGCGAAAGACGCCTCTGCATTATCATCGAGCAATTTTACAAAAACCCGAAGGCTGTGATCAGATGTGAAAAAATCGTCGTGATGCAGAATCTTAATGTACTCACCAGTTGCTTTTGACATCGAAGCGTTCCAGTTAGCCGGAGAGCCCAGTGAAGGTGTGTTTTTAAAATAACGAAGTCTTCCTCTAAAATCAAATTCATCCAATAATTTCTTCACTGAATCATCAGTAGAATCATCGGTAACGATCAATTCATAATCTTCGAAATCCTGAGCCAAAATGCTGACTAAGGTCTTTCTTAGAAATTCCACTTGTTTGTAAGCGGGTATGCATATCGAAACCTTAGGCATATACGATCACATTTTTCAGTTTATGGATAATAAAAACAAACCTGCTATAAAGGTAACAAATCCATACAGGATAGCTATTGAACATTTTTGTATACAATTTATAGCGTTTTATCCCGGTAAGCTTTTCAACTAACAGTGATTTTTCAACTGCGGCCTTTTTATCATGCCTCAACAGTGCAATCAGTTTCTCGTCAATGATCCGTTTGTGATAAGCGATCTTAGGCACCATAATGCGCTTGAACTTCTTATCCTTTAACAAACTACCCAGCTTTAAGCATGCGCTTAAACCATAGACAAACATCTTGAAATTGTCCTTGCTGTAGCTTTCATGAACGCGTACCAATGCTTGTGTGCCGGGACTTTCATCAAAAAGGAAACATGCACCATTGATCGCGAACCTGGCCCAAAGCTCCCAGTCCTCATTATAGTAAAGCTCTTCATCCATCTTTCCGAAACGTTCAACCAGGGATGCACGAAATAACGGAGAATGGATCACCATCAAATTCTCCCTTAGCAAAGCTTCAACCATAACATCGCCTTTTCCGCTGAGCTTTTTCATCCAGGGCCGCGATCCCTCGAGGGATATGTCGTCATATAACTTTGTAAGATCTCCGGACCTGAAATATTTCACACCGCTGTATACGATGTCGCATTCAGGTTGTTTGGCAAAAAGAGCCAGTTGTTTTTCCAGCTTTTCTGCTTCGATCAAGTCATCAGCATCCAGGAACTGTATAAAACTCCCATTAGCCTTGGAAAGGCCCAAGTTACGGGCAACAGTAGGACCGGCATTCGATTGAAGGTAATACCTGATCCGGAGATCCGACTTTGCCAGCGATTCAGCAACTTCTCTTGAATTATCGGTAGAGCCGTCGTCAATAATAATGCATTCCCAGTTTTCATAGGTCTGCTTCTGCAGGCTCTCAACCGACTGCGGCAGGAACAACGCATAGTTGTAACAGGGAATTATTATGGATACCAAAGATTGTTCGGGCATACCGGCTCTTATAGTTTAGCAATATATTCATCGATCCGTTCGAAGAAAAAAGCATACTTCGCTTTCGCGATGTCGTAATTTTTTTTCACTGCCTTTTCCCGCAACAAATAATCTTCGGGACTGAGGTTCTTTAAAATGGTTTCTAACTCTTCTTTTGTATTGAATTGTATGATTCCGTTTTGATCAAAATAACCGGCAATGTTCGGACAACCCCAATAGATAGGAATAGTATAACTCATAAAACAGTCGATCACCTTTTCTGTGAAATAGTTTTCATAACGGCTGTTCTCTATCGTAAGATGAAACATCGAATCTGTGAACAATACATTTTTGCTTTCCACACGTTCTTTTGGAAAAAACACTTCAAAAGGATATTGCTTGTTGAAAAGTCCTTCGATCTCATACCTTAATTTATGCCCGGGCAACTCTCTTTTAGAGCTCCGGATAAAACTGAGTTTAAACTTTTTGTTCAGATCGAAGTGATTCTTGTATACTTTTTTGCCATCTGCTACCCAGCAGGATCCGAAGCAAAACAACTCACTCCCTTTTACATTATTCAACACTTCTTTATCAAAGCTATATACTTTAGTAAACTTATGTCCGTGTTTTATCAGAACCTCGCGAATATTATTCAAATCGGGCGTTTCGCAACCGTGGATCAGAAGCGTTTTATCATACTTTTTCAGATCTGAACGCATCTGAAATACGAAATAACCGGGAGTTGGATCAATGATCACTTTCACTCGCTTATCAGTCCGCTCAAACTTGTCGGCCGGAATCCCGAACGGCGAATACACATGCGGAAAAGGCCGATCATTATCCGACGAAAGAACTTCCTTCATGAACTGAACACCGCTTTTTGCTATGATTTTAAGCTTATTGATCACCCTGGATTTAATCTGAATTTAAAATATGCGTTTATATAATTTATAGACTGGCTTTAAAATCGTTCTCAAAAAAGTATTTTCGGTAATAATGATTGTATACTTCTTCTTAAATGAACGCGTGTCCAGATAGGCTTTCCTCATCTTTTGGAATTCGCCTTTGGAAACATATTTCAACATGCTCAGTTTTCTCTCCCCGATAATAATCTTATGATATTCGTCCTTGGACGTTAGGCCCGTATTATCATAATGACAGACGAATTCATTCATATGGAAAAATTCCGCTGGCTCCTTAACATAGATCCTGAAAAGAAGATCGAAATCGGCAGCAAACCGGAACTGAATATCAAAACTCCCATACTTCTCAAAAAGCGAACGATGGAAGAATAAAGCCTGATGGTTAAGGGTATTTGCATACCAGAAGTTCAGGTCCAGTGTTTCCGCAGGAATAAGCTGCCTTTTGCTCCCGTCCGCTTCCACGATAACTGAATTGCCATAGATCAATTTCTTGGGGTTGTGGTTAGAAAAGTCTTTGAATTTTGAAATCACGCTTTGATCAAAAAAGCTATCACCTGCATTCAAGAATATCAGGTAATTGGCTGTTGCCTGTAAAACACCCTTGTTTTGAGCATCGTAGATTCCTTTATCCTTTTCAGAACACCAGAAACTAATCTTGTCGGCATATTTTTTAATAATATCAATGCTTCCATCGGTGGAACCGCCATCGATCACAATGAACTCCACATCTGCACCAGTCTGCGCGATCACGCTCTGCATGGTCTTCTCCAAACCAGCAGCATCGTTATAATTGATCGTTATGACTGATAAATCTGGCATTATTAGAATTTGTTCATTACTTCAACAACTTTCAAAACATCTTCAGCTGTATGGAAGTAGGATATTGGCAGACTAAGTGTTGTTTTGTGAATCTCTTCTGCGATTGGTGTTTCCTGTTGATCCAGGATCCCAACCATTGCTTTCTGGCGGTTCGGGGCAACAGGATAATGGATTTCTGCTTTCACACCGTTCTCCAGAAGGTAATCTTTTAATGCATCTCTCCTTGGATGCCTGATATTAAAGATGTGATAGACATCAACGTTATCAGGATTTGTAACCGGCTTGATAAAATCATCCTTTAATCCTTTGAAATAGATATCTGCAAGTTTTATCTTATGATCATTAATGTTGTCCAGATACTTTAGCTTTACAGAAAGAAAGGCCGCCTGAACTTCATCCAATCGGGAGTTAAAGCCCACCACCTCATTGTAGTACTTCGTTTTTGAGCCGTAGTTCCTCAATACTTTTATAGCATCCGCAAGGCCATTGTCGTTCGTTGTTAATCCACCCGCATCAGCAATAGCGCCCAGATTTTTGGTTGGATAAAAGCTGAATGCACCAAAATCGCCCCAGTTACCGGCTTTCACATTTTTATAAGAAGCGCCATGAGATTGCGCGCAATCCTCGATCACTTTTAATCCGTGTTTTTTGGCAATGGAACAAATGCTATCCATTTCACATACTTTCCCATAGAGATGAACTACCATGATAGCGGCAGTTCGTGTTGTGATCTTCTCTTCTATCTTCGAAGGATCAATATTATAAGTTGCGATATCCGGTTCAACCAGCACAGGCACCATGCCGTTGTGAACAATGGAGAGGATAGTGGCGATATACGTATTGGAAGGAACAATGATCTCCGATCCCGGCTTGAAGCCCAATGCTTTGATGGCAAGGATCAGCGCATCAAGCCCGTTTGCAACACCAATGCTGTGATTTGTTCCGCAATAAGCTGCGAATTCCTTTTCGAACAACTGCACCTTATTCCCGAGAATGTACCAGCCACTTTCAAGCGTTTCTTTGAATGCCTCTCGATATTCATCAAAGAAAGGCTTATTCAGCTTACTTAAATTTTCGTATTCAATCATTTTTTAATGGGGTTGGTGAATATAATCTGCTGCGTCAAAATATTCGGATGCAAACACCATCAGGATGGCGTCCGGAGTAAAATTATACATGGTATGCCAGTCCTTCGGCTCAATTATCAGGCATTTGTTTGGCTGATCCAGTTCGAATACCTCTTCTTTTGTTCCATTATTGTTATAAATGCTGCATGAGCCTTTGATGCAGATCGCAGCCTGGATAGTCTTATGATGGCGATGCCCTCCCCGCTTGGAATCATCCACGCCATAGATGTAGAACACCCGCTTGATGTCAAAAGGTATTACTTTCTCAATAACGGTAAGATTTCCTCTCTTATCCGTATGTGTCTTAAGATCTATGATGTGTGCCATGTTCGGTTTATATGCTTAATAATTACAGATCATTCATTCTAAAAAACGAATGGTGCTTGAGATGATAAGAAAGTGTCTTTCCAAAAATATTTTTTATCGACCTTTTCAGATCTCTCAGATAATAAAAGGTGATGACAAAAATGCTCATTGGTCCTGAAGAAGATTTTCCTGCAGTATCCCTGATCATTTTTCCTGCAGGATTTCCCGCGATAACAGCCCTTGCTTTTTGGATCTCACGCAAATATGGCCCGTAGAGCAATCGCTTAACATCTTTTGAAAGCTCATATTCACTTCCGGTAATCATTACCATGTTGTTTTCGAACAAACGCAATCCATGGAAGTGAAAGAAAACGGCTTCGAATTTCTCCCCAGTAGTATACTCCTCTCCTTTCAGCTTTCCATCCTCAGCGCTAAAAGAATACTGTTGGATATTCCATGGTGCAAGCCCACCGCCAAGATGCTGGAGATCATGAACTCCCTTGAATCTTGTTGTCCAATCATCCAAATATTTCTGATCTCCGAATTTCCCATCTTCATGCCTCGCGTAACACCATTCGATACATGCATTTCTCCACCAGCTCAGCACTTCCATTCCGTTTTCATCATTCTTAAAGGTAACAAACTGTACGCAGTATTTCCCACTTTTCACCGAGTGGTCATATTCCGGAGTATATCGATGTCCGGTAATCAATACCGACTTGTCGCCCATTTCTTCGATTAAGACAGAAGGATCGGAATAAAAACACATATCCGCATCCAAATAGGTACAGTTATCCAAGCCAAATTTGTTAATTGAAAACAAAATGGTGGAAGCCGTGCAAGTCCAGCAATATTCCGCAGCAGAGCGGTCAGGCTTAACACGTAATAACTCTCCGTCCTCAAATTCTTTTAATGAGATTACCGTCAGCTGCGGGTAATTCTGAGATTTCAGAAACTCGAAAGTTTTGTCATCAAAAGCAAAAACATATAAATGGAAATCGGCACAATGCTCCAGCAAGGATTCGTACATCACTAATCCACGTGATACATAATTTGAATTAAATAAAGTACAAAAATTCAGTTTCATTTCCGTTTAAATACAAATCCTTTTCTATACGACCAGATTTTATCCTGCAGCTGCTCTCTTGGATCAAATTTACTATCGAATTCGTTGACCAGCACATACTTCTTTTCAAATGCATTAACAAATTTCCGCTCATTAAAAAACCAGGCAGGATAAGATGCCTTGTAAATCGTTTCCGGTACTACCTGGACGGTAATGCGTTCCTTTTCCGACTCCAGAAAAGCAGTTCTGTCAATAACAATATAATCAAAACCATAGCTGATGCAGGAATCGATCAGGTCATAAGGAAATTCGAAGTAGGGGATCACGCTCGATAAAAATAATACCTGTGCAGTATTTTCCTTTAAGGCTTCGTCAATAGTATAGTAGAACTTCAGCTGTTCATCCTGAATGTACTTTTTTCCGCATTCAACAAAATGTGCTTGTTCAACGATGTTCCATTGGAGACTTTTCAGATCAGATAAAAGATTTCTATTTTGAAAATACGAGCTTCCCAATGAGCCTCCAAAATCAATCACATTGAGATTTCCCTGCTGCTCTTTGGCAATTAATTTAAACGCATCTAACAAGGGCTGTGAATACTGTATTTTATCAAAGAGTACCGAATCGCGCTCATACACAGCTTCGCCAAATTTCACTTTCAGAACAGCGGCTTTTACCTTTGTTAAAATCTCCTTGTTATCATATCCCGTGCATTTTTTTTTAGCTTCCGCCCAACTGGAATAATTACCAAACCAGCCGTCCTTAGGACCGGGCAGCAACAATTTCTTGATGGAGCTTTTTATTGCATCAGGGATCATATTTTTAAGAAACTTTATCAAAATGGTCTACGACAATCATAATTAGCAAAAATGAATAAAAGTCTGTTGATATATAAATGCATCGTTTGATTTTTCTGTTAGAAATGGCTTATAATTTATTAAGATGGTCCTTAAGCTGAATCACAAACTCATCATAGTTATAATCTTTGATAGTCCTGCGTTGCGCATTCTTTCCTATTTCAATTGCTTTCGAGGGATGAGCCAGGTAATAATTTGTTTTTTCCACCGCTTCTTCCAGCGAATTATATACTTCAATTTCTTCCCCCGGAATAAATATCTCAGACAAATTGGAGCCATTGTCATTCAAGATCATCGTCCCCACACCAGAAGCTTCGAACATCCGCATATTCCCAATTCTTCCCTGCAACAAAGATTCATGAATATTATAAGTGATCAGGGATCTTTGAAGAATCTTATACATATCCAAGCCCCAAACCTCACCATTATATGCATCAAGCACTTTACTTTTTTCAGGTATGAGCAGATTTTTATAATAGCTTAAACTTCGTTTGCTATGCTCTTTGCGATACCCATAACCCCATAATTGTATATCAGTTGATTCCACAAGAGAGTTTAATGCATTTTTCCTGTTGACATGCACATGACTCCAACCTCCTACAAATGAAAAAGGAATATCCTTTTTTGCCGAACAATCAATCAGGTCTACTATTCTCGTATCGAATGCAGGAAGCATGTATTGTGATGCTATGCCCATGTTTCTGAATTTCGAGACAAAATCCGGAGTAGAAGAAAGTATGAGATCAATATCATTTAACTTCAAACTCTCATTGAACGGGGTTGATATCCATGAAACAACATGCTTGCAATGGGCTCTGGCCTCTTTTATGAATTGCCCGTAATAGCTGAAGATACTTTCAATATAAAAGACATCTGGTTTAAAATGTTTTATCTGGGCCATTGCAATTTCCTTCTCCCAATTAGCTGAAGCATATCTTATATCGTTCTCTTTAGCCCACTGTTTTTGTAATGGCTCACAATTAGCAATGATCAATCGTGCATCAAATTTATGCTTCGAACAGTAATGAAATAATGCGCCGGTATCTGCAAAATGCTCTGCAAGAATCCTATCCATCATACTCTGATAAGACAAACTGCGAAAATCAGCATTTTTTGAGTAGAACGATTCCAAAAAGGGAACGTAATAAGTTGTAATAAACTGAATCTTCATTGCGTTCAGGATTTTTGTTTGTTCTGAAGGAGTGCCAAAAAAAAGGTTTCAAAAAAAGACATCTTCGTTAATGTCGACAAACAGTCGTTTTATATTTTAATGATCGCATACAAATCGGTCCCGTTCTCAAATTCTCCGGTAACGACTGTGCAACCCGGAGGCGAAAAGCGTTCCAGGAAAAATTTCCAACTTTCAGGACTCCAGAAGTTAATATGCCCATCGTAATTATCCTTTCTTCCGTTTGGAACACTTAAAACACAGGAACCTGAAGGCTTCAATCCTTCCAACAAATTTACGTAAGCAGTATATGGGTCAGTCAGATGTTCCAATACTTCCGTGCAGATTACAATATCGAATTTTTCAGTTGGTTTTTCATAGATGTTGTTCTTCCTGAAAGCGCCTTTAGGCAATACCCTTTTAGCCAGAAGAAGGGCAGCCTCTGAAAAGTCAAAACCTGAATAAGTTGATTCGGGAAACTGTTCATTTAGAAATGACAGCAGATGTCCGGTTCCACAGCCTACATCAACTATAGATTTTTCTTTAAAATCAACATTGTTCTTTTGTGCCACAGCGATAACGGCATTATAAAATTCTTTTCGCGAAGGATCCAGGTATCTTTCCACAAGATCGGCATCGGAAAAAAAATCATTCATTCTCTTTTCTGTATTATGTTCAAGCGGAGAAGTGATCTCAAAACCTTTTTGAGCAGCGGCAGGCTTCCTGCGTATTTCCAACCCTAAAAGAGCCAGACTATTTTGAATAATTTTTTTCATGAAACGGTTTTTCTAATATAAATTCCAGGTATTTTCGATCAGCACACTTCTATGTGTTCCGGGCACAATTTTTCCAGTACCATAAAAATCTCCATCCTCAACGTCAAATGTAACGGCCTCCTGCACCCAATCTTCCATAATACCATTCTGATTCACGATGATGTTAATCATGTATTTCCCTGCAACGATCGGCAATTTTTTCAGTTCACAAACAAAAGATCCTTTTGCACTAATACTTGAAAATGGTCCCGATGAAAACTCATTGGCAACCAATGTATATAAGAATCCGTCATCACCATATATAGCGACTCCTACAGTAATATTTGAAAGGTTCGCTCCTGTTTGGCTTTCATAATCAAGCTTTATCTTCACATATTGTCCGGTAATCAGATCGACCTGGGATTGGCCCTCTTCATTTACAAACTCAAAATTCACAAATCGGATATTCCCCTCCCCTTGCCTATCCTTCCGCTCTCTCAAATCTATTTTCGAATTTTCCTGAGTTGATTTCATATAATGTCTCACAGCATTTGTAACATCACCAGAAGGCACTTCTACCATTCCTTTCTTCATTACTATGGCTTTGTCACACAAACTCTGGATCGCTGCCATGTTATGGCTTACAAACAACACGGTTCTGCCTTCTCCTGAAACATCCTTCATTTTGCCAATGCACTTCTTCTGAAACTCTGCATCGCCCACGGCAAGAACTTCATCCACAATCAATATCTCAGGCTCCAGGTGAGCTGCCACTGCGAATGCCAAACGAACATACATTCCACTGCTGTATCTTTTTACAGGAGTATCTAAAAATCTTTCCACTTCCGAAAAAGCAACTATCTCGTCAAATTTCCGCTGAATTTCATTTTTGCTCATTCCTAAGATGGAACCGTTCAAAAAAATATTCTCTCTTCCGGATAGTTCGGGATGGAATCCTGTACCAACTTCAAGCAAGCTTGCGATCCTTCCATCGATCGTGATTCGTCCCTTTGTTGGCGTAATGATCCTGCTTAAAACTTTTAACAATGTCGATTTTCCGGCACCATTCCGGCCAATAATACCAATGCGCTCACCTTGTTTCACTTCAAACGAAACATCATTCAGTGCCCAGAACTCCTCGGTACTTTTAAACGCTTTTTTTGTTCCGGGATTAATCAGCTCTTTTGTTTTTCTTGCAATAACATCTCTTAATGCCGTATAACGCTCCGCATTCTGATGTTTCAGAACATAGCTCTTGCTGATATTTTCAACCTTTATGATTGTTTCTGCCATAGGATTATATTACATCTGCAAATGATTTTTCCATTTTACGGAAATACCAAATGCCGATAAATAAAAACAATAAACTAATTCCGATCGATGCGATGAACTCAGGAATATGCAAAGGTGTATCGCCTCCGATGATGCACCACCTGAAACCATCAATCACACCAACCATTGGATTAAGCGCGTATAGGAATTTTAATATCTGAGGGATGTCCCGACTATAGATCT
>DASWNK010000063.1:0-17229 GCA_036399275.1 Bacteroidia bacterium | reverse complement strand
GCTGATGAAGGACATTG
Source organism: Bacteroidia bacterium (assembly GCA_036399275.1). Taxonomy (GTDB): domain Bacteria; phylum Bacteroidota; class Bacteroidia; order 2-12-FULL-35-15; family 2-12-FULL-35-15; genus 2-12-FULL-35-15. The sequence continues at coordinate 17,212 of DASWNK010000063.1, read as the reverse complement.
ATTTACTATTGGCGGAATATCATTACAAAGAGCGGAAATAATGATTGAAAAACGGGTTGGTTTTGAATCTATAAACCAAAACAAATTCCAACAACAAAAAAGGGCATCTCAATGAGATGGCCTTTTATATATCTTATTATCTGATCAATTACTCTTCTATTCTTTTTATGGAGCACCCTACCGATTTGGTGGAATTGGTTTTCACCGCTTTTCCTGTTCCTAAAGCAGTAATGGCATCTTTTAAGAAATGCTCCTTCGCATCATTGGCATCTTTGATATTATCATCAATTGCGCCGCGGTATGCTAATCCTTTTTTGTCGAATAAAAAGACGTGCGGCGTGCGTGTTGCGCCAAATGCATTGGCTACAGCAGAGTTTTTATCAAGCACATAACTAAAGTCATATCCCTGCGCTTGTCCATATTTTTTCATCGCATCAAACGAATCTTCATCTGCTCTTTGCGCCTCATTGGAATTAATCAGCACAACACCAATCTTGTTAGCTTTCGCCAGCTTTGCCACTTCTTTGATACGGGACTCGCTCAGCTTTACGTAAGGACAAGTATTGCAGGAAAAAATCACCAACAGACCATTCTCCCCTTTTGAACCTGCTAAAGAGACTTCTTTTCCGCTAATGTCCATCATTTTAACATCTGCTCCCGGGATCGGCTTTCCGATCTCCAGCTCCGGACTCATCGTAACTACTGTAAAGGCAGTTGCCATTAGCACAGCAGCACCGGCAAAAACTGTTTGAATCATTCTTTTCATAATTGATTGTTTTTTAGTTTACAATCATAAATTTACAAAAATCAAACCAAAAAGCGATTAATTACTTATTAATTCTTTATACACAAACTTCTCCTGCAGTGATTCAAAAGGACGATAAACGTAATACACATAGTCTCCCTTTATTTTGATCTTCTCCACATATTGATTGCTTAGTTTGAAAGAGCTGATGATTTTACCGCTTTGCAGATCGATGCGCTTCAAATAATAGAAACCGTTTTTCTGATATAAGGCGTAGGCTTTATTGCTTTCCTTGTCAACAATTACTTCATTTTTCCATTCCCGCCAGCTTTTCGGATGATTATAATCGATGGGGATGGAATCCAGCTCATTCAGATTCTGATCATATTTAAAGATTGCGTTGCTGCTGTGGTCGAATACGCAAACAGTATCTTTAATAATATAAAGAGGGGAATACAAAGGCGAATAGTACATGCTGCTGGTTAGTCCGCTCATGGAAGCCGCAATCCTGTGTTTATCCACTCCATAAAAATCAGCCAGCTTGCGAGCGTAAACCCGTTCTTTGGGTTTCAAAAAATAATATTCCATGTTGTATCCGTGCATTACTTCCTGGTCACAAATGGTTTTCACCGGGCTGATCGTTTTTGCATCTGAATTGAAAGCATAATAAGTAAACTCGGGATAATCCCGCTGATAGTTGGAGAAATAAATGCTGTGATGAGCACTATCAACGCAAGGCATGATGAATTTCTGATAATCCACTACCGGCAATGAACCCAAATGTATCACATCATTTTCAATTGTCACTCTATAAATATGTCCTTTACAAATCACATTAATAAATCCCTGATAGTCCTTGTATAACTTCTCTGCTTCATCAGGCAGCTCGAAGCTGGAAAGCACCTTTTGGGAAGCATCTGCCAGGCGAAGACATGCTTTCTCCAAGCTTTTACCAAAGGTGAGAAGAACCAGTTTATCTCCTATGAATTCAAAATCCGCGACACTGTATTTCCAGGTACCGAATACCGTATCCACTACCCTTTCGCTGGAAACAGTGACCGGCTTTAAATCAATTTGGGCTCTGCCAGATTTTGCAACCAATAAGACTGCGGATAAAATGAGTAAAGCATAACGCATGAAGACCTCCTTTTTTAGAGATAGACGTGCCGGCCGGAATTTTTCCATAAATTAGCCTGAGCAAAGCAATGTTATACGACTATTACAAGATATTAGACATACCCCGTTCGGCTAGCGTCGATGATATAAAGCGTGCTTACCGGAACAAAGCCAAGCTGGTACATCCTGACGTGAATAATTCTCCCAAGGCTAACGAAGTGTTTGCTGTGGTAAATGAAGCGTATGAAGCCCTGATTGATGAGAGCCAGCGCTATCTTCACGACATCAAATTGAACCACATTGATACGGAAAGGATCAATGCGGAAAGAAAAAAACAATATTATGGCTCTTCCGTTAAAAATGACTCAGCCAGCAATGCCGCCAACAGTAATTTTAGTTACGACTGGAACAGTTTCAGCAAATACGCTTATAAGGAAAAAACAGATATCGATTATTACCGGAAAGCTCCTTTCTTGTACAATTTATTTTTTGCTTCAGGCATGTTCATCGGCTTCCTGATCATTAGCGTTACGATTGTTGGAACGTTTCGGAATTATTGGCCATTTCCATTTGTTCTCTTGTCCGTTCCCGGATTTATACTCGTGCGGGAAGGTTGGAAAGGAATGATGGGTAAAAAAACCATGCTGAGCGGATTACTGAAAAAATTCAAGTCCCCCGGTCGCTAAAAAGCGATTTATTTGAAAGCAAAACACTGGAAGAAATACTTGCAAGCTGGAAAGCCAGCAGGAACAGATAGATGACATTACTGTTGTCGGAATAAAATTCTGAGAAGAGTAGATCTGCTCAATATAAAAGGCTTCTCAATTTGATTGAGAAGCCTTTTGAAATTTATTTAGAACGATTATCCTATTTTATACATCCAGTTGTGTGTGTCAGCAACTTTGCCTTTGCGGATATTATCCAGCTCTTTGGCAACACGGTTAGAGAAGATGCGGCCTTCTACCGGAGGAAGAATATAATCTTTGCCTTCGAAGCCGATTTGAGCGATGTAAGCAATAGTAGCAGCTGTTCCTGTACCGAAAGCATCTTCCAGCGTACCGCGCTTGTGCGCATCCAGAACTTCATCAATGCTGATCTTACGTTCCTGAACTTTCATTTTCCAATCGCGCGCCAACGTTAATACACTGTCGCGGGTAATACCGGCAAGGATCGTATCACCCAATGGCGGTGTGATCAATACATCATCAATCACAAACATCAGGTTCATCGTTCCTGATTCCTCCAGGTAACGGTGATTACGAGCATCGGTCCAGATGATCTGGTGATAACCTCTTTGCTGAGCAAGCTTTGCAGGAAATAAAGAACGTCCGTAATTACCGGATGCTTTTACATATCCTACTCCACCTTCCACTGCACGGATATAGTTTGTTTCCACCAATACTTTCACCGGCTCGTTGTAATATTTTCCTGCAGGAGAAGTAATGATGTAAAAACGGTAATTATCAGAAGGCTTTACGCCTATGAATTCATCTGTTCCAACAATAAAAGGACGGATATACAATGATGAACCATCGGTATCAGGCACCCAATCACGATCCATGTTCACCAAAGCGGTTAACCCTGCCATGAACAATTCTTGTGGAATAGTTGCCATAGCCATACGTTCGGCAGAGATGTTGATTCGCTTATGATTATCGAGCGGACGGAATAAAAACACTTCTCCTTTGTCATTCTTGTATGCTTTCATCCCTTCGAAGATCGCTTGTCCGTAATGCAGTGCCGAAGTAGCCGGACTCATCGGAATAGGGCCATATGGCATAATCTGCGCATCGCTCCATTCATTGTTCTTGTAGTCAGCAAGAAACATATGGTCGGAAAACAGTTTCCCGAAAGTAATGTGATTGTAATCAAGTTCCTTGATCCGGGAATTGCTTGTTTTTTGAACGTCAATTGCAGGAATGTCTGTTTTTACCATGGGCCTTTTTGTTTTAGGTATTTGATAAAATTAAGTATTTAATTTATCTAAACCAATAATCTGAATAGTAAATTTAGACGAAGCAGACAAGAATAACGCCCAATGAAGCAAATAGGCAATAATCGGGTAATTATACTAGATAAATTTGATCTTTCTTGCCGCAAAAAAACACATGCGGAGGAGAATAAATCCATGTTTAAAACGGGAGATATTGGTTCGGCCATAGGTCCTTTCATGATAACGTACCGGCAGTTCTATAATGCATAGGTTTAATTTATGCGCACCGAACAGTAAATCGAAATCTCCAAAAGGATCAAACTCTCCAAAAAACTTTCGATTGATCACCAGCTTTTGATAATCTTTTTTGAATAACACTTTCGTTCCACACAAGGTATCCTTGAAACGCTGATCGAGCAGCCAGGTAAAAACACTGCTGAAGGTTTTATTCCCCCATCGGTTCAGGAATCGCATCGCTTCTTTTTCCATCGGGTATACCAATCTGGAGCCGTTAATGAAATCACCTTTACCGGAAGCAATAGCATCATAGAATTTTGTGAGGTCTTCCGGAGCCACAGTGAGATCTGCATCAAGAATCATCAGAATATCTCCGCTTGCCATTTCAAATCCTTTACGAACAGCTGCATTTTTTCCTGCTTCAGTTACCTGGGCTATTTTAATATCGTGCGTGGAAGCATATTTGTTTTTTATGTCCTGAATGGCCTGCCAGGTATCATCTGTCGAATTCCCTTCAACAAAAATAAGCTCTGTATGTGTTCCCATCGATGGTATCCGGCGGATTGCATTTTCAATGTTTCCGCTTTCGTTACGGGCAGGAATGATCACAGAAACAGAATATTCCTGTCTGACTGCTACAGTTTCCGTGTCAAGCACTTTTGCAAAACTAAAGTTATTGATACTCAGCAAACGAAACCAAGGCAGCTTTGCCAGCAGGCCGTTGAATAATTCCGACAGCAAAGGAATGTATACTGGAAAAATCATTCTTCTTGAATTGCGGTACACATGAAAGCCCGAAAGAAACAACATATTGTTGATCTCCGAGAGACTTAACCAGTTCTGATTTGGCGTTTTGGTTTTATATCCGACCCATTCACCGAGCTTTAAAACGGGCTCCCATATAAAACTATAATATGTGACAATAATCTTGGTATTAGAATGGCAAACAGCATGCAACTTTGTGAGTACCTCCTGAATATCATCCAGGTATCCAATCAGGTTGGAAAGAATGATCAGATCAAACTTTTCTTCAAAATGAATGTCTTCAGCTGCCATTGTATGCAGTTCCAGTTCCGGAAATTGTTGTTTTGCCTGACTGATCATCCCCTCGCTGAAATCAATCCCCACTTTTCGTTTTGCATTCAATCCGTTTAAAAGCTCACCTGTTCCACAGCCTATTTCCAACACCGCATGCTCTTCATGCACAAAATAATTGCAGTAACGCGTAATATCGTTCCAATAATAACGCTTTGCCCTCCGCTGCTGAATGCGACGGGAAGCAATGGAATCGAAGTATGCTTTTTTACTGTTCATCGTGTAATGACAAGAAATCTGAACGTTTCATTTTTACCCAACGTTTCTGAATTTGCTTTTAATATGAAGGGCCATTGATCCCCGATGGATATGTATTTCCCATTGGCCGCTTTAAGAGCGATCCGGTTGTCATCTTCATCAAGGTATTCAAAAGTAAACTTTTCTGCGGAACCAATGCTGGATGCGGACGCCAATACAGCATTTTCATACTCAGGCTTCAACGACCATAACAATCCTTGTGTAGAGCGAATGCAAATCGATTGTCCGCCCAGGTGCTCAATATAAAATTCGCCGTTTAAGCCGGGTCCCTGTGACAGCGCGCCCATAGCCTTCTGGGCTTTTTCATTCACGGCAACGTATAATAAATTGGTTGCTCTGAAGCTGAGCGTTTGCTTTTTATCAAGTGAATGAAAAAACTCCGATGAATAGTTTATTTGCGGCAGGCCTTTAATTCTTCGTTCCCAATCATACGGTTTTAACAGATCTGCCCATTCAATGCTGGATCTTGTTTGAAAGAAGCCTTTGAAATAAGCTTCCTTGCTCATGTCGTCGTAGTGGATCAATCCATTCTTGTATTGCCAGGTTTGGAACAAATTCAGAATAACAAAAAGAAAAACGAGTATTCCGGTTGTAATCGAAATGATCCTGAAACGATTGAAGAGGAACTGAAAACCTGCCGCCAAAGGCAAACTCAACACCGCGTAATAATCGATCATCGGGCGAATGCCCCAGGAAATTCCATAGCTCCAGGCCCACCAGGATGCAAGAAGATAAATTGTCATTCCCATCAGGAACAATGTTGACCAAAAGAGCGCAGAATTATTTTTGAAATAAGTAATCATTCCAACTAAAGCAAAAATAAGAATGGGCGTATAAATGAAAACGCCTTTTCGGAAACTGAAAAGAAAAGGGATGATCTGGGGGCTATTGAAAATAAAATGCTCATCCCTGTAAACATCATACAACCATTTGCCAGTGGCGTATTTCCAGTAGACCAACTGAAGAGCCGCGATGAGGAAAGCGATCAAAACACCAAGGAATATCTCCTTAGCGCGAGGCTTCATAAAAGCAATAAATTGCTTTATTCCTCCTTTGGAAATAATCCCATAAACGAGAAAATAAAGAATGGCCACAATGCTTAATGGTCGGATCAGCACAATCAAACCAAAAGCCGCAGAGAAACAAAGCAATGCTTTTCGTTCGCCCTTTTTTATCCATTGAAAGAAACAATAGATAGCAGCACACCAAAGTGAAAAAGTAATAGCGTGTGGCATCAAACCTTCGAAGGTGGAATACCAAAGCAGGTTAGTTGCGAATACGATCGTGATCAACGTAAGTGCTGTAATCTTTTCGGAAAAATGATCGAGCAGGATCTTCCTTAAAAAAAACAGTCCCGCAAATAGATAAACAATCACTCCGATGCTCAGCGAATTTTGATAAGGCATGGAATAACCGTCCTGCACTGCGCCGGTTAAACCAGCTATCCAATGACCTATCATAAAAAATGGAGCAAGCATCACGCTGATGCCCATCGGATGTTTGATCAGCTTTTTATTATTCTCAATGGTATAATACCAAACCTTGTTTTTATAATACTCCGGATTTTTGCTGATGTAATCGAGCTGCAGATCGTGATGAATGATAAGGGCAGGTAAATAGGTATAATAACTGGGTGCATCCACAATGATGCGGTTCTTTTTCCAAAGATCGAAATAGAAAAAAACAGCGATCAGAAATACCGGGATAAGTATCAGGGACCAAAAGCTATAGTGTTTATTTCTCATTTAGTTTAGTTACCGCGGATGTAAAGGCTCGAAATTATTTTGCAGCAGGAACAGCAATCACACATCAATATGCCCCATTTCGCTTACGCATGAACCATTCTGCACTTAACAATGCCAGAATCAAAAAGAAGATCCATTTCAGGTTGATCACATCTCTCAATTTCTTTTCCGAATAAGAAACCGCTTTAATGTCTTCCCGCATGTTCAGCTTTTCAGAGAGTTGCTGCAGGTTAGCAGGATAAACCAATTCACCATCGTGCTTTCTCGCAAGGCTATAGAGCATCTGGTGGTCGGCCACTGTATTGGTTAGCTCCACTTGCAAAGCGCTTACGCTGTATTCACCATGCTGAGTATAGATCTTGTCGCCTACTTTTACTTTCGCATCGTATTTGTATTCGCCAACAGGCATCATGCCCGCATTTAAGCGGTAGGCATTGCTTGTTTTACTGAAAGTATAATTAAATTTCTTGTTTTCCGCATTGGTGATAACCAGGCTTACTTCGGGCTCATTGATAAGCTCATAACTTTCATTGTATACTTCGCCTTCCAGCTCGATGGGTTCATTTTCGAAATAATTATTCTTTCCCAGCACTTTAAAAAAGCTCTTGTCTACTTTCACAGAAAGGTATTGTACTGTTTTTGAAATAAATTCATCAAACAAGGTATGGTTTCCATGGGCTGCAAAATCCTGCAGGCGCCATCGCCAAATTCCTTCCCCGTTAAATACCGCCACTTTATTTTCAGCAACAGTACTGAATAACATCAATGGCGTTTTGGTATCAACAATGCCTATGCGTTGATATAGAAGAACATTACTACCGTTCTCTGTTTGATAGGTTCCGAACGGAGAAGTTACAACGGGGAAATCTTTGAAAGCATTTCGGAGATCATCACTGATCGTAAACAAAGGGAAATTTTCTTCAAGCACTGGCTCGACCTCGTTTGTTCTCTGCACCTTTGAAAACACAGAAAGGTCGGTTCGCTGCATCGCATTAGCTCCAGAGAGTGACCATACCGGAATATCCGAGGCATTTAATTCACTTAAGATCTTAGCGGCTGTATTTCTTGTACCCGGTAAGGAATGTAAAATTATCAGGTTGTATTTCTTCAAGGGCTTATCAAAATTTTCCAGCGTATAACTTTCCACTTCATAATTCTGGTTTCCTTCTATTGATTGTTTGATTGCCGCCACATCCGGATGAGGCGCATCACAAAGAATCAGAATTTTCTGACGGGCATCAAGCACATCTACAAATACATCTTTGTAATTATTAGCTGCGCTCATTTCTTCGGCCACTCCGGAAAGCGTCACTTTATAATGCTGCAGCCCCACTTCTTTCGCCTGAAGCAAAACAGGAATGGTAGTAATAAAAGCATCTGAGTTGAAATTGATCGTTTGAGAGAACAAGGTCGCTCCCGACTTGGTAACAGACAGTGTGCTTGTCTTGCCTTTCAGTTGCTTTGCATTTACCACAATCTCTAATGGAAATTCATTTCCAAGATAAGCCAGGCGATTATGATCGACTTTTAAAAGTATAATGTCTTTTTTAATAGCGGTATCACCCAAAGCAATGGTGTACACAGGGATTTTGATCTTATCGGAACTGAACACCGGATTAGACCCTTTGTTGAACAGGCCATCGGTCGCCAGAATCACTGCTCCTACATTTCTGTTACTGTAGCGTGTTTCAATCTCATCAAAAAGAGCTGATATATCGGTTTGTTTTTCATTGAATTTTAAAGAATCCAGGTTTGTCAATTCCTTGATCTTATCGGCAAAAGAGTAGGTACGCACCTCATATTTTCCAGCCAGCTCATCGATCAGCTTTTGTAAGTTCTGTTTATAGGCTGTCCTGTAAAATGCAGAATCCTTTCCAGCAGTAAGAGATTCGGAATTGTCCTGTGCTATAATGATTACTGGCTTTTCAAGACTTCTGCTTACCGTTTTTAATAAAGGAGAAAGCAATAGTAGGGATAGAATAAAAACAGCTGCAAAGCGAAAAGCCGCCATGAATCTAATGATCCAGACGGATGTTCATTGAACTTTTTATCCTTTCTGTATAGCAGGTATGCGTATAGAGCGCCCGCCATAAGACAAAAGAGGAGAAACCAGGAAGGATATTCAAAAACTATATTCATATAAAAATTTTCAGCGAATAATGAATTTAAACGAATAGCGAATCTGTGTGCTATCAATTCAAATCAATAATTCTATATTAACAATGCTCCATTATCGAATAACAATCCTGATAGCTATCGTGAGCGAATTAGTAATCTGTGCTATTTGCTAAGATTAATTAATCTTCTATAGACAACTCCTTCCCTCCCAAAGTTGATTAACAACGCTAATTTCAAATTTGATATTCTTAGATATTCTATTGTTTGATCAATATTCCTTTTTGAAAATTTATCATCCTTCTTAATTTCAACCACAACGCTATCGTCAATGATAAAATCGAAAAACCTACTTTCTAACAGAGATTCCTTGTATTTTATTTCAAATTTAACTTGTTCTTTAAAAGAAAGCCCTTTCTCCTTAAAGGCAAGAGAAAGAGCTTTCTGATAAATTATTTTTTTAAAGCCGAAACCTATTTCATTATACACTTCAAACGCACATCCCACGATTTGAAAACTTAGCTCAGGATAGAGAAGATCTTTTCTTTTTAATTCATTCATACCAATTTACAATCTTTTTAAATTTGTAATTGGGGTAGTCTTATTTGTTTCGATTTTTACACTTGATACCTTAAAGCTGATTCGTTATTCGTTTAAATTCGTTATTCGTTTTATGTTAACATACCACCGCAGACATTGATCACCTGCCCGGTAATGTATGCGCTCATGTCGGAAGCAAGAAACACTGTTGCATTGGCAACATCATCAGCGGTCCCGCCGCGTTTCAATGGAATACTGTCTCTCCAGCCTTCCACTACTTTTTGATCAAGCGCAGCCGTCATTTCCGTTTCAATAAAACCAGGAGCGATAGCATTGCTGCGGATATTACGTGAGCCTAATTCCAACGCAACTGATTTGGTGAAGCCAATGATCCCTGCTTTAGATGCTGCATAATTGGATTGTCCTGCATTTCCTTTAACGCCAACCACCGAGCTCATGTTGATGATGGATCCTTTACGCTGTTTCAACATTGGTTTTTGTACGGCCTTTGTTAAATTAAATACCGATTTTAAATTGGCATTCATCACTTCGTCCCATTGCTGCTCGCTCATGCGCATTAATAATGTATCACGCGTGATACCGGCATTGTTCACCAGTACGTCCACCGTTCCAAAGTCCGTCATTACATTGTTCACCAGTTCTTCTGCTGCTTTAAAATCAGCGGCATCCGAACGGTAGCCTTTCGCTTTTACACCAAACTCTTCCAGCTCTTTAGCCAAAGCTTCGCCTTTTTCCACCGATGATAAATACGTGAATGCAATGTTTGCACCCTGCTCGGCAAATTTCAATGCGATACCTCTACCGATACCACGGGAAGCGCCAGTAATCAACGCAACTTTACCTTGTAATAATTTCATAAACGATCAATTTAATTAATGTTTTTATTGTTTCAAAGATAAGGAAAAACCTCATTAGGGAAAGCAAAAAACAATCCCACAGATCAGAACCGGTAAGCAAGGTTCAGGTCCAGTTGCGCTTTGGGAGTGGTATAATCGGTCAGAATAGTTTCTTCATGTTTATATCCAAGACCGAGTTTGCCTCCAAGTAAAAGGTTTTCGGATAATCCAATATAACCTCCGATATGAAGCATTCCTGCATAGTGCAGACCAACATGTTTTTCCGCAGGTGCTTGAGGATAATAATAACCTGTTGCCGGATCATAAACTGCGGGGGTTGTTATGAAATAATTAAAATTACCGGCAACAGCAGAAAGCCCTATATAAAAGGTATGTCGGGATTGAGCAAAAGGATAAATATTAAATTCCAGGCCTCCTCCATAAATTCTGTTTTGCAGATAATAGGAATTAAAGTAACCGGACTCGTAATTATTCATATTCGGTTTACCTCCCAAACCAAATGATAATGGTATTTTGAGAGAATACTTTCCGGTTTTTGAAATACGTTCGTAAGAAAAGGAAAAATTAGTGAATAAGATATCAAAGCAATTGATAGCAAGGATATTCCGATGCATTTTTTCAGGCTTTTTTTCCGGTTCGATTTCCGTTATAGCCACGGACTTTTTAAGCGGCGCAGCGCTCATGTTATACATTTCCTTTAAGCCATTTGCATAAACAATATAGGCGATTTCGCTTTTAAGCAGTTCACCTGTGGATTCTGCATTGTAAAATTTATATTTCACAGCGGAGGAATTAATTTCTGTAACGTTCACAATGATCTTCGCTCCTGTTATCTTATAAATAGTATCCTGGGCAGAACATGAAAGCGCCAGCATAAACAGAAGTAGGCTTGCGGTAACTAATTTGGTTTTATTCATTTCCTTGTTTTTAGGATTTAGGCTGAATTCTTTTATTTCTGCTAAGTTATACTATTTTGCTGCTACAATGAAGCGCATCCGCTAAAATTCTGGTCACTTGAGAACCTGGTTAAATTTGACTATATTTGAAATGATAAAACTCTTAAACTTTATACCATGAAAAAGATCTTACTATCAGGTGTTATTATGATTTCGTATGCTTATTCATTTGCCCGCCCTGAGGAAGGCGACAGAAAGAACACATTAGAGATCCATGGAAAAGGTTCTGCCAATTCCACCTTTCTGTTTAACGGCAATATTTCAGATGCCGGCAATATCCAGGATTATGCGGCCGGATGGGGCTTTAACTATGGTTTAGGGGTTTCCATGTATTTTGGAAAGATCGGCTTTGGTGTGGAAGGCTTAATCGGGAACCACCGGGGAGCATATGCCGGTACACAAGAAGTGATGAACCCTTCTACCGGAGTCGCAGAACCGAGAGAATACAGCTCCAATGTCAATCTGAAGATTACCCAGATCCCTGTTTTCCTTAAATTAAAGAGCGAAACCGGCGGTTATCTTGAAATCGGGCCCCAATACAATATGGTCTCTGAAGCAGCTTATCATTATACCACAGATGGCATGCAGATGGATTCTATTATGACCAGCTCTTATGCCAACTCTTATATATCAGCAGTGCTGGGTGTGGGATTCAAAGTGCCTCTTGCAAAAACGAAATTCTCTATTCTGGCAGGCTTACGTTTACAATACAGTCTGACAGACATCAAAGGTGTGGATGCCCTGGGCCAGCAATTCAACAACCCATTTGTGTATAAAGATCCTGGCAGCACTTCTGCAGCAACCGGAGGTTTGATGTTAGGGGTAGTGTATACGCTGGGAGAGAAGAAGAAAGAGAAATAGATGTGAGATATTAGATGTGAAGGGTGAGATTTGAGAGACGTGATACTTCCTATTGGATACTTGATACTAACTACTTGATACCAAATAAAAAACCGTCAGTGAAATTGCTGACGGTTTTTTATTTATATGGAGAGTTCTTTGAACGTTGAACTCAATTAATCAACACGGTTAGCATGGTGATGTGGACTTTCTTTGCGAACATCATCCGCTAAGGCTTTCGCCATTGCTTTCCCGATCTCAGCCGGTGAATCCACTACAATGATTCCACAAGCTCTCATGATCTTCTTTTTTGCTTCTGCGGTATCATCATCTCCACCAACAATTGCTCCTGCATGTCCCATTGTACGTCCTTTCGGAGCCGTTTCACCAGCGATGAAACCAACAACAGGCTTGCGGTTACCATCTGCTTTGATCCAACGTGCTGCATCTGCTTCAAGGTTTCCACCAATCTCACCGATCATAATGATACCATGAGTTTCAGGATCGTTCATTAATAATTCAACAGCTTGTTTTGTAGTTGTTCCGATAATAGGATCTCCACCAATACCAATGGCTGTAGTGATTCCCAAACCAGCTTTTACAGTCTGGTCGGAAGCTTCGTATGTTAATGTTCCTGATTTCGAAACGATGCCCACAGTTCCTTTCTTGAAAACGAAACCTGGCATAATGCCTACTTTCGCTTCATCTGCAGAAATAACACCCGGACAATTCGGTCCGATCAGGCGTGATTCTTTGTCTTTTAAATATTCTTTTACGGCGATCATGTCGCGAACAGGAATTCCTTCTGTGATACAGATGATCACTTTTATTCCAGCTTCCGCAGCTTCCATAATGGCATCCGCAGCAAATGCCGGCGGTACAAAAATGATGGAAACATCGGCACCCGCTTTTTCAACAGCATCTTTTACTGTATTGAATACCGGGCGATCCAAATGGGTTGAGCCGCCTTTACCAGGAGTCACGCCTCCTACTACATTCGTTCCATACTCGATCATCTGACCGGCATGAAATGTTCCTTCAGTACCTGTAAATCCCTGTACAATTATTCTGGATTGCTTATTGACTAATACGCTCATATTTTTGTTTGTTGATTTGTAGTGTGTTGTTGTGTTATGCTGTGGGTTTATTGCTTTGTTGCTTTCTTGCTTTTGAGGATGCTAAAGTAAAATTTTAAGCTGGTTTTGCAAAGCAATTTGTTTTTTTTCGCTGAATTAATGATTCCGGCTTTTTAAAATGGCCGAATTTAGGCTGGTTAATAAAGAATTTGTTAATTTAGGCATCAGAAACCTATAAAACCCTTATTCTACTTGAATTCCGCATTGAATAACGATACGATTGTTGCCCTCGCTACTCCGCAAGGACTCGGCGCTATCGGCGTAATCAGGATCTCAGGAAATAAAGCCTTATCTATTGTAGACAGTATATTCGGGACGAAAAGCCGTAAAAAGAAAAACTTATTGGATTTAGCATCCCATACCATTCATTTTGGGGTGATTTATGATGAAGGCATTATCCTGGATGAAGTTTTGGTGAGCTTGTTCAAAGCCCCCAATTCCTATACCAGCGAAGATACCATTGAAATCTCCTGCCATGGTTCCCCATTTATCCAGCAGCAGATCATACAATTATTGATAAAAAAAGGGGCACGCATGGCTCAGCAAGGGGAATTTACTCTTCGTGCATTCCTGAATGGCAAGCTCGACCTTTCACAGGCGGAAGCCGTTGCCGATCTGATCGCTTCCAAATCGGCCACTTCTCACCAGGTGGCGATGCAGCAAATGCGGGGCGGTTTTTCCAACCAGATCAAAACGCTTCGTCAGAATCTGATCGATTTCGCTTCCCTCATTGAGCTGGAGCTGGATTTCAGTGAAGAAGATGTGGAATTTGCCGACCGTTCGGACTTAAAAAGCCTGGTAAGCACTATCCAACGCATTGTACAACGACTGATCGATTCCTTTGAAGTGGGTAATGTGATTAAAAACGGAATTCCAGTCGTAATTGTGGGGAAACCCAATGCCGGAAAATCCACTTTACTGAATGCTTTATTAGAAGAAGAGCGAGCCATCGTTTCTGAAATTCCGGGAACCACCCGTGATGTGATCGAAGATGAGATGAATATTGACGGAGTTCAATTCCGGTTTATTGATACGGCAGGAATCCGCGAAACAAATGATATCATCGAATCCATCGGTGTGGAAAAAACCTACGAACAGATCAAGCTTTCTTCCATTGCTATTTATTTATTCGATGCGCATGAAATCACTGCTTCGGAATTAAAAATGATCATCAAAGACATTACTCCTCATCTGCACAATTCTCAATTGGTATTGGTCGCAAATAAGATCGACAAAGAAGACCATGATTACACCAGGAAGGAATTTGCGGAATTTCCCGACATGCTTTTTATCTCTGCGAAAGAACGTATCAACATTGATGAGTTTAAGAAATACATGGTGACCTTGTTTGATAACCGAACGGTTAACATCACCGAAACCATTGTTACCAACGCGCGACATGTGGAAGCATTGCGTCATACCAATGTTGCTCTTATCAAAGTATTGGAAGGCCTCAACAATAATGTTACCGGCGATTTCCTTGCTATGGACATCCGCCAGGCTTTGCATTATTTGGGGACTATAACAGGAGAAATTTCCAGTGATGATTTATTGGCGAATATCTTTAGCAGGTTTTGTATCGGAAAGTAATTTCCTACAAAGCGTCTGGCAATTTCAGAAACTGAAGTTTCTTATTTAGCGTAGTATAAACTTTATAGGCAGATTAAACTGCACTCTTACCGGCTCACCATATTGAGTGCCGGGGCTCCATACCGGCATCGCTTTGACCACACGCATCGATTCCTCATCGCATCCTGATCCGCCCTTTACGCTTTTAACACTCTGACATCTGTTAACGTCCCGTTTTTTTCTACTACAAAAGTTACATAACAAGTGCCTATGATCAGATGATTTTTTTCAAAGGAAGGATACCTGACATTTTGTTGAATAAAGCTCATCATTTCCTTTTCACCACCCGGATACTGAGGCATTACTACTATAGGATACCAGGTTTTGTACTTTGTATTAAAAGCATAATCAACAGGAATATAAATGTTCTCATAGGTTCCATCCACACGACAATTCACAACCAGCGAATCGCGGACACCTTTGCGCCAGATCGTCCAGACGTCTTTTTGTTTATCATTTTCATAATTCCCCTCGCTTGATTTTTTACCATTAACATAATTGCTGCCTTTACCATTCTTAACAAGCGAATCCAATGAATTACTCATGAATATGCCCTGCGGAAGATTCGTTTTGAAATCCATTTCCTTTATAAGATATGCACCATCCTGCTCGGCTGCAATCCGATAAAAATCCGCTTCGGCTCTTGCGCATCGAACGGAAGATGCGCTCAGGAACATCGTGTCTGTGAGCGATGCGGAATTACAGCGGCGACCGAAATCCGGCCCAGTTCCGGCAGGAACCTTTTTACTTTGCAATGTGAACTTAACCGGCAAGACAAACTGCACCCGCACTGGTTTGCCGTTTTGCTTTCCCGGGATCCATTTTGGCATTCCAGAAACAACGCACATTGCTTCAATGTCGCACCCTGGTCCGTTTGTAACACCTTTTAATATCTTCACCTGAGAGATCGTGCTGTCAATTTCCACCACAAACGAAACATAACATTTACCGGAAACGCCAGCCTCTTTTTCCGCTGTGGGGTATTTTATTTTATCGTGCAAATATTGGTACAAGGCTGGCTCGCCTCCGGGAAAGGATGGCATTTGCTCGGCATGTGTAAGCGCATCGTCCTGCGCAGAGAGATTGGAAATAATTAAAAAAATGAATGCTGAAGAGAGGAACTTACGCATGACTATTATGTTTGGGGGTTAAAGGTAGGTTAAAAAAGGCGGTAATGTTGGTATTGAGCCGATTCCTTTCCTTCACAGGCGAACACCCTGACATTTAGCCAGAAAACACATCGAAATTGTTCGCCCCACTCCTCCTTGCCAGCTATATTTAACCTTCATCTGCTTCATACCATTTACCCGAATTACCGTTCATGTAATATTTAGTTCGTTCGAACCAAAACACCTTACTTTTACTTATAGGATTTGAAACAGTCCTTTAAAAAGATAAAACAGACATCCCGAATCTCCACTAATATATTTAAGAATGAAAAAAAATCTACTACTCCTAACCGTTTGCTCTTTTGTAGTTGTAACCGGCGGGCTTGCGCAAACCGTGCCACTCGTGCTGGAGAACATGCTTAACAATACGCTGGACAGCATGCAGCTTTCCATTAACAATAGATCATTGAGCGCTTCCGTTCAGCTCTCGAACACAGCGGTATGGTCAAAGGCTGCAGGAATATCTTCTCTTGTTCCATATGCCAATGCAACAACATCGGATGCGTATGAAATAGGAAGTGTGGCTAAGACAATGACATCTGCCTGCGTATTGCACCTGGCCGATCAGGGCTTGCTGAGCCTGGATGACAGCCTTCACGAATGGATCGATACCATTCCTTACATAAACCCTGATATCACGATCCATCAGTTGTTAAGACATCAAAGCGGAATCTATGATGTGCTCAACAACCCGGCACATCAGCCTGCATTATTTGCAGACCAGGATTCGATCTGGTCGGCAAAAGATTTTATAAATGCCTTTATTCAGCCTGCTCCCGGTATTCCCGGAGGCAGCTTTTCTTATTGCAATACCGGCTAT
>DASWNK010000062.1:0-19010 GCA_036399275.1 Bacteroidia bacterium | reverse complement strand
TCAAGCATCTCATCGATCTTCGTCAGGTCTTCCATAAACGTATCTTCTGCGCCCGATGATTTTGTTTCCCTGTCGGGATGAACTTCTCTGTTATCAATGCCTCTTACGATCTTGTAAAAGAAACGACCTGATTTACCGAAGGACTGAACCAATTCTTCTTCCGTCATTTTTTTGAGATCCGCGCCTTTGTGGATGCCCATCTTATTCATTTTCTCCGCCGTTACTTTTCCAACACCAAAGAATTTTCCTACGGGAAGCTGCTCCATGAATGCTTCGATTTTTTCGGGAGCGATGAACGTGAGTCCGTCCGGCTTGTTCATGTCGGAGGCGATCTTCGCCACAAACTTACTGGAAGAAACGCCTGCGGAAGCCGTTAGCTGGGTCTCTTCAAATATCGCGTTCTTAATTTGTTTCGCGATCTCGATAGCGGAGACAATGTTCTTTTTATTTTCTGTCACATCCAGGAATGCTTCATCCAGGGAGAGCGGTTCGATCAGATCGGTATAACGGTGGAAGATCTCCCGAATTTTTTTAGATGCTTCTTTATAAGCGGCAAAGCGTGGATAAACAAAGATTGCTTCCGGACAAAGCTCCTGTGCTTTTTTACTTGCCATGGCGGAACGTACACCGAATTTGCGTGCTTCATAACTGGCGGTTGCCACCACACCACCACGACCTTCCGGTTTACCGCCCACTACGATCGGCTTCCCGCGCAATTCGGGGAAGTCGCGCTGTTCCACCGATGCGTAGAAGGCATCCATGTCGATGTGAATTATTTTGCGGTGGTTGGTCATGGTTGATGTACTGTGTATTGATAGAACGCTGATGATTGTCTTCGACAATTCTGTGTTTGATTTACTGTGTGTTAATAGAACGCGGATTTTAAGCGGAAAACAAAGATAAAAACGGATTTGCTTATCGTTTATAAAAGTATGATTGAACGCTGATGGTTGTCTTCGACAATTCTGTGTTTGATTTACTGTGTGTTAATAGAACGCTGATTTAAACGGAAAACAGAGATAAAAACGAATCTGTTTTATCGTTCTGACCGCGCCTTAAATCATCCGACGCTAATCAAAATTTTAACTGTAATCAAATCCGCTTTTATCTTTGTTTTCAGCGTTGCCGTCAGGCATCCGCGTTCCATTGTACCCAGGTCGAAGACAATCAAGATCATTTTAAATCATAACAATCATAAAAACCTGCGTTCCATTAATACACAGTAACACCCCTCCGCCCTCCTAACTCCGCTCTCCCAACTCCCCACTCTTACACCCTAATCCCGATCACCAGCACATCATCTACCTGTTCATTTTTACCCTGCCAGTTTCTGAAGGCAGAAAGAATAGTTGTTTGCTGTTCTGCCATTGATTGTTTTGTAATTGATATCAGAAGCTCCTGGAATTTGCTCGATTTGAATTTTTTATTGTCGGGCCCACCGAACTGATCAGCATAGCCATCGCTGAATAAATAAAAACAATCGCCCTTTTTTAATTGGATGGAATGATTTACCGGCGGCTCCACGGTATGATCTGCCATGCTTCCCACGGTGAGCTTTGAAGCTTTCACAATGTTGAGTTTTCCTTCGGAAACAATATAGATCGGATTGTTGGCGCCGGCATACTCTAATGTATGTGTTGCTTTATCGAAGGTGCAGAGCGACATGTCCATCCCATCGCGAATGTCGCTGCCTTTATCCTGGTGCAGTATTTTTTTGATGATAGTATTCATGCTGTCCAATACTTTGGAAGGCTGAATAATTCCCATTTCATTTACGGTTTGGTTGATCGCGTTATGTCCGACAATGCTCAGCAACGCTCCCGGAACGCCATGGCCGGTACAATCGATGGCGGCGATCATGATCTTGGTATCGTGGTTCGAAGCCCAGTAAAAATCCCCGCTTACAATGTCTTTTGGCTGATAGAGAATAAAATGCTCAGGCAGAAAACTGTCGACGAAATCTTTGGGCGGAAGAATAGCGGTTTGTAAACGCTTGGCATAATTGATACTGTCGGTAATGCTTTTGTTTTTTTCTTCGATGATCTCGTTTTTATGCTTCAGCGCTCTATTTGTTTTTCGATTCATCAGCAATAATTTAATTGCGATGAAAGCAATAAGGATCACCAATCCGGTTACTACAAAATACATGTTGCGATGGGCCTGCTTGTAGCAAACAAGCGTTTCATCACCGGATCCGGAAAGGATGTCCCAGGGCGTATGATGATGTTCTGCAGCGGCTGTGGAGTCGCTCAGAAAACTTTGCGCGAAAAGCGGCATGCCGGAACAGCAGAAAAATAAAAGGATTATAACTGATTTATGAAGGAGTAATTTCATGTTTCAATGATTTATATTTAAAGGTAAACTATTTTTTTCGCTCCTTTCCAATAGTTTTAAACATGCTAAGATTCTTAGCCGCTTTTTTTTGAAACACATTGTAACTTTGTACTATGGAAGAGAAGGAAGGAAGCCCCGAATACTTTAAAGGACGCGGTGCACAGCTGAATACAGATAATAAGTATTCAAAGAACCGTTATGTTACAGAGCACGACGAAGTGTTGGATGAGCCATTGCTCAGCGATGAAAAAACACAGGTCTTTATTGAAACGCCCAAGAAGATTATTAACATCGTGAAGAGTCCGGATATACCGGGTATGTATTCCATGAATCCTTACCAGGGATGTGAGCATGGCTGCATTTATTGTTATGCGCGTAACACTCATGAATACTGGGGTTATAGCGCCGGACTGGATTTCGAACGCAAGATCATTGCGAAACCGAATGCTCCTCAGTTAATGGAAAAACAATTCATGAATAAGAACTGGGTGGTTTCTCCGATTATGTTTTCCGGCAATACCGATTGTTATCAGCCGCTGGAGCGCAAGATGAAGATCACGCGGCAGATGCTGGAAGTGCTGTTGAAGTTTCGTCATCCGGCAGGAATGATCACGAAAAATAATCTCATCCTTCGCGACATAGATATTTTACAGGAGTTGGCTAAGCTGAAACTGGTTCATGTCATGGTTTCCATCACCAGCTTAAAAGAAGAGCTGCGATTAAAAATGGAGCCGCGCACCGTGACTGCAAAAAACAGGTTGAAAATAATTGAGACGCTCAACAAAGCCGGAATCCCTGCGGGTGTTATGACTGCGCCAATCATTCCCGGATTGAACAGTGATGAGATTCCTGAATTAATAAAAGCCGCCGCTGATCATGGAGCCGATTGTGCGGGTTATACCATGGTGCGATTGAATGGCTCTATTGGTGAGATCTTTAAAGACTGGATCCACAAAAATTATCCTGACCGAGCAGAGAAAGTATTGCATCACATTGCCGATGCGCATGGCGGGAAATTAAATGACAGCCGCTATGGAACACGCATGAGAGGCGAAGGAAAGATGGTAGAGTCGATCCGGCAGATGTTTAATATGGCAGTGAAGAAACATTTAGCCGGAAGGGATAGAATGGAGTATGACCTGACTGCTTTCCGACGACCGGGTGAAGTGAGGCAGATGGAGCTTTTTTAAGTATACGAATTACGAATTAAACGAATAACGAATCAGGGTGTTTACAAATTGCAAATAAATACAAATGTACAAATCTGTGTGTGATGTGCGAGGTGAGAAATATTACGGAGCGTCATTGCGAGCGAGGCACTCCCGAAGCCTCGGGACGTGGCAATCTCACACCAGTTTGGAAACCCTAATGATAAATAATATACTAGAATGAGATTGCCACGCCCTTTTTTCAAAGAGGGCTCGTAATGACGCTCGGGAAGATGTATAGGCTGGAACGTAATTAAATTCTAAGAACTCGTCATTGCGAGGAGGCACGGCGAAGCAATCTCACACCAGTTTGATTTTGTGTTTATTGTTGTTGTGATACTGGAGTGGGATTGCTTCGTCCCGAGGCATAGGGACTCGCAATGACGCGCAGAAGGATGATAGTCCGATAAATAATTAATAAAACAAAGAACAATGGTTAAAGGCGGTGCAGTTTACATTATGACGAATGCATGGAATACAACATTGTATACCGGTGTTACTTCCGACCTGCGAAAAAGAAATTATCAGCATAAGAATAAGACATATAAACAAAGCTTTTCCGCAAAGTTTAATTTATCCAAGCTCGTGTATTCGAATCATTTCATTCGATTGAGGAGGCGATTGCCAGAGAAAAACAAATAAAAGCGGGCTCAAGAGCAAAGAAAATCGAACTAATAGAACAAATGAATCCGGAATGGAAGGATTTGGGTGAAGAGGTTGATTCGTGGTAAGAGAAGGATTATTATTCGTGTGCGTCATTGCGAGCCGCCTTCGGCGTGACAATCTCACACCAGTTGGGATTTGGTTCTTGTTGTAATAATACTGGAGTGAGATTGCTTCGTCCCGAGGCATCGGGACTCGCAATGACGTCCGGAATTGAATTAGTCCCCAACAACTAACAACTAACAACCAACTCCTAACTCCTAACTCCTAACTACTAACATACACTTCCGCCTCGTCGTGCCGGCACATTTCATCTTTCAGATAAACCATTCCCAGCTTTTTAATGACGTTTAGTGAAGCGATATTTTCTTTTGCGGCACGGGCTACAATGGTTTTTAATTTCAAGGTGTTTTGTCCGTAATCCATTACTGCTTTTGCAGATTCGCTTGCATAGCCTTTCCCCCAGTGTTTTTTAAAGAAGCGGTAACCCAGGTCGATCTCATCTTCTTCCGCATGGTGCTTTAATCCGCACCAGCCGATGAACTCATCGTTGTCTTTTAAATGAACTGCTAAGCGGCCGATCTTGTTTTTGTATTGAGGAAGGATAACGTCTTTCAAGATGCTTTGTGCTTCTTCGAGCGTCACTTGTCCGTCGCCGGTATAGCGTGTAACTTCCGGATCGGCGTTGAGCTCAAGGAGCAATTGGGCGTCGTTCAGATTGAATTCTCTTAAATAAAGGCGTTCTGTTTCTAATGTCTTTTTCATAGGGAGCAAAAAAAACTCCCGGTAGACCGGGAGCTTAATTTATTTATTTTGTTGCTTGTTCTTTTGCTTTTTCTTCAGCCTGGTAAATTTTCCATCTGCTCATTTTGTCAGCGGAGATCACAGCGCTCATATCTGTTTCCCATTTTGTTTTGATTCGGGATTTCTCAGCTTCCATTTGTTTTGGATCGTTTGCTGATTTCTCCTGGTTAAGGTCCATCAGCTTCATGCTTTCCAGGTTGATATTCTGAACCTGTGTTTTCTGAGCTGGAGTCAGTAACAATACTTTGTCCATTTTCTGTGTCATTACAGTAGCTCTGGTAGCAGCATCTGCTTTTTGAGATTTTGCTTCCTGTGCGTTCGCAAATGTAAATGCGATCATAGCAGTAAATAATAATATAACCTTCTTCATAGTTTTAGTTTTAATTTATAATAAAGTTAAGTAAAATTATTGAAATAAATACATTAGTTGTTATCCCCGTCAAACATCCTGCCAAGACCGCCCAAGACACTGCCTTCTTCTTTTCCTCCACGGGAGTAAGCCATTAATCGTCCGGCAAGCCTGCTTACGGGCAACGATTGGATCCACACCTTGCCGGGGCCAGACAATGTAGCGAAAAACAGTCCTTCTCCTCCGAAAATGGTGTTCTTTATGCCGCCCACAAACTGGATGTCGTAATTGACATCCTGGGTAAAAGCGACAATACAGCCCGTGTCGACTTTAATTAATTCGCCGGGCATCAATTGTTTTTCAATGATCATTCCGCCGGAGTGCACAAACGCCATTCCGTCGCCCTCCAGCTTTTGCATTATGAATCCTTCACCGCCGAATAATCCTGTTCCCAGTTTCTTCTGAAATTCAATTCCGATGCTCACGCCTTTGGCTGAACATAAAAATGCATCTTTCTGACAAATGATCTTGCCGTTATAAGTGCTCAGATCCATTGGGATGATTTTTCCGGGGTAAGGAGAAGCGAAGGTGATGCGTCTTTTTCCGTTGGCGGTATTGGTGAATGCCGTCATGAATAAGCTTTCGCCGACTAACAATCGCTTCCCGGCAGAAAACAGCTTATCCATGATACCGCTCTGTTGTTTTGAGCCGTCGCCGAAGATCGTTTCCATTCTGATCTCATTGTCCATCATCATAAAGTTACCGGCTTCCGCTACAACGGTTTCATTTGGGTCCAGCTCAATTTCTACGGCTTGTAATTCTTCGCCTAATATTTTGTAATCGATTTCGTGGTTTTTCATTTTAATTAGTTCATTGGTTTACTAGTTCATTGGTTCATTGGTTTGCGATACCTATTCGTTGGGTTTGCTTTTTACCGCGGAGGCGCAAAGACGCGGTTATTGTTGTTTGTTGATGGTGGCGTGTTCTGTTTCAGGGCGCCACTGCTAATTGCGGAGCGTCATTGCGAGGAGGCACGACGAAGCAATCTCACTCCAGCATGTCGGTTAAGTACTGGAGTGAGATTGCCACGCCCTTTTTTCAAAGAGGGCTCGCAATGACGCTCCGTAACATTCTTTATCTGCCGATCTCTCCGCCGCGGCGGATCTCGCATCTTAATTGTCGCAGACAATCTATCCGTTAATCTTACTCGTGCCTGTAATCAAATCCGTTTTAATCTTTGTTTTCAGCGTTGCCGTCAGGCATCCGCGTTCTATTTTGATTTTCTGCTGGTGTGAGATTGCTTCGTGCCTCGCAATGACGCGCCGTAATACCTTTCATCCCTCACTCCAGAATTGTCGCAGACAATCTATCCGCTTTAAATCATATTTACACAGGCAATCAAAAATCATTTTAAATCATAACAATCATGAAAATCTGCGTTCCATTGAATCTGTGCTGGTGTGAGATTGCTTCGTGCCTCGCAATGACGCTCCGGAACCTTACATGTTCCTCCGATACTGCCCACCCACCTCAAAAAGCGCATTCGTGATCTGACCTAAAGAACAATACTTACATACCTCCATCAGGTTTTCAAAAATGTTTTTATTTTGAATCGCTGCTGTTTGAAGCTCCCGTAAAAGTTGTGCCGATTTTTCGCTGTTTCCTTTTTGTAATTCCACCAGCATCGTGATCTGGTATTGCTTTTCTTCTTCCGTTGCGCGGATCACTTCCTTAGGGACAATCGTAGGAGAGCCTTTGGAAGATAAGAAGGTATTTACTCCGATGATAGGATATTCGCCGGTATGCTTTAATGTTTCGTAGTAAAGACTTTCTTCCTGGATCTTACCGCGCTGATACATCGTTTCCATCGCGCCGAGAACACCGCCACGTTCGCTGATGCGTTCGAATTCGGTCAATACAGCAGACTCCACCAGGTCGGTCAATTCTTCGATGATGAAAGAACCTTGTAAAGGATTTTCGTTTTTTGCTAAGCCTAATTCACGGTTAATGATCAATTGGATGGCCATCGCTCTTCTTACCGATTCTTCCGTAGGCGTGGTGATCGCTTCATCATAAGCATTCGTGTGTAAAGAGTTGCAATTATCATAGATCGCATACAAAGCCTGAAGCGTAGTGCGGATATCATTGAAATCGATTTCCTGAGCATGCAGTGAACGTCCTGAAGTCTGGATGTGGTACTTCAACATTTGTGAGCGCTCATTCGCATTGTATTTTAATTTCATTGCTTTCGCCCAGATTCTACGCGCT
Organism: Bacteroidia bacterium; assembly: GCA_036399275.1. Taxonomy (GTDB): domain Bacteria; phylum Bacteroidota; class Bacteroidia; order 2-12-FULL-35-15; family 2-12-FULL-35-15; genus 2-12-FULL-35-15. Next base: position 11,384 of record DASWNK010000062.1, on the reverse strand, counting down.
ACACGACCGATCACTGAATATTCCGGATCGATGCCGTTGCTGAAGAAGAAAGATAAGTTCGGAGCGAATTTATTAATGTCCATGCCGCGGCTTACATAATATTCCACGTAAGTAAAACCGTTGGATAATGTAAGAGCAAGCTGAGTGATAGGATTGGCACCGGCTTCTGAGATGTGATAACCGGAAATGGAAACCGAATAAAAATTGCGGATGTTCTGCTGAATAAAATAATCCTGCATGTCGCCCATTAAGCGCAAAGCGAATTCGGTAGAGAAGATGCAAGTGTTTTGTGCCTGGTCTTCTTTTAAGATATCCGCTTGTACCGTTCCGCGAACAGCCGCGATGGATTCTACTCTGATCTTTTCATACACCTCTTTCGGTAATACCTGGTCGCCGGCAACACCTAAGAGCATTAAGCCCAAGCCGTCGTTTCCTTCCGGAAGCGGGCCCTGGTATTTCGGACGCTCTACATTTTTAGATTTGTAGATTTGTTGAATTTTAGATTCGACTTCTTTTTCAAGACCGTTCTTTTTAATGTAAAGCTCACATTGCTGATCGATGGCAGCATTCATAAAGAAACCGGTTAACATCGCAGCCGGACCGTTGATGGTCATGCTCACCGATGTTTTCGGATCGGCTAAATTGAAACCGCTGTATAATTTTTTTGCATCATCCAGGCAACAGATGGAAACACCGGAGTTGCCGATCTTTCCATAAATATCCGGACGAATGGCGGGATCCTGTCCGTACAAGGTCACGCTGTCGAAGGCGGTGCTTAAGCGATGCGCCGGCATTCCCAGACTTACATAATGGAAACGTCTGTTGGTACGTTCCGGTCCGCCTTCCCCAGCAAACATGCGGGTAGGATCTTCTCCTTCGCGCTTGAAAGGAAATACACCGGCTGTATACGGAAATTCTCCCGGAACATTTTCCTGTAGGTTCCATTTCAAAATGTCGCCCCATGCTTCGTAGCGTGGCGTGGAGATCTTCGGGATCTGTGAATGAGAAAGCGATTCATAATGCGTTTTGATTTTTAATTCTTTATCACGCACCTTGAAAATAAAATATTCATTCTTGTATTGCTGCACTTTATCGGCCCAGCCTTCCAGAATCTTTTTATTACGGCCGTCGAAGCTCAAGGAGATCTGTGCCGACGTTTCTTCCAGACCTTTGATGATACGGTCTTTATCGTCCAGCTTGGATTCTTTTAATGCTTCAATGGATTTATTTAGGGAAAATAATTTCTGTGCAATTTCTTTTTGTTCATCCACCCATTTATCGTAACCGCGGTTGTTCTCTGCGATCTCCGCGAGGTAGCGGGTGCGGTGAGGCGGAATGATGTAAATCTTTTCGCTCATTTCATCCGTTACCGCGAAATTCGATTTCAGGTCAGCGCCTGTTTTCTCCGCCAGCATGTTCAAGGTAGCTTTGTAGAGCTTGTTCATTCCCGGGTCGTTGAACTGAGAAGCGATGGTTCCATATACCGGAAGCACATCATCTTCCGTTTCCCAAAGCTGGTGATTGCGCTTGTATTGTTTCTTCACATCGCGGATCGCATCCAATGCACCGCGCTTGTCGAATTTATTGAGTGCAATAATATCAGCGAAATCCAGCATGTCGATCTTCTCCAGCTGAGTAGCGGCACCGTATTCCGGCGTCATCACGTAGAGGCTCATATCGCTGTGCTCGGTAATTTCCGTATCGCTTTGCCCGATCCCGGAAGTTTCCAGGATGATCAGATCGTAATTGGCAGCTTTTACAATGTCGATGGCTTCCTGCACATATTTGGAAAGCGCCAGGTTGCTTTGACGCGTTGCGAGTGAGCGCATGTACACGCGTTCGTTGCGGATGGCATTCATACGGATCCGGTCGCCCAGCAATGCACCGCCGGTTTTACGTTTGGAAGGATCCACCGAAATAATGGCAATGGTCTTTGTAGGGAAATCAATTAAGAAACGACGAACCAATTCATCCACCAAAGAAGATTTTCCGGCACCGCCTGTTCCGGTGATTCCGAGTACCGGCGTTGTTTTCGCATGCACGTTCTTTTTGATCTCCGGTAAAAACTTCGCGAACTCATCCGGAAAGTTTTCTGCTGCCGAGATCAGGCGGGCAATGGACTTCACGTCTTTCGCCTTTAAATGCTTGGCTTCCCCGTTCAGGTTGTTACCGGTAGGGAAATCGCATTTCTCCAGCATATCGTTGATCATGCCCTGCAATCCCATGGCGCGACCGTCGTCAGGAGCATAGATGCGGGTGATACCGTATTTCTGTAAGTCTTCAATTTCGGTAGGGAGGATGGTACCGCCGCCGCCGCCGAAGATCTTGATATGCCCACAGCCTTTTTCTTTCAAAAGGTCGTACATGTATTTGAAAAATTCGTTGTGACCGCCCTGGTAGGAGGTAAGGGCAATGGCATTGGCATCTTCCTGGATGGCGCAATTCACGATCTCTTCCACGCTTCTGTCGTGCCCCAGGTGAATCACTTCCACGCCGCTGCTTTGGATAATCCTGCGCATAATATTAATGGCAGCATCATGGCCATCGAATAATGAGGCCGCAGTAACGATCCTGATCTTGTTCTTTGCTTTATAAGGTTCTGTAACGAATGTATTCATGCTCTATATATGTGTATGTCTATTTTGCTTAAAGAATAGACACAAATATAGGGTTTTAGGGAGGATTTTGCAAAGGGGGGATTTGGGGGAGAAAAGGGCTTGGTTATGGCTACTTAATCCAAGGAATTTTACTATATTTAATCTATATGGCTGAAAGAAAAAATTACGATATAACACCAAGTAGTCAATTGTTCAAGATAACCGGTCACCAACTTTGTGTGATTTGTGATCAAGATGAAATAAAAAATGAATTGGGAACAGGATTCCGATTTTTGCGAAAAAATTGGATTGTAACTGCAGCACACGTAGTGCTTAATTACGATATGCCGCGTCAAGGGTTGTTTGCCGTTTTTGCAAGCCCAGCACCAAATAGATCTTTTTTAAAAGTGTTGGCCGTTCATAAAGAAATTGACATTGCGATATTGGAGATTCTTGATGAGCAACAATCCGTGGCAAATCCTCTGTTTCCAGGTGATGATGAACTTAGTGTATCTAATGGCCTTGTTTGCTTCGGTTATTCTCCTTCCAAAGGATCGAATATTACTGCAAGCTGGGTTAACAAATATTCGAAAGACTTTCGAGAAAGAGAAAACACTGAAATAATTTTAGAATTTGTAAATGGTCATATTGCTGCCGGATCTTCCGGTGGCCCCATTTGCGGTGATGGGGGAGTAGTTGTAGGAGTGTTGATTAATGTTTTTAGTAATGCCAATAACCCAGGTAAAATCTCAGCACGAGCAACCTCCATTCAAAATCTAATGGATGTAATTAAAATAGATTTTGACCCGTTATATTTCAGGACATTTTAGGGTTTTCCTAGAAATGTTATTCTTACAAATTGCTAAAAAAGTTAGCTATTTAAAAATAGAAATAATTTCATACGGCGGATTTCCGGTTTTTAGTCTATTTTAGTGCAAATAAAAAAGGGACGATATGAGCAAAATGCTTGCTGAAATAAGACGGATTGTGACAGAAGATGTGAGCAGTCGTATCACTCAATATGACGTAATGTATGAGGCCATAACTAATGCTATACATGCGAATGCCACAAAAGTGACGTGCACGCTGCATTCAGTTGATATTCCTCTTGAGGGAGATGAAGGAGCGCTCGGTTCTAAAAAGTTGGATAATATTACGATTTGTGATAATGGCGATGGACTTAATACGATAAACTATGAATCATTTTGTAAATACAGAACGGAGCATAAAAAAAACTTAGGCTGTAAGGGTGTCGGGCGGTTCATCTTTTAAAAGTATATAATAATGTTCATTATACTAGTTTTATAAAAGCACAACAAGAAAAACGGTCCTTTATTTTCAACTTTGATTTTGACACTGATAATATAAGTAAAGAGGAAATTGAAATTAAAGAGAATTTAACTAAAATAGAGTTTGTTTCGCTGTCTCCTCAGTTTCTTGATCTTGAGAAGGATTTGGATAAAAGAATTGTTCTAGACCTTGAAATAATTCGCGAAAAGGTTCTTCTTAACTTAATGCCCACCTTATTCTTCTATAAAAAGAAGGGCGCAAAGATTGATATTGAATTTATTGATGCTCATTCAAATGAAATTCTTACAATAAGTGAGTCACAGGTGCCTGATTTTTCGGAAAATAGTTTCGAAATAAAAGATAAAAATGAAGAGATATATCATTTCAAGTTGCATTATCAAATTGAAAATGTAAAAGGGAAGTTATTCGCATACTACTGTGCTAATAATAGAACTGTTAATGAGTTTTCAGATCATGATTTAAAAATTACTCTTCCCTTTGGATATTCAGGATTTCTTCTTCTCGAATCACTTTATTTAGATGGACGTGTTAATCATGAAAGAAATGGGTTTGATGTGTTTCCTGTTCGTACAGACTTTGTTTCACCGTTGTCGTGGGAAATGATCAACGCTCCTTTAAAGAGCCAAATCTCTGATATTGCAAAGCAGAAAGTCCCCGAAACAGAACAGATCAATGCTGCCAAATTAGAAGATATTCAAAACGAAAGGCCCTATCTTGCAAATTATATTGAGGAAGAAGATATGGATATGGCTGGCTTTCTGGATAAAAAGCACATTATTGAAAAAGCGAAGAAACGATTCGATATTGCGAAAGAACAAGTACTTGTAAATGCCGGGAAAGAGGAATACACTGATAGCGAATTGCAGGAAGCAATTCAAATAGCTCAGCAGGAATTGGTTTCATACATCAATGATAGAGTCCAAGTTCTGGAAAGGCTTCAGAAGCTTATTGATAAAAAAGAGAACGTTGAAGAAATAATTCATAACCTCTTCATGCAAATGGGTTCAACAGACGATTATTTTAGCGTTGGAAAAAATAACTTATGGCTATTAGACGATCGTTTTACGAGTTATTCCTATGCTGCAAGCGACAAACATATTAAATCGACTATTGAAGCAATAGGTGAAAACATAGATGGTGTGGAAAATGGAAAAGATGAACCTGACTTAGCCCTCTTTTTCTCTCATAACCCATTTTCAGCCCAATCTGATAGTTTGAAATCGGTTCTTATTGAAATTAAACCGTTTGATTATAAAGCCAAATCAGACCGGAAAAAGTTTCAGGGTATCCAGCAGTTGATAGATTATGTTGAAGCTTTTAAGACGAAAGAAAAGGTACAAGAGATATATGGATTTTTGATTACCGATATAGATTCTAAACTAGCAGCCAGGTTAGAGGGCGACAGCTATATTCCTCTCTTTTCCACAGATGCTCCAATTTATCATCGACATTACGAAAAGCGCGGGATTTCAATATATGTTGTAAGCGCCAGAACTCTCATAAAGGATGCAGAAGCTCGTAATAGAGTGTTTCTTGAAATAGTCCGAAAGCAAACCAAGCTTAGTAGGCTAATCGAGAGCACAATTAAAAAAGGCGTTGATATAAAATCTGCCAAACAAAATAAAATTGGGCTATAAGCCCGGTTAATTAATCTTCAATCTAAATGGTTTTAATTCAGATTTCTTTTTAAGTCTAGTCGGATCCAGCGCTTGCTTAAGAAGACTTTCGTTACTACGACCTCTATCCCTTGACCTATGACAAGGTTTTCCCTGTAATTTGCATATTCATGGCCCGCCAATATTAGAGATTCTCTAGGAATCTTTCCTGTTAAGTCATTATCAATTTTTACTCTTACAAAATGTTCACTTACCTCATAAACTTTTCCATTAAATTCTGTTCCAATCTTTAATGTTTCGTGTATGATTGGCCAAGGATCGATTTCAAGTTGCCTAACACTACAATCAATAATCTTGTCCTCTGGAATTACCTTGATCACTTTTGCATTAACAGTGGTATTTAGTAGCTTATCCTTTTCTTCATTTAGCATTAGGTGCCAAGAAATTTCATATATGGGAATAGTAACTTCAACATAACTTTGATAAATTCCCGTGAAATTTAAGTTGTCATAACCTGTAATCAACAACTCAATATTATCATGTAGTTTAGGTATTGTTATTGTTTTCCATGGATCGTGGTCTGGAAATCGCAGACTTAAAGAAATAAGACCACTTGCCGTATCAATTTTATTTATGATAAATTCTTTAGTTTCTCCCACTTCCAAAACATCCTTACAGTTCAGGTGACTCAGCCAGGAGCATTCCTTTTTTTTAATAGTTCCATCCACACCTAAAAAAGAAATTAACGCTTCATCCGTTGAACAATCTACAACGGTTCCTTGAACATGCTTCCCAATTTTAATTTCGCATGCTTCGATTTTTTTAACAAATGATTCGTTAGTGAAAACTCTATTTCTTCGTAAGCAGCCGATGTTGATCGATATTCCATTATCTTGATTTAAGCTTTCTCTTGTCTTAAACACCTTTTCAAGCGTTACCCGTTGATTGCCGTCAATGACATCAATAAATTTGTTTAAAAAGTTAAATGCGGAAGGGAATGCAATAATATAAATACTATCTGCGCCTTTTTCCAAATTTTTATTAAGCCGCCTTAGATATGGAATTAAGCCTCTTTTGCTCGCTACTTGATGTTTTGCAAGAAGTATAATACTTACCTTAAACGCATCTGAGAAGTTCGTTAGTTCAATCTCCTCTCCGATTTCTCTTTCCGCGATGGTGCATAGGAAGTTAATAAATTTAAGTAATTCGTTACTTCTGTCTTTCATGCTAGACTCGGCGTATAGGCCTTCTCCAATATAATCTAATTCATTTAGAAAAATTGTTGTTAATATTCCATAGTTATCAATCTTAATTAATTTCTGAAGCGTTTCAATAATATCTGGATCAGTTTCAACTTCAGGATTTAAAAAATATTTTCGAAAAACGTATTTCCCATGATTTCCTAGCTTGCCAGCAAATTTTTGTAATAGCGCCAGGTCTATAGCACTCGTATATGTAGGTTTAATGTGATGCCTAAAAATAGGACATACGACTTTTGGTAACGCATATTTTGTGGCAGTCAGAATATTTCTTGTTTGATCTTCCTCTCGTTTCATCAAGATTATAAGATTACCGTTTTTAAACACGGGATCCTCTGGCGATTTAACCCAATTGATTTTAACTGAGATAGGTTCGCCTGATAACTCTTTGGCAAAGAATGTGTTTAAATTATTTGCTACTTCGTTTGCTACATACGCCCTTTTAAACCAGTTAAATGCTTTAAAAAATGGAGTTAAAAATAGACTTTTTAGTTTAAATGCTCTGCTAGGATCTTGAACAATTAACGCTATTATTATTAATAAGAATGTCGGTGCCAATCCATATTTTAAAACAGCTTCTACTACTTTATCCATTGTCTATTGTATTTGATTTTTCTAAACATTCAATTGAATCGCAAATTAATTGAGGGATATTGTTTTTCAGAATTAAACCGTAAATATTGTCCCAGGTGAGTGAAATATTGCAATAACAGCATTTCACTTCACCTGATTCAAATTTGGTTAGTAGCTCATACTTCTTAAGTATAGTTTTTAAGTCATCATCATGGATAGCCGGGATGTCTAATCTTTCTTTCATGGTTTCTATTTTTAGAACTTTATAAACAGCGTCCGTATTAACATATTTTCCACAAACATCCCCCAAATATTCCATCCATTTCCGGACACTTTTCCACTTCCATGACAATTAATTTTGAGCTTTTTTTGATAAAAAGTGGCTTTCGTAGTAGAATAGCACTACGATTTTCTCATTTTAATTCAGGAATTTTGCCCCCATGACCTATATAAACAAAAAGAACATGGAAGAATTGGAGCTCTTGTTTCAATTTGTGCCGCCTCAGCAGCTGCGGAAAAGAATTACAGAGATCTGGTTTCATTATTTAATGCATACAGAAACCCATGCGTTGCCGGCAGACTTTTCGGAAATGGCGGAGGACCTTTATTTTTTAATTTCTTTCCTGGAAAAAATGAAGGAAACAAAAGCTACGGAAACAGCAACAGCATTAAGTTTTCCTTCTTCAGAATAAATTATTTTTACATTTATAGCATACTTGCCATGTAACTTATTTAAATGACCTTCCGTCTTATGCACGTTATCGGATTTTTCAGGTGCTGTAATTTTTGGCCTGGAAATTGGAAACAAGCAAAACAATCAGATCAATCGTAAGTCGGATCACTACTCTTCAATCCGCAGACAATGAATAGAGACGGCTATTAGAATACTCCCCCGTCAGTTTCAGAATACGAATACGTTCTTAAAATTACTTTATGCTTGATGAATGTAACATTCCTCTTGATTTGTGTAACAGATGTTATGATGATTGTAACAATGTGCTTAAACAATGTCACATTTCATTTAAAGAATGTCACATTCACGATGATGATTGTAACATTCCTTTTGCGGAAAGACACAAAGTGCTTGATGAATGTAACATCTTGCATGCGACATGTAACATTGTGCTTTTGGAATGTCACATTTCTTTAAGAAATGTAACAACATGTTTAGGAAATGTCACTTTCCGAATGAGAAATGTAACATTTCTTAAAGGGGAAGACACAGAATGTTTGATGAATGTAACATACTGCATGCGACAAGTAACAATCCGCTTAAGGAATGTAACAGCCTGCATGTGGGATGTAACATAAAGCACAGGAAATGTGACAACCTGCATGTAAAATGTTAAATGATCTTTAGGAAGAAGAAAAGGCAACTGATGATTTGATTCATTATGTATAAATAAAGTATTTAAAATTTTGCCAGTCGTGACGACGATTGATTATTAACCCGCTTTTTCTGTTCGGCTGACTTTCTCGAGGAGTGAAAGGAGCAGGAGGAGCATAAAACCTAAATGAATATGTCAAAAAAACAAGTAGCGCTGAAGCTGAGCAAGCTTTCAGTACCATTAAAAATCGACCGAGGAAACTATATAGTGTCCTCTATGACGGGAAACCCGAGTTTCCCTAGTCCGGTACCTTCATTGGCTACCATTAAGTCTAACGTGGTTGACCTGGAGGCAGCTCGAGTCGCAGCTCTCGGTGGAGGCGTGGAGGATACGTCCAACATGCACGACAAGGCCGATAAGTTGGAGCTTTCACTGAAGCTGCTGGCAGCTTATGTGGAATCCATCGCCAACGAAAATCCTGATACGGCCGAAACGGTGATTCAGAGCGCAGGGATGGAGGTAAAAGTAATGACCACTCATTCCTCTCCTGAATTCAAGGTGAGCATCACGGAAAATCCGGGTGAAGTTAGGCTGGTGACGAAGCATAACAGGAACAGCACGTTCATCTGGCAGATTTCCACCAAGCCAGGGGAAGAAGGCGACTGGAAGCAGATCGACCAAACCACCCGCAGCAGGATAACAGTATCCAAGCTGGACAGCGGCACCCGTTATTATTTCCGGGTAGCGCGAGTGGATAAGTCAGGGATCCATCCCTGGAGCCATGTGCTCAACATCATTGCTGCATGATTCAAATGAAAAGAGCCCCAGGATGGGGCTCTTTTTTTGTGGGGATTTATTATCGTAAGCAGAAATTTGCGGATAGATTGTCTGCGACAATTGATGTGAGAGTGAGATCGGCAGGTAACAAATATTCCGGAGCGTCATTGAGGCACGAAGCAATCTCACTCCAGTTTAAAAAAATGGAACGCAGATTTTCATGATCGTTATGATTTATCTGATTTTTGATTGCCGGTGTAAGTATGATTGAAAATGGATAGATTGTCTGCGGCAATTAAGATGCGAGAGGTGAGATTGCTGGGGCGAGTAGGATTAAGAGCGGATAGATTGTCTGCGACAATCTATGTGAGAGTGAGATTGGTATATGGGGCGGAAATTAGTCCCCCTTTGAAGGGGGCAGGGGGATGATGTTTTGCTCCGCAAGTTCTTTTAATTTTCAAAAAAGCTGAATAAGCTGCTTTCGTGAAATTCTTTTTCATAAACAGCAGTAATATTTTGAACGATTTCTTCGATTTCCTTCCTGCTAATAAGAATAGAAGTTTGATAAATTTGTTTGGGCAGATTTGTTTCTTTATCATACGACCAAAAGATCAGCCTTCCAAAATCTTCGCCGTCGAATTCCCTGACAGACTCGTAACTTGTATTTAATCGATCGTGTTCAAGGGTTTTTGCCTTGGTTATAATTATCCCATAATCGTTAAAATAAGTAATTGTCTTCGTATTTATAATTACCTGTTCTTTTCCATAAAAATTCCAGAACCAATAACGCCAGGGGAAAAATATGAGAACGATAAACATCAGGATAAGCGGAATAAAAAATTGGACCGCTTCTTTCTCCTCGATGGTTGTGAGTAAGTAGATGTAAGCTGAAAGTACTAACAGATTCAGGATCGTTAAAATGATTTTCCCTGCGGGGTGTGCCTGTATGGTGGAAGTTACATACACATTTATACCGTCGGAGTTAATTTCTGCTGTGTTCTTCAAGGGTTGGGTAGTATTGTTGCGAGCAAATGTTACTTCAAATATAATGAATATTAGTTGGTTGGTGTATACGGGGCGGACGACCGAATAATATCTGATATCACCGTTCTTTAAAGAGTGCTGGAATGAGATTGCCACGCCCTTTTTTCAAAGAGGGCTCGCAATGACGCTCCGTAATGCGCGCACATCTGGTCTCTCACATCTCTCACATCGTCCATAAACCTTATCGATTGAGTAAACATTTTTCCGAAGCGGCGGGGAGGGATTGTCCGGTCTTGATTTTTTTGGTACGCTTGCACACTATCTGGCTCCAATGTCCACTGGACATGTGCCCTAATCGCGCAAAAAAGGACAAAAGATATATTTAACAATGAAATCCGAATAAGGTCCGCTCCGTAATATGTTCTCGTCCCGAAGCCTCGGGACTTTTCTCCTCCCTCCGGTCGTAGAAACATTCGAACTGACATTTTTCTGATAAGATGAATTAGTTAGTCGCCATAAACCCCGCAACATCCTTCGTCCACTGCTCTTTGTATTTAATAAGGTAATTCTCATGCCCGGCATTCGGGTAAGTTCTTAATTTCTTTGGACCTTTAAGGTTATTGAATATTTCTTCAATTTCTTCTTTGCTTACTTTTTCATCCTTCTCACCATATAACAAGAGCGTCGGACAATTGATCTTCTTCGCGTATTCGATTGGATTATGTCCGAATGCCCAGAATCCGTTTTGAACTCCTCCCCAGAAAACCAATAAACCGGCCATTGGAAAAGTAGGTGCATGCATTGTTTTAAACCGTGCACAAACGGTTTTATACATGGAGCCAAACGGGCATTCGATCATAATTCCTTTGGGATGAATGTCATATTCGCTGCAGGCTTTCATTATGGCCGCTGCACCCATGGATGTTCCGAACAGATAAA
>DASWNK010000061.1:0-19702 GCA_036399275.1 Bacteroidia bacterium | reverse complement strand
CTGATGCACCGGTTCTGTTGTGGTATGAATTCGCGGCTGCTACTCTGGCATTCAGATGCACCAGGTTATCCTGCAACGATCCTGCAGCGGCTAACTTGGAAACTACCTGACTGCGGGTTTGGCTGCCGTTAAATGGATATGTATGAAAAGAGATCACATCCAGGTAATATCTTCCTGAAGCATCCTTTCCGGTAATATCATTTGGCCCGCCGGGTGTTGTAAGTCCGTTAATAATGGATTGATCAAACCAAGCGATTTCAGGCCCGATAATAATGATCGATGGATCTACCGCTTTCATCGCGGAAGCAAATGGCTTGAAATAATTAGCAATTTGTGCAGCGGTGGTAAATGAATATCCCAGATTAGGCTCATTGGCAATGATCCAGTATTTAATGTTCTTACCTTTCACTACATTTAAAAAATTCACAATGCCGGCAGCTTGTGCTGCAGTATATCGATAATTGTGAAAAGGCACCTGGATGACAGGTTCCATACCTTGTGCACGAACAGAATCAATCATCTTCAAAAATTGATAATTGGTTGGCATGTTCTTATCCGGTGCTATTCCACCAAAGCGAATAATCGAGGCTCCGCTGTTTTTAATATCAGCCCAGTGCTGATGCAGCTTACCATTAAGAATACAAGGAGGGTCTGTACAGGCGCTTGCATTACCAATTGTATCAGGCATCCATGCGTTTTCGCCAAAAAAATGAGTGGAGATTGGTTGAGCTTTACTTTCGGTAAAACAGAATAACGTTAGTGTAAAAATTGCGGCAGTAAAAATTCTTCTTATGTTTTTCATTTCAAAAAAAGTTTTAGTGAATAATTATTTTGTTAAGGGGAGGAACAGTGCTTATGCTATTTCTTGGCTATCTTTCAGCAGGTTCTGGCTATTATAAATCCCTCTTTAGCGATTAACTCTTTTGTAAACGTTTTAAAAATCTACTAAGTTGTAATTCACCGACTATTTAACGATTCTTAGCAACGCCTTTGGCCTTTTTGGCTATTAAATCAGGCGGTTTACCGAATATATCACAGGATTCATTTTTTCGAAGAAACTCAAAAAATCAATTAACAAAGGGATTACAAGGGTTTTGTCAAGAAGATATTAACGACTGGTGAATTATATGATTCTAACTAAGCTAAAAAACGTTTAAACGAAAAACTAAATGACGAAGGCCTTTGGCGGCTACTTTTATGCTTTTAAATCATTAATAAGAAAGGGGAAAATATGGATAACAATCTACAGTCGTCGGAATCAGGCGAGAAAATAAATGGAATAAATCAATCACTACAAGGCAATTCAGGTGCAATTGTCAGATTCTCTGATACAGAACTAAAGGAATTCAAGGATTTGATTTTACAAAAGCTGGACGAGGCATACCAGGATTACGACCAGTTAAAAGAGACACTCTCCCTGCAAGCTGATAATGGCACCAATGATACTTCTCCAACCTTCAAACTAACTGAAGATGCAGCAGATGTTTTTTCCAAAGAAGAAACAGCGCAAATGGCAGCACGGCAGCAAAAATTTATTGAGCATCTCAAAAATGCGTTAATAAGAATTGAAAATAAAACCTATGGAATCTGCAGGGTCACAGGCAAGCTTATTGCAAAAGAACGACTGCGAAGCGTTCCTCATGCAACGTTGAGTATTGATGCCAAACGAATTAACCCATAATGATACAAATTAATTAAAGTTCTCATGAAGAAACATATACAATTTGCAATTGTCGGATTACTCCTGAACACCGCACCAAATTTATCAGCTCAAACTTTTACCTCTTCAAATTTACCTATTGTTGTTATAGACACATATGGTCAATACATTGATACCGCCTACCAAACTTTTGTGGTCGGTATAGGGGTGATCGATCATGGGCCGGGAGTGCGAAATTACCTGACTGACCCCTTTAATAATTTCAACAGCAAAGCAGAAATTAAATTACGAGGGTCTAGCACTTTACTGCTTCCCAAAAAATCATACAGCGTCACCACGCTTGATAATTTTCTACAAAAAAATGATTATCCTTTAATGAACTTGCCTCCAGAACATGATTGGATTTTCAAAGCACTCTATCAGGACAAAACGCTCCTCCGGGATGACCTTACATACAGAATCCACAATCAAATGGGACATTATAGCAGCCGATCGGTCTTTTTCGAACTTGTTATAAACGGAAACTACAAAGGAATTTACCAGCTTCAGGAAAAAGTAAAGCGCGATGTGAATAGGCTAAATATTGACAAACTAAAAGACACCGATGTGAGCGGGGATGATCTGACAGGAGGGTATATTATTAAGCTTGACAAATATTTGCCAGGCGAAGAAGGCTGGTATAGTGACTATTCATCTAACATTACAGCAGATTCCGCCAATTACTTTTTATATGAATATCCTAAACCGGACAGCATGCCGCTGGTTCAAAAAAATTATATCAAGAATTATTTCGATCAGTTTGAAGATGTTTTGGCCAGCTCATATTGCAATAGCCCTGATAGCGGCTACAGCAAGTATATAAATACTGAATCTGTTATTGATAATTTCCTGATCAATGAAATGAGTAAGAATGTAGATGGGTACAGAAGCAGTACTTATTTTTATAAAGACAAGGATTCGGATGGCGATGGCAAATTGCATTGCGGTCCTGTATGGGATTACAATATTGCCTGGAAGAATTGCTATTACAATGGAGGAAATAATTCTTCCGGCTGGCAATATCAGTTTTTTGCAACTGAAAATTTCGTTCCATTCTGGTGGTGGCAATTCATGTCCGACAATGCATTCAAAGATCAATTAAAATGTCGCTGGCAAACCTTAAGGGGCTCTATTTTAAGTTTTTCAGCCCTCTATGGGCATATTGATTCAATGGCTTACTACCTTGATGAATCACAAGTACGAAATTTCACCAAGTGGCCTATTCTCGGCACCTTTGTTTCCCCGAATCCAAGCCCGGTTCCAGCAAACTATGCGGCTGAAATTGCAAATCTGAAAGACTGGATATGGCAGCGATTAACCTGGATGGATGCGAATATGCCAGGTGTTTGCAGTGTCGGAATTCAGGAAGTAGCTTCCCTTGATTTGATTCATTCTTATCCGAATCCTTTCATAAATAATGTAACGATTTCATACGACATTCCAGAAGAAGCAACCGTAAAAGTGGAGTTAATAAATAGCCTGGGACAAAAACTAAAGGTGCTTTCCGATGGAATAAAACAAAAGGGGAATTACCAGGAAGAAATCAACACCTCAGACCTGACTTCAGGAATTTATGTGCTAAGAATGACAATGAATAACAAGCACTTTCATCAAAAGATTGTTAAACTATAATTCAGATATTATTCCGGACAAACTCCGTCCGGAATAATATCCTGAATCTATTTGATAATAGGATGAAGCTCCTGCGTTCCGGATTTAAAATAATTGCTCTTCATAACATAATTTAGAAATGCTTTTTGTGAAGAAGGTGAGGAATTCACTTTAAACGTTTCTTTCTCATTGAACCAGGTCAGCAGTTTTACTTTCGACATGTCACTACTAAGCGCTTCACTCATATCCTTAATCCACTCCGATTTGTTCTGAGCTGTTGCCGACTCTGTTCCTTTTCTTTCTCTCGATGCGACCTCGCAAATTAATAGTGGTTTGGAAGGTAAAAGCTCAGTCAAAACAAAATAGTTTTCTATTCCTTCTTTCCTGAAAGATCGCCATACGGGCATATCCTTGCCTGCGCCGTTATAAATATCCAGGCCTACGTAATCAACATACTCATCGCCAGGATAAGCATCCATAATATAATTCCAGCTTTCCTGTGGGAAGGACATGGAATTCGGGCACCAGATAAAACGCACGTTGCTTACATTCTGCGCTTTAAAAATATCATGTATATGCCTGTAAGCCCTGATCAGCAATTTAGGATCTTTATCATTATTCGCAATACACCAGGGATACCAGTTGCCATTAAATTCATGCAAAATCCTGAGCAGCACAACACCATCAACCTGCTTTATCTCCTTCGCCCAGTTGGCAAAAAAAGAATCAAAATGTCCCTCGACAATGCTATACAAATTGGGCTGCTTCATGGTTGGATGTGCATTCACAAAGTGATCTTCCAGTGTAACCAACGGTATATAACCATCTTTTATGATTTTATTGACGCGCTCAACGGATGGATAAAAATTTTGAGTATTGCCGCCATCCACCGCAAAAGGCTGAAAAAAATGGATTACGCCGAGCTTCTTCGAGCATCCTGCTTTAAAATTATTTTCAAAGGACGCACCTATATCACTAAAGTTAGCTACATTCCCTTCCTTGGACCATGCACCCAGGCTACAAAAAGAGTTTGCATCCGCACTTGGAGCATCAAAAAGACTGGCCCCGGTTGGCAGCTTTCCTTTTGAAAAAGCAATAAAATCAAATGACCAGGTATGCGCGCTTTTAGGATCGGAATTTTCAAAAGTGATAATAAAGCAAAGTAATTTCCCTTTTTTATAACTGATGTTGAAAGCTCCGTCGCCCCCGTTGTTTCCATCCTTAAAATCTACTAAGGGAATGGAGATCAGTTTCCAGGCATTGGTAGTTTCCAGCTTTTGAGAGTAAGACCAGACATCGTCCTGATCCTTTTCATACACGCCATTTCCATTATCATCTTCCTGAAGTTCAATTTTAATGGAATTACTGTTATTTGTTCCCGGCTGATAAACATAAAAATTCAAATAATCTTTGCTTGGGTCCAACTCTATGTTAAGTCCGACACCTTTTCCCCAGCCACCGTATTTTAAGGCGCCACTTTGCGTAAGCTTGAGGCATCTTTCCCCCGAGTAAGCCTGCTTATTCGTGTATTTTCGATCAACAAGCGCTTTTGCATTTCCGAACGTAAACACTCCATTGGGATTCAGATCCTGCGGATGATCAGCAAAGCCTTCAAAATCTTCAATAATAAATTTAAGCTGGCCTTTGACTGAACTGAACATGCAGATCGAAAAGAAAAAAAGTAAAATTGTTTTCATAAGAGTTAATTACCATATATAATTTGCAACGATTCTAAAATTTCCATCCAGGAACCCATAATGAGGAAACTCTGTTTTATTCCAGGGAAATCGATTTACGGCCCAGTTCCCATATGTAAGCGAGATTCGGAAGGATCGCCAATCAAAATAACCAAAGCCATATGTATAATCAGGATCCCAAGGGGCCTTTTGAACAGATGGATTTAAATAAAGATAAAAGGCCGATTCAATATATATGTTTCTAAATATTGTATACCTGAACCCCGCACCGGCAGTTGGTTTTCCGGAAAACAGACCGCCAACTATTTCCTTGTTCCTGTTTTCATATTTCAACGCGTATCGAACCACATAAGTAAGCCTGAAGCTGCTCGTCGGATCAATACTGACATGCTTAAACACTTTTTCCGGAATCAGATGAGAGTACGAAACAAAATAATAACCCTGCATGAACTTATCCGAAAAAACTTTAAAATTATCGGTATACTTATTATTCAGATAATTTTCATATCCGAAATTAAAGCGCTTTGGACGCCAGTTGTAGCGCCCAATTGCATAAGTATAATCGGAAGTCCAGCGGGCAACCGCCTTGGTATTAAAATCCTTGTATAAAGTTGTATTGACGCTAAACTCTTCAAAAAAACGAATTCTTAGATAGAAGCTTAACGCAGACCGTAACTCGTTTTGAGTTTCTTTTCCGTCGTCCAGAACAATTCTTCCCATATTCATGGCCACATTTCCCATGATTCTTTTTTTGCCAAGCAAGAATTTATCTTTATGAAAAACATCACGCATATCGTTCATTTCACTGAATTTGGTGATGCGCCTGGTCCTGTCGTAGTACATGCGGTTCAATTCTTCATCCAGTACAATTTGTGCATGAACCCTGCTCACTTGCGAAAGCAACAAAAAAAACAATAAACAAGAAAATTTCAGAGGGAAATTAAGTTTACCCTTTACCATGTCAAAAAAAAATTAATATGTCTATTTACAATTTTTGATCAGAAAGTCGTATGCTATATCGCTTCCAAATTTCACTGCTTTATTCAGATCCTCGCATCCTCCTTTTCTATCACCGAGCTCATATTTAGCCATACCTCTTTCATGATAGGCTGCTTCATAATCGGGTTTGAACTCAATGGCCAATGAATAATCCTCTATTTCCCCTTTATGATCGCCTATTTCCTTTTTCGACAATCCACGGTAAAAATATGCTACAGAATAATCGGGCTTCAATTTTATTGCCTGATTGTAATCTTCTATAGAGGATGTATAATCTTTTAACTCATATTTCAAATGGCCTCTGTTAACGAAAGCTACATGATAAGATGGTGCCAGCTTTATGGCTGAATTATAGTCTTCAAATGCCCCACGGTAATCGCTTAGGCGACACTTCACATTTGCGCGCCTATTGTAAGACTCCGAATCGGGCTTAATCAGAATGGCCGCATCATAATCTTTTAAGGATTGCAAATATTCCTGCAATTCATACAGAATAACCGCACGATTAAAATAAGCATCCGAATTTTCCTTGTTAAGCTGTATGGAATTAGTATAATCTTTTACTGCTCCTACATAATCTCCCATCATTGACTTCAGAATACCGCGGCTATTATATGCATACGAATCATTTGGCCGCAAAGCGATCGCCTTATTGATATCCTCCAACTCGCCGGAATAATCACCAACCCGACCTTTAATAATGCTTCTGTTGAAATAGGCATCAGCAAATTCAGGGTTTAAACGAATAGCGTAATCGAAATCGGCCATGGCTGCCTTTAAATTGTTGAGCATGGTCTGAGTAAGTCCCTTATTGAAATAAGCCTCATAGGATTCTTCCCAGGTCAATTTCAATTTAAGCGCTTTATCATAATCGGAAAGCGCACTCTTATAATCCATCAGTTGGTTCTTAGCATGCGCCCTGTTAAAGTAGGCTGCCACCAGTGCCGAATCATATTCCAGTGCTTTTGTAAACGAGGCAATCGCCAGCGCATAATCTCCCGCTTTGCTTTTTTCCAGTCCGGCAGAAAAATATACCATTGCCGAATCGTGATTGCTTAACCGGAGTTCCGGCTGCATACCCTCAGCTGTAACCTGCGCATTGCCATAAGCAAGTACAAAACCCAGGCAAAGCGTCGAAATTAATATTACCAACTTATTCATTGGGCCTCCTTTTTATACAACTCTTGAAATAAAAAAACCAACCGTAATGATAATGAGAATAAACACAACCCACCTTTCCACTAATGGAGCATTCCTGCCAATACTTCTTTTACTTTGTTCATCTTTTTTCAACACATGCTCTATTCTTTTAATAACCTGAGTTTCGCCATGGCCCTGCTTAAGGATGTAATCATCTGCACCTAATGCAAGTAATTTGGCTGCGATATTTTTATCCTTATTATTGCTCAGAATAATCACATGTGTATGCGGACTTCGTTTTTTAATTTCCTTCAAGGTCTCGTAACCGTTTATGCCTGGAAGCCCATAATCCAGAATAATAATATCAGGATTCATGTATAGGTTTTTAACACATTCTTCACCGGTTTTAAAGCTTACAAAATTATATATACTGTCGGTGGAAAGAATATAATCTAACATCATTGAAAACACTTCGTTGTCTTCAACAATAAATATTTGCTTGGGCTTGTTCATGATCGCTGACATTAAGTTTCATAAATAAACTATCTAGGAAGGAAGAAATACTTTTATTTTATTTCGTCCCTCAGGTTTCAAATCCTCGCCTTCCGTTTTTCGAAGCGCGGGATCCGCTTCAATTGCCAGCACAAAATCTTTGTTTTCCCAAGTATCAGAATCATGCCAATAGAATGTAAAAATCAGTTTCTGGTCATAGTCAAGGTCTGCAATTGAAAGGTCTGCAAAATGATTTCCAAGCGATGAATCCAGGGTAGAAATATCCTGGGTGGTAGCCCAGTTATCAGAGGTCCAGTGAATCGTTGCGGCAGCAAGACAATGTATTCGTAAAATTCTGCCTTTTGGAATTGAGCGGTACTGACTGTTAAAATCCCAGATAAAAATATTGGAAACAACTTTATCCACCAGATATCTTTGTTTGGTTTGTAAAGGCATGTCAAACACTTTTTTATTTTTAAGCGACACGCAAAGCTTGATATACTCCGCATGCGCCCATACCAGCGGCATTGCCGAACCGGAAGCTTTTCCAAGAATAAGATCTAATTCAGGAATATCTTCTGCATCCCAAATCTGCTCTGGGAACAAACCTGTTTCATTTGCATAATTTTCCATTGTTTTAAGTAACTTCTGCGCGTAAGCAAAATTTCCGGCGGCCACTTCATAATGAGCTCGCTCACCTGTAAGCAAAGGCCATGGACGCCCAACGCCTGTTCCGTTAAACGGACTTCCATCTGCATGTTCTCCATACCCATCGCCGTTATATCGATACCACAATGGTCCAAGAGCATGCTCCATTTTTAAAGTGGCATCCAGTACTTTTATTGTATTGAGTATTTTGGGGTCATCAGGTTGACGTAAGCCAAAGCGAACCAACGCTAACGCATCCGGACTAACCATTTCATTGGCAGGACAAATATTTTCACCTTTCGGACGATTGGAGATCGTCAACAAATCAGTACCACTGTGTTCTGTCTCAAATGATTCTTTTGCATTAATTCTCACATAATAACCTTCTACCCCAACAAATGCTGCCAGATCAGAGCCTGTAACATATGTCCATCTTTCAATGCTTGAATTCCATGCATCAGCCGTTTCACGAAGATAAATAGCCAGCTGTGGTTCATGATTACGATCTGCATGTTCGGCAGCAATTAATAAAGCAGAGATCTCGACCGCTAAGGTGAATGTAGAATACCCAGCGTTTTCTTCCCAACGGTCCTGCTTCGTAATTGGCCCGTTCAAAACCAAAAAAGCAGCCGCTTTCCTGATCATCGGCCAGAAATGTTTCAACTCTGTAGCGGTCAAATTTATTTCCCGGTTCACCAAATCCACGAGCATGATTGGCAATGCCGTTTGATCCATCTGAATTCCTTTCCAATAGGGTGCACCGTCCAGCCACATGTTTTGTGACCAATGTCCGTCTTCCTCCTGGGTAACCATTAAATAAGTCAGCACTCTTCTGGCATCTTCAAAAGCTCTTGCAGCAATTAAGCCACCTGCCGTTTGAACCATGTCCCTCGGCCATACCAAATGATATCCTCCAAGATCGTCATCACCCCTGCTAAATCCCCAGGGAATGGAAAGGCTTGCAATCAAGCCGCCCTGATGGCGTTTGGATTCATGGACCCGCAGCATCGCGGTACTTATGCTAAAATATTTTGGTGAAAGAGTCAGTTTATTTTTTTCGGGAGTGAACAGCTTTTTCTGCCAACCTTCCCATTCCTTTATGAATTGTTTTTTTGCATTGTCAAAATTTTCCAGAATACTCGCTCGAGCCCTTTGGCCAGCCTCTTCAGGATTTCTGCCGAATCCGATGGCAATCACAAAGCTGTTTCCAACAATTTCTTGCAGATCAACTTCTCCTGTTAATGCAACATTTCCTTTTTCCGCCCTTTCGAACTCCCAGGTCATTTGTTTATGTTGAGCAAGATCCTGCCACCCGTCCGAACTTCCGACAAAACCCACTGATCCCTTTTTCCAGGGAACAGAACATGCCATTGCAATAGACACATCCTCCCTTTGTGCGAAAAGCATTGGAACACCACGGTAATTGCCAACCCATGCAGTATTATCCGTTCCACGGTTCCCCAAATGGGGAGCAAGTAAAACAAATAATTTAAAATCCTTTTTTTTATTGTTATTGGTTGGGTAAAAATGCACGCGCTGCAAAACAGTATCGCGCAAAGGATCAGAAATAATTTCTTTCTCTATCTTGTAATAATGCCTGTTACAACTATTCACAATATGATATCCTGGAACACCTTTACCCAATGTTTTTATTGTGTGGGAAGTATGCCGCTGCTCATCAGAGAAAAAATGTTTTCCATCAGTTACGATCATGGTCACATCCCTGGTGCAAGCCTGGTCAACCTGCGGATAATAAATTTCGTTCAATATTCCATGACTAATTGAATACCAAACTTTGCTAGTGGAATTCAGAGCAGTTCCCACTCCGCTTTTAGCGCTTGTGGTCCAGCGGGCGTCTATTCCTGGCCAGCCAAAAGCAAATTTTTCATTTTTATTCATTCGTTTGAAATTATGTTTTGTAATTAAAAAATTAATTACTTTTTAAAGATGATTATAGATTTTTACTTTTTCTTTTTTTCATCCTTCACATTTCCAACAGCCAATTTATCCAAAGCAGGACCCGTAATTTCATCAAAGTAATAAGTATCGGAAGTAGCAGAGTTGGGATTAAACAGCAGTGTAAGCTGGTCTACTTCCATAGTAGATGTTTTGCTGCCTTCCGGAATCTGAGCAAATTTAAACTCAAGTTCCTCCCACTCGTTCTGCACAGTTGTATGCGCCTGATATTGACTATTTGTCCCTTCAGGGTATTCACTATTGCGCCCCTTGCTTCCTAAAAGTATTTCCACAAGAGTTCCCACGGGAGCATTCGTATAGATCTTTATTTTTATTTTTGGCGGCACACCTACATAAGTAGCGTAAGGGCTCACATCCATTATTTTGCTAACAAAGCTCATTTTGATATTATCAAATTTCTTTGTTGCATTCCGGGTATACTTGGCACATTTTCCAGTACTATTAATTTTATTCGGAGCAGGATTTTTTGAAACAGTATCAAGAGTAGGATTTTTGGTTCCATACTGCAGAAATTTAATTCCCTCAAAATTATCATATACTTGTGGCTCTGGTATGGAGCCTGTCTGGATAACAATAAAAGAAAATAAGAGGATGCAGTTTTTAATAGCGCTATTTTCCATGTGGGTCAACGTTAATATTTAAAACAAAAGTAAAGCTGGATATCAAGCAATGTTTCAATATTCGGTGGGTTGCAGTTTTCAGTAGCCGAAATGAAAGAAAAGGCATTCAACGCTAAAAGCTCTTTAGTCATTGACATTCAGACACAATCCATCTCCGAAATTTGCATAACCACCATTTTTTTACACTCGGCTACAAAAGACAATACATGATCGAATATAAGCTATAAGCGCAGGCATCCAATAATATATTTGCGACAACATTCAAAATTAAAAACCTCTAAAAAATATATCATGGATTTCGGAAATGGATTAAGCCTGGAACTTGGAAAATATCAACCATTAGTTGATGCGCGCTTACAGCAATTGGAGAACGAACATTTTGGCGAGCGTCTCTGGAAAAAAGATTCGCGGTTGTGGATAAGAGAAGAAAATAAAAATTCCGAAACTCCAATGGGGTGGTTAACAGTAGTGGATAAGATGATGGAGGATCTACCCCGCATTGAAAAATTTGTAAAAAACATTCATGACGCGGGCTTTAATCATGTGGTATTACTTGGAATGGGAGGAAGCAGCCTGGCCCCTTTTGTTTTTCAGGAAACATTCAAAAACTCACTGGGTAAAATCCGATTTACAGTTGTTGATACGACTGAACCGGAAACAATAAAAAAAATCAAGAATGAAATTAATATTGCTACACTGTTTATTGTCTCCAGTAAATCAGGATCAACGGCTGAAGTAATTGCCTTGTACCGTTATTTTCGTTCATTTATTGCTCAGTTAAAGAAAAGTAAAGCCGGGGAAAACTTTATTGCTATTACTGATGAAGGTTCTTCTTTGGCAGACCTTGCAAAGAAAGAAAATTTCAGAGAGACTTTTATCAATCTTCCTGAAATCGGAGGACGTTACTCTGCACTTTCCTATTTTGGCATCATCCCCGCAGCACTTATAGGAATAAATATCCAACTCTTGTTGGAAAGAAGCCGTTCCATGATGAACAGTTGTGGTCCGGCGATTCCCGTTTCAAAAAATCCAGGTATCGTCTTGGGAGTTGCGCTTGCAGAACTTGCTCTGCAAGGTCGTGATAAGTTAACTTACCTGATTCAGCCTGAACTAAGTTCCTTCGGATCCTGGCTGGAACAATTAGTTGCTGAAAGCACCGGGAAAAATGGCAAGGGAATTCTGCCAATCGATTCAAATGCTTTATGTGAACTGGAACTTTATGGACCGGATACTGTTTTTCTTCAATTCAGCTTTCCCCAAAAAACGAAAGATCTGAAAAAAATTGCTTCGCATTATCCCTTCATTAAAATTGTCATGGAGGATCTGCATGATCTAGGAATGGAATTTTTCAGATGGGAAATAGCAACAGCCACTGCGGGAGCCATTTTAGGGATCAATCCTTTCGATCAGCCCAATGTGGAAGAAAGCAAAAAATGCACAACCGAACTCCTCCATCAGATCAGCCTGGAAGGTAAACTCCCACCAATGGAAGTTTGCCTCATCGAAAACTCAGTTCGTTACTATTGTGCGCAGAAAGCCGGAAGTGCCCGATTATTAATGGACAATTTCTTTGCCTCTTCTAAGCCTAATGATTTTATCGTGCTGCAGGCTTATCTACCAGAGACATCCAAAATATCAAACTGCTTGGCACAGATCAAATATGCATTGCAAAGAAGCTTAAAGCTGGCAGTTAGTATTCAATTTGGTCCGCGATATCTTCATTCAACGGGACAATATCACAAAGGCGGTCCTAATAACGGCTTCTTCATCCAATTCATCTCGAGTTCAGAAGATGAAATCCAAATCCCAGGGCATGATTACACATTCGGATTATTAAAAAAAGCGCAAGCCATTGGCGACAGAGAAGCGCTGATCAAGTATAAAAGAAATTGCATACTCGTCGATCTTGGAAAAACCACCTACGAGTCGCTGGATGCCTTTAAAGAAACAGTTGAAAAGATCAAATCGATAGAGGAAAGAAGTCAAAAAAATATTTATGCATACAATGATTCTGAAGAAGCATTTGAAGTAACAGCAGGCCTAATTGCAAAAACGCAAAATCTAAACAAGGAAGACTCCCTAAATCCTACAAATTAATTTACCGCTATTGAAGCCGAAAATAAAATAAGCTAATATTTATTAATTTTCGGCTTCAAGTGGTAAGCTGATGGTAAAAGTACTGCCTTGATTAAGTGCACTTTTTGCACTGATATACCCCTTGTGCTCCTCTACTATTTTTTTACAAATGGCAAGCCCAATACCAGTTCCTGCATATTCCGAATTACCATGAAGACGCTTGAACATGGTGAAAATCTGCTCTGCGTATTGCTGTTCAAACCCTATTCCATTGTCCTGAATACTAATTCTGCAATATCTGATTACCTCAAACTTCTCTGCCTGCTCATCAAATGAATCTACTTTTGCCGTTATTACGATCTCTGGAGTAACATCTCTTTGGGAATATTTAATGGAATTATTGATCAGGTTCTGAAACAATGGTTTAATAATGCCGGGATATACATATAGTTTTGGAAGCTTTCCAATTTTAATTTTCACATTTTTCTCCTGAATCTGTATATCCATATCTGAAACAACTTCATCAAGAATTGTATTCATGTCAGAATAAACCAGATTACTTTTAGAAATAGCAATTTTGCTGAAAGAGAGTATATCGTTTATAAGTGTCTGCATCCGTTCACAGGCAGCCTGCATCTTTTCGATGTATATTTTCCCATCGTCATTCAGCTGATCGCTGAATTTAGAAACAATACGATCACTGAACGTTCTTATCTTTCGAAGTGGCTCCTGCAGATCATGCGAAGCAATGAAGGCGAACTGGTCCAACTCTTTATTAGTGGATTCGAGCTGTTCAATATTTTTCAACAACTGTTTATTCAATTCATTCACTTTTTCTTCCGAAGTAATTCTATCTTTTATTTCAATCTCCAAGCTTTTATTGATTGCTTTTAACTTCTGCTCCTGCGCAACCAATTGATGCGTTTTTTTGTACAATTCAACAAACACGGAAACCTTTGCTCTCAATAAATCAGGCTGGATAGGCTTGTAAATATAATGAACCGCGCCTGCCTTATATCCTCTCACAATATTTTCATCGCCGTAGCTATGTGCGGTAATAAAAATTATTGGAATGTGCCGTAACTTATCGCGCTGATAAATCATCGTAGCAGTTTCAAAACCGTTCAGACCCGGCATTTCAACGTCCATTAGGATCAGTGTAAAATCTGATTCTTTCAACAGGATCTTTAACGCTTCCCTTCCGGAATTAGCAAACGACAGTTGATAGCCATCATTTGAAAAAATCGTTTCCATGGCAAGCAAGTTGTTCTCCTTATCATCCACCAGCAAAATCTTTATCTTCGGGTCTTTGTACATCTTCTTCTATTTGTAAAACCAGATTCTCATCATTGAGAGCAACTGGTCCATTTTTAGGGGTTTGGTTATATAATCCGATGCACCAGCCTCCAGACATTTCTGACGATCGCCTTTCATCGCTTTCGCTGTAACAGCAATAATCGGCAAGGTATTGTTCTTATTCTCCCGCCTGATCTTTTGCATGGTTTCATATCCATCCATTTCCGGCATCATAATATCCATCAGCACCATTTCAATATCTTTTGATTCATTCATCAGGATTATCGCTTCCTTACCGCTTTCTGCCGTAATCACATCAATATTGTATCGCTCGAAAACAGTTGTGATCGCAAATAAATTCCGGACATCATCATCCACCACCAACACCTTTTTACCCGATAAAATATCGCCTTTCATTCTGAAGCTTTCCATTGTCCGCTGTTTCTCCACAGGGAAATTAGCATAGTTCACATGCAAAAACATCATTGTTTCTTCCAGCAAACGATCAAGAGAATTCACATCTTTAAGTACAATGCTACTGGAAATTTTATTGAGCTGCGATAACTCCTGTTTATTAAAGTCTTTGGCAGAATAGATAATAACCGGGACTAACTTATTCCTTTTATGCTTCATCTTTCCTATCAGGTCGGTAGCAAGAATATCGGGCAACGTATAATCCAGAATAATTGTATCGAAGGATTTTTCGCTCATCAGCTGCAATGCTTTATCGCCGGTGGAAGCAATAGTTATCTCAATTCGCTCCTCCTGCAACAATTTAACGATTTGTGATGACTCCAATTCATTATCTTCCACTACCAGCAACTGTTTTGTTTCTTTTGAATTAAATTCAATTATTTCCTTGAACAATTCATCCAACTGGCCATTGTTCAGAGGCTTTAACAAGAAACTTCTTGCCCCCCTTCTTAAAGCGAGCATTTCATTCTCTTCACCGGAAATCAGGTGAATAGGAATATGTCGGTAATTTAAATCATTCTTCAATAAGTCGAGTACTTTCCATCCGCTGGTATCCGGCAACTTCACATCCAGCGTAATAGCAATCGGCATATAACGTGCAACGAAATTAAAAATTTCCACATAATTGGTTGCAATCACCACTTTCAAGCCATCCACATGCGCACGATCAATCATAATTTTTCCGAAACGAAGATCATCCTCTATTACCAGTAATACCTTATCATTTGCTGAGATAATATTGCGATCGTCGCCCGTTTCGTTGATCATCTCATTAACGCCTTCGAGGTTCCTGGTCTCAATTCCATCCTCGGTCATTTTCAGCACGTTCAGAATATCATCAATCTCTTTCTTCTCAGGCTTGATCGTTCCAAAGGAAATGTTTTCAATATGATTGGATTCAGCAATCTTATCGAGCGGCAGATATAAAGTAAAAGTACTTCCCTGCCCCGATTCACTTTCCAATTCAATAGTACCTCCAAGCAATTCAGCCAAACCACGACTAATCGATAAGCCCAATCCTGTTCCGCCGTACTTCCGACTCGTAGATCCTTCCGCCTGCTGAAATGCTTCGAAAATAATTGTTTGCTTATCCAAAGGAATTCCGATTCCGGTATCTAAAATAGAAAAAGCCACCACTTTCTCTGCTTTATCAAGCGTAAGGTTTCCTGCCCTCCAATTTTTATATGCTTTATAGATTCTCAGCTTGATCTCTCCTTTTTCAGTAAACTTAAATGAATTGGAAAGCAGATTCTTTAAGATCTGGTTTAAGCGCTGAGAATCGGTATCGATGGAATCCGGAAGATCAGAATCCATTTCAATTCTGAATTTAAGGTTCTTCGCATCTGCCAACGGCTTGAATGTTGTTTCCACAAATGAAGAAATCTCATTGAAACGAATGTTAGAAATGTTGGCAGAAATAAATCCTGATTCGATCTTCGAAAGATCGAGAATGTCGTTGATCAGCTGTAATAAGTCATCACCGCAGGAGTGAATGGTTTTCGCATAGCGCGTTTGCTTGTCATTCAAATTTCCTTCAGCATTCTCATACAACTGCTGTGCAAGTATTAATAAGGAGTTGAGCGGCGTGCGCAATTCATGCGACATGTTTGCAAGGAATTCTGATTTATATTTTGACGTAAGTGTGAGCTGTTCCGCCTTTTCTTCCAAAGATCTTCTTGCCTCTTCCACTTCCTTGTTTTTCGCCTCCACTTCGTTCTTTTGCTTTACCAACAAAAGCGCTTTATCCTGAAGTTCATCGTTGGTACGCTTCAGCTCTTCCTGCTGCACTTTCAACTCACCGGCCAAGGATTGTGATTGCTCCAATAATTCTTCTGTTCTGGTATTTGTTTCGATGGTATTCACAACGATACCGATACTCTCTGTTAACTGATTCAAAAAGTCAAGATGTGTCTGACTGAATGTATCTAGTGAGCCAAGCTCAATAACGGCTTTCACGTTGTTTTCAAATAATACCGGAAGAACGATCAGATTTGCAGGCTTTGCTTTTCCAAGCCCTGAAGTGATCTTTACATAATCATTGGGAACGTTGGAAAGAATAATGCGTTCTTTTTCCATGGCACATTGCCCCACAAGACCTTCCCCAATCAGGAATTCCTTTGGAATGTATTTATCTGCTTTATAGGCATAGGCGGCAAACAGTTTCAGTTTAGGAAAAACACCATCGGTTGATAAAATATAGAACGCTCCATAATGAGCAGTGACAACCTGTGCAAGCTCCGAAAGAATTCTCTTTGCAACTGTTTGAAGATCCTTTTGCCCTTGCAACATTTGCGTAAATTTGGCAAGATTTGATTTCAGCCAATCCTGTTCCTGATTCAGCAAAGTGGTTTCACGAAGATTGGTGATCATCTGGTTGATGGTATCTTTTAACTCCTCCACTTCTCCTTTTGCCTCTACACGAATATTTCGCGTCAAGTCACCTTTTGTTACCGCCGATGCAACTTCGGAAATGGAACGCACTTGTGTTGTTAAGTTTTCCGCCAGCTGGTTTACGTTCTCCGTCAGATTTTTCCAGATACCGGAAGCACCCGGCACGTTGGCCTGTCCCCCTAATCGCCCTTCCACACCCACTTCACGGGCCACGTTCGTCACCTGATCGGCAAATACCGCAAGTGTTTCAATCATCTCATTGATCGTATCCGTAAGCTGGGCTACTTCTCCTTTCGCGTTGATTGATAATTTCTGACGAAGATTTCCGGTCGCAACCGAAGTTACCACCTTAGCGATACCACGCACTTGTGATGTTAAGTTGGACGCCATCATATTCACACTATCGGTAAGATCTTTCCATGTTCCGGCAACACCCGATACATAAGCTTGTCCGCCCAGCTTACCTTCTGTCCCAACTTCACGTGCCACACGTGTTACCTCGGAACCAAAAGAGTTCAGCTGATCTACCATGGTATTGATGGTGTTTTTTAATTCAAGGATTTCACCCTTAACGTCCACCGTAATTTTACGCGACAAATCGCCTTTTGCCACAGCGGTTGTTACTTCAGCAATGTTACGCACCTGCGACGTTAAGTTACCCGTCATCTGGTTCACCGAATCGGTTAAATCTTTCCATGTCCCTGCAACGCCCGGTACGAAGGCTTGTCCTCCCAATTTACCGTCGGTACCTACTTCACGTGCAACACGGGTTACCTCCGATGCGAATCCGCGCAGCTGATCCACCATGGTATTCAATGTTTCTTTCAATTGTAAGATCTCTCCTCTTACATCCACCGTAATCTTTTTCGATAAATCGCCATTTGCCACAGCGATTGCCACATCTGCAATGTTACGTACTTGAGCCGTTAAGTTACCGGCCATTTGATTTACCGAGTCAGTCAAATCTTTCCAGGTTCCTGCAACGCCCGGTACGTGAGCTTGTCCGCCCAATTTACCTTCAGTTCCTACCTCACGGGCAACACGTGTTACCTCCGAAGCGAAACCTCGCAGCTGATCCACCATGGTATTAATCGTATTTTTCAACTCCAGGATTTCTCCCTTTACATCCACCGCAATTTTACGCGACAAATCGCCATTCGCAACTGCTGTTGTTACTTCGGCAATATTACGAACCTGGGATGTAAGGTTCGATGCCATGTTATTTACCGAATCGGTCAAATCTTTCCAGGTTCCACCAACACCGGGCACATAGGCTTGTCCACCCAATTGCCCCTCCGAACCTACCTCACGGGCAACACGCGTTACTTCCGAACCAAAGGAGTTCAACTGATCCACCATTGTATTGATGGTATTTTTCAACTCCAGAATTTCGCCTTTTACATCCACGGTAATTTTACGGGACAAATCGCCTTTCGCAACTGCCGTAGTTACTTCGGCAATATTACGCACCTGTCCGGTTAAGTTGGAAGCCATTTGATTTACAGAGTCTGTTAAATCTTTCCAGGTACCACCTACGCCTTTTACGTGTGCTTGTCCGCCGAGTTTTCCTTCTGTACCAACTTCCAACGCCACCCGCGTTACCTCCGATGAAAAGGAGTTCAGCTGATCCACCATGGTATTGATCGTATTTTTTAATTCGAGGATTTCTCCTTTTACATCCACAGTAATCTTTTTGGACAAATCGCCCTTCGCCACGGCTGTTGTTACTTCCGCAATATTACGCACCTGGGCCGTTAAATTTCCAGCCATAAGATTCACTGAGTCGGTCAAATCTTTCCAAACACCATCCACGCCTTTCACTTTTGCCTGACCACCCAACTTACCCTCAGAACCTACTTCGCGGGCCACCCGCGTTACCTCCATCGTAAATAAGTTCAACTGCTTCACCATGTCGTTCACCTCTTTTGCAATACGGGCAAACTCACCATGCAAAGAGTGATCGCTTGCTTCAATAGGAATTTGTTGGGATAGATTCCCTTTTGCCACCGCAGAGATCACACGGTCAATTTCACGAATCGGATATGCCAGGTCGGAAATCAGAGCATTGAGATCTTCCACACCGGTTTTCCATTCGCCTTCCGAATAAGGAATCACAATGCGCTGATTTAATTTCCCTTCCTTCCCGATTGTATTCCTGGCTTTCGAGAATTCGCGAACCAGCTTTTTGTTCATTGAAATAATTTCGTTCAAGGTATCGCACACCTTACCGCTTATTCCGAGCTTATTGATGGGCATCTTCACATCAAAATTCCCACTCTTTACTTCTGTAAGAATGCTTAAAAGCTCGTTGATGTCCAGAGAATTTACTGCAGTTTCCTCAAGAACTATCTTTTCCTTGGACTGCTTTCCGTTTACATTAATTTTATCTTTATTTTTTATAACGGCCGGGGTCTTTTCAATTTTAACTCCATTCCGTGAAGCTGCTTCGCTTTTTGCTTTTTTAACTGCTGTAGCCATGACGATCGATTTAAATTATCTGAAAAACAAATAATTAGTATTCATTTAAGAAGTCAAAGCTAAGTTGAATTGAAATACAGTACAAGGCGAAGCGTTAGATTGTT
>DASWNK010000060.1:0-13306 GCA_036399275.1 Bacteroidia bacterium | reverse complement strand
TCTTGTTGAACTTCAGCATGCAAACCCAGCTGATGGCTGATGTGTGTAAAGTACGCTTTTTCCGGCTTCAGTTCAGTCACCAGCTCTATGGCTTGCTCCAACGTGAAGTGAGAGATATGCGGCTCTCGTCTCAGTGCATTCAGCACCAGCACTTTTGAACCTTTGATCTTTTCTTTTTCTTTCTCGGAAATATAATTGGCATCTGTAATATACGTAAAGTCTCCTATCCGGAAACCGAATACCGGAAGCTTGTAATGCATCACTTCTATCGGAATGATCTCCACGCCTTCAATCATCAGCTTCTCATTTTCCAGCAGATGCAAATTGATCTCGGGAATGCCCGGGTATTTGAAATCGCTGAATATATAGGCGTATTCTCTTCTGATGGCTTCCTGCACCCGGTCGGAAGCATACACTTCCATCTTCTTTTTATTTACAAAATTGAATGCACGAATGTCGTCAAAACCTGCAGTATGATCCTTATGTTCATGTGTAAACAGAATAGCATCCATTTCTTTTACTTTTTCCCTGAGCATTTGCTGACGAAAATCAGGACCGGTATCAATCACAAATGTTTTGCCATTGGTTTCAATCAGTACAGAAGTGCGCAGGCGGTTATCTTTCACATCCTTTGAATTGCAGACATTACAAGGACAGGCAATGATGGGTATGCCCTGCGATGTTCCCGTACCTAAAAAAGTTATCTGCACCTGCGTAATGATCCTTTGGTTTTTCGAAACGCTAAGTTAACCATAAAAAAACTTACTTTTTGCAATAATTTTGTTAAGTTTAATCCCTGAAAATTTAATAAGATTATGACATTCTGGAGTTCTGTTTCAGAAACGGGCATTCGTCCTGTTTATGACGACAAGTTAGTGAAGAGGATACGATTGACGAATCAATTTGGCTTTATTGCCTTGTGTGTTTTTTTCTTTAGCGGTATCAATAATTTCCTGATTGGCGATACTTTCTCTGCCATTATTATTGAACTATTTACCTTGCCTTGCCTTTCGGTATTTGTGTTAAACAAACGCGGCATCCATCAATTCACCACTTCCTTTTTGCTCATCAGCTGTTGCATCGCTATATTTTATTTCGATTCCTATTCAGGTGTAACTTCCGGCACCTATCTATACCACTTCCCTTTGATCCTTGCGGTGGCTTTTGTATTTGATTACAAGGAAAAGAAACTCATGCTTTTTCACTTTCTCTTTCCATTGGCTCTTTTAATTCTGAATGCAAGCACCAACCATTCCTTGTTTGAGAGCCAGTTCTTAACTGCCGAAGATAAAAGCACTATGTTTATTTTCAATCTTGTTTTCAGTGCAGCTACCATCGGTTTCTTCATGTACCTTACTATCTCCAGCAATATCAAGGAAAGTAGCATTTACGAGCAACGCATCAACGACCGGAAAACGACAGAACAAGCGATCAAAGCCGCTTTAACAGAGAAAGACATTTTAATGGCGGAAATCCACCATCGTGTAAAGAACAACCTTGCCATCATAGCCAGCTTGTTTAATCTGCAATTAGGCACCATTGAAAACGAAGAGGCAAAAGCCATTTTAACCGATAGTAAGAACAGGGTGAAATCCATGGCGCTTATTCATGATAGTCTTTACAGAAGCGAGAGCTTATCGGAAGTCGACTTTGCAAAATATACTCAGGAGCTGATCAGGGAGATTCATTATTCCTACCCGACACTTGCAAATAACATAGCAGTAAGCACAACTGTTTCCAATGTGGTGCTGAATGTGAACAATGCAATTCCCTGCGGACTTATTCTGAACGAACTGCTGAGCAACTGTTTCAAGCATGCCTTCGAAGGGCGCGAGAAGGGCCGAATAGAAGTTAATTTCTCACAAAGCGGACATAAAGTAAAATTGAAAGTGAAGGATGATGGAGTCGGCTTGAAAGAGGATTATCAGAAGACAGAATCTTTGGGAATGGTCGTGATCAAATCCTTGTGCGAGCAATTGGATGGCAACTGTAAATTCACTGTCGACAATGGAACCTGTTTCGAAATGGAATTTGAACAAACGCAGAAGAAATAAAAAAGCCTGCAGAAGATCTACAGGCTTTGTATAATTTGAATGTTTCAGATTTAACTGCTCACGGCTACTTTCACTCCGAAGATTTCTTTCAATGCATTTACCGCATAATCCACTTCTTCTTTTGTATTGTATTTGCTGAATGAAAAACGAACGGATGGACGGGTTACGTCTGCTCCTATCCCTCTCAGTACATGTGAGCCTACATCACTTCCCGAAGTACAGGCACTTCCGCCTGAAGCGGAGATCCCTTTAATATCCAGGTCGAATAAAAGCATTTCCGCTTTGTCGGTATGCGGCAAACGTACGCTCAAAACCGTGTACAGGCAATTATCCATACAGGAACCATTGAATTCAACACCCGGAATGGATGCTGTCAATTGCTCCACCATATAATTTTTCAGCGCTGTAATGTGCGTCTGATGTTCTTCCATGTCGCGCATTGCAATTTCAATCGCTTTTCCTAAGCCTACAATACCATATAAGTTCTCGGTTCCACCGCGCATGTTTCTTTCCTGCGCTCCACCATATATCAATGGATTTATTTTGATGCTGCCGTTCACATATAAAAAGCCAACGCCTTTCGGACCATGGAATTTATGTGCTGCACAGGTTACGAAATGAACTTTTGTTTTTTGAAGGTCCATCGGATAATGTCCCATTGTTTGAACCGTATCCGAATGAAAAACAGCATTGTATTTTTCACAGATCTCACCTACTTTCTCCAAAGAGATTAGGTTCCCGATCTCATTGTTCGCATGCATCAGGGAGACGAATGTCCTTTCGTTTTCCTTTAGCAATTGATCGAGGTGATCCAGATCGATGTGACCATTTGGAGTAGTGGTCACAAAGCTCAATTTAATAAGACCTTCATGCTCCAATGTTTCTAAGGTATGTAATACAGCATGATGTTCAATTTTGCTGGTGATCGCATGCTTGATGTTCATATCGTGAATGCTGCAACGGATGGCCATGTTATCTGCTTCCGTTCCTCCGGAAGTAAAGAATATTTCGGAGGGAGAAACATTGAGTGATTTAGCAACAATCTTTCGAGCGCCTTCAATCGCTGCCCTGGTTTTGCGGCCAAAGGAATGAATGGAAGAAGGATTGCCAAAATGTTCCGTCATAAATGGCATCATGGCATCCAGCACTTCTTTGTCTAAGGCTGTTGTTGCTGCATTGTCGAAATAAATCTTCATATAATGTTTTATTTTTGCGAAATTAGAAAATCCAATTGGTTACGAATTACCAATAAATACAAATATACAAATCTGTGTATGGGCTCATTACAAATTACCAATAAATACAAATATACAAATCTGGATGTTTTTGATCTTTCTTACTTATTCGATCTATCGCAACAAATTTATAAATACTGCTATGCAATTTTCAATCAATTTCCACTGAACTTTAGCAATCTAACGCGACGGGCATAGATTTGTATATTTGTATTTATTCGTAATTCGTATTCTTAAACCGCGATTTGCTGTATTTTTATGAATTCACGGATATCTGCCATGATCTTTTTTGCCAGGTTATCCGCTGTTGTTTCACTTTCACTCTCGGAGTAGATGCGGATGATCGGTTCTGTATTCGATCTTCTCAGGTGCACCCATTCTTTATCAAATTCTATCTTCACACCATCGATCGTATTGATCGGCTGCTTTTTGTATTTTTCCTGAATGCCTTCCAGGATGGCATCCACATTGATCTCCGAAGTTAATTCGATCTTGTTTTTAGAGATGTGATAATCCGGATAAGTCGAACGAAGCATGGAACAGCTCTTTCCGTATTTTGCCAGGTGCGACAGGAACAAAGCGATTCCCACCAGGGCATCACGTCCGTAATGCAATTCCGGCAATATAATTCCACCATTTCCTTCTCCACCAATCACCGCATTGGTTTCTTTCATCATTTTTACCACATTCACTTCGCCTACCGCCGAAGCGCTGTATTTACCATTGTGCTTTTCCGTTACGTCGCGCAAGGCGCGGGTAGAAGATAAGTTGGAAACGGTATTCCCTTTTTTACCGGAAGCTTTTTCGGAAGGACTGCGTTTGTTCAACACATATTCCGCTACGGCAACCAGCGTGTATTCTTCTCCAAACATTTCTCCATCTTCACACACAAGTGCCAGTCGATCCACGTCCGGATCAACCACGATGCCCACATCCGCCTTTTCCTTCTTCACTGCTTTGGCAATGTCTCTTAAATTCTCCGGCAAAGGCTCCGGGTTATGCGGAAACTCGCCGGTAGGATCACAATACAACTCAACGATATTGTTTACGCCAAGAGCTTTTAACAGCTGAGGAAGCACAATGCCGCCGGTAGAGTTCACACAGTCGATCACCACTTTAAAATCGGCCTTTTTAATGGCAGGCACATCCACCAATGCCAAGGCCAGGATCTTATCGATGTGTTTCTTGAAGTAGGTATCATTCTTTGTGACTTTCCCTAATGAATTCACATCGGCATAGGTATATTTTTCATTCTCAGCGATGTCCAGTACTTCCGCGCCATCTGCTTCCGAGATGAATTCTCCTTTTGAATTCAGTAATTTCAGAGCATTCCATTGCTTGGGATTATGGCTTGCTGTCAGGATGATCCCGCCATCGGCATTTTCTTCCGGCACCGCAATCTCCACCGTAGGCGTTGTCGAAAGCCCGATGTCTACCACATCCACACCCATCCCCTGCAAAGCACCCAGCACCAGATTGTTCACCATTTCTCCTGAGATACGGGCATCGCGGCCCACCACAATTTTGATCTTCTTATTGGTAGAATTCTTTGCAATAAATGTTGCGTAAGCGGAAGTGAATTTAACTACGTCAATCGGACTTAATCCTTCACCTGGCTTCCCTCCTATTGTTCCTCTTATTCCTGAAATTGATTTAATTAAGGTCATTTGATTTGATTGTCTATCTGTTATTACTATTTAAGGCTGCAAAGATAGCTTTTTGACGCGTTATTTTTAAGAATTAATTCTAAACAATCAACCATTATCTGTTAAAAACTATAGTTCACTTCTGCGCATTTTTTATTACTTTCGCTTAAATTTTTTTAAACAATCATTCGGCGAGGATTGTTTCAGGTAATTAACGTAAATTTCGGATCGATGAGCAGCGAAGAATTTGGTGAAAATGAAAACAAAGGCCCTCAGTATCTCCTGATATTGGTGGATCGCTTTGAAGAAATGATAGCGAACAATAAGCAATATTTTTTTGACGCAGAGGAGCTGGAAGACATCATTGATTATTATTTCGAAAAGAACAACTCTAAAAAGGCGTTGGCTTCCATTGATTATGCCATCAACCAATATCCTTTTTCCTCTGTATTCCTTTTAAGAAAAGCCCAGATCTATGCGGCGACCAATCAGAGCCAGAAGGCGCTGGAGATATTGTCTTATGTGGAAAGCATGGAGCCTTCCAATACGGAGCTTTACATGACCAAAGGCTCAATATACAGTCAGATGGGCTTAACCGATCAGGCGATAGAGAATTTCAAGAAAGCGGCTGAAAACGCGGAAGACATTGATGAGATCTATCTTGCCATGGCTTTTGAATTTGAGAATACCGGCAAGTTCGATGATGCGATCTATTACCTGAAAAAGGCCATTACTGCCAATCCTGAGAATGAAGTAGCGCTTTATGAGCTCGCTTTCTGCTATGAGCTCAACGGTCAATCCGAAGAAAGCGTTCGTTACTATTCGGATTTTGTCGACAAACATCCTTATACCGCAACCGCCTGGTTCAACCTGGGCGTATCTTACAACCGATTGGGGCTGTATGAGAAAGCGATTGATGCCTATGATTATGCCATTGCCATTCAGGATGATTTTGCTTCTTCCTATTTCAACAAAGCCAATTCCCTGGCCAACCTGAACCGCCTGGATGAAGCCATTGAGGTGTACAAAGAAACATTAAAGGTAGAAGATCCTGATGCGATCACCTTTTATTATATCGGGGAATGTTACGAGAAAAAAGAAGATTTTGATCATGCCCTGATCTATTATCACAAAGCCATTAAGCTGAACCCACAATTGGCGGATGCCTGGTTGGGAATTGCCATTGTACTCGACTCGCAGGATAAAACGGCGGAAGCCATGCATTATGCAAAAAAAGCATTGAAGATAGAAACAACGAATTCGGAGTATTGGTATATCTACGGGGAGCTGCAACAAAAGATGCAATTCTACGAAGATGCAGAGAATTCTTTCAAAAAGGTGATTGAGCTGGATCCGGAGAACTCGGAGATCTGGCTGGATTATGCGAATTTATTGTTCGAACAGGAAAACAAAAACGGTTCCCTGGAAATCCTTGCAGAAGGGATCAAACATCATCCACAGAATGCTGAGCTTCATTATCGCATCTCTGCTTGTTTGATGAGCATCGGACAAAAACAAGAAGCATTGAGCTTCCTGCAAAGCGCTTTAAAGCTCAACTATGAAAAGCACAATGAATTGTTTGAATATTTACCACAGTTAAAAGAAAACACAAGCATTACAGATCTTATTGAATCATACAAAAAATAATTTATGAACTTTACACTACCCCATATACCCGAGCGCGACGCAAAGCCCAGAAAAAAAGGACTGACCATGATGATGGACAAAGGACTTTGTCTTCGCCAGGCGGAAGACTTTTTATCGGCAAGCGGTCATTTAACAGACATTATCAAATTAGGTTTCGGTACTTCTTTTATTACTCCAAACCTGGAACAGAAGATCAAATTATACAGAGAGGCCGGTATGAAAGTATATGTTGGCGGAACACTGTTCGAGGCGTTCATCGTTCGCAACATGTTTGATGATTATTTGAGATTACTGGATAAATTAAAGCTGGATTGCGCTGAAGTATCCGATGGCTCCATTGTGATGCATCATGATAAGAAATGTGAATACATCCATACACTTTCTAAAAACTATACTGTTCTTTCGGAAGTAGGTTCCAAAGAAGCAGGAATCATTATTCACCCTGCCATGTGGATCTCGATGATGAATAAGGAATTGCAGGCCGGCTCCTGGAAAGTGATCGCTGAAGCGCGTGAAAGCGGAAACGTTGGTATTTACCGCGCAAACGGTACTGCCCATACTTTGTTGATCAATAAAATATTAAGCAAGGTCGACAAGGACAGTATCCTTTGGGAAGCGCCGATCAAAGCACAACAAGTTTGGTTCTTAAAGCTTTTGGGCTGCAATGTGAACTTAGGAAACATTTCTCATGATGATGTGATCCCTTTGGAAACACTGCGCTTAGGTCTGCGTGGCGATACATTCTTCAGCTATTTGCCGGCTGAGCTGAAACAAACTGAATAAGCACATTAATTAAATCATACAAAAATATAATACCGTATAAAATGAAAGAGATAACCGTATCTGAATTAAAAAAACTAAAAGACAGTAAAGCTGATTTCCAATTGATCGATGTTCGTGAAGAACATGAGCTGGAGATTTGCCAGATCGGTGGTGAGCATATTGCAATGGGCGAAGTGATGGACAACCTGGATAAGATCTCCAAAACAAAACAGGTGGTGATCCATTGCAGAAGCGGAGCTCGCTCCGGAGCGATCTGCCAGGCGCTGGAATCGACTGGTTATAGCAATGTCTATAACCTCAAAGGTGGTATTATTGCCTGGTCAACTGAGATTGATCCTTCTGTTACCAAATACTAAAATCACTCCCTTTTATGCTCGACTTATTTCGCCACATTTTCGCTCTGGACTTTGATTGGCTGTTTGCGAATTACAGTGATGCTGTTTACATCATTTTATTCCTTGTCATATTTATTGAAACCGGATTGGTGATCATGCCTTTTCTTCCGGGCGATTCTTTATTATTTACCGCAGGTTTGTTTGCGCGGCTCGGCTACCTCAACATGGCTTACCTCGTTTTGCTGCTGTTTGCTGCAGCTGTGATCGGTGACAATACCAATTACTGGATCGGGCGAAAGATCGGTTTGAAAATGCTGCACATAAAGCTCAGAGGAAAAGTAGTGGTAAAACAGAAATACATTGACAAGACACATATCTTCTTTGAAAAATACGGCCCTAAAACAATCATCCTGGCCCGCTTTGTTCCGATCGTAAGAACCTTCGCTCCTTTTGTTGCCGGCGTTGCTGAAATGAATTACCGCAAGTTTTTTTCTTTCGATATTCTCGGAGGAGCTATCTGGATCGGTAGCTTAACCTTTGCAGGATATTTCCTTGGCACCATTCCTTGGATCAAAGACAACATCGAAAAGGTTGCGCTGGGAATCATCTTCATCTCCATTCTTCCAATTATCATTGAAGTAATGAAAGCAAAGCTTGGGAAGAAAAGCGCGTAACATCTTCTGATCATTCTATGATGAAACAATACGGACTTATCGGTTACCCGCTTTCCCATTCTTTTTCCAAAAAGTATTTTACGGAAAAGTTTGAGAAGGAAAACATTCCTGATTGCAACTATGAGCTTTTTCCGATTGAAAACATTGAACAGCTTCCTTCGCTTATAGAGGCGCATCCTGACCTTTGCGGATTGAACGTGACCATTCCTTATAAAGAAAGCGTGATTCCTTTTCTGGATGAGCTGGACCCAATCGCGAAAAAAGTTGCTGCGGTGAATTGCATTAAAATTGAACAACTGGCAGACAATAAGAAAAAGCTAACCGGATACAATACCGATGTATTCGGATTCAGGCAAAGCATCAAGCCCTTCATTGAAATACAACACGAGCGTGCGCTGATCCTCGGCACAGGCGGTGCATCCAAAGCTGTACATTATGTGCTGAAGGAAATTGGCATTGAATGTTATTTCGCAACACGAAGCAAATCGGTGCAACAACAAACCGCCAACAACATCTTTACTTACGAAGAATTAAACGAGAACATGATCAATGCCTTTAAGCTGATCGTTAATACCAGTCCGGTTGGAATGGCTCCCGATACAAACAATGCTCCTTCCATTCCTTATCAATACATTTCCCCTGCTCATTTATTATATGATCTTGTATACAATCCCGCAGAAACAGAATTCCTGAAACG
This sequence comes from Bacteroidia bacterium, assembly GCA_036399275.1. GTDB lineage: Bacteria > Bacteroidota > Bacteroidia > 2-12-FULL-35-15 > 2-12-FULL-35-15 > 2-12-FULL-35-15. Next base: position 4,235 of record DASWNK010000060.1, on the reverse strand, counting down.
CGGCAAGCAACAAGGTGCTTCTACTGTAAATGGTTTTTCCATGCTTCAACAGCAGGCAGAAGAAGCCTGGAGAATCTGGAATCGCTAAATCCCTTCGCTGTATCTTTTTTCATCCGATTCGTTATATTTACATTATGAAGGGCTACTCCTCTTTATTTCTGTTTCTTCTTTTTGTGACGTATCCTTCGTTAGCGCAGGATACGCTCAACCCCTATTCCAATGTGGATAGCGCTTTTGTCGGTTCCCGTTTCGAAAAAACAAATCCGGAAACACTCACCGAGATGGATGAATTCGTCCGGAAGATGAGTGAAAGTAACCGGAAAGACCACCAATGCATTGTTGCTTTTAAAAATGTGAGCATTGTTGATGCGAAAAACAATACGATCAAAAAGCACCGCACCGTTATTCAACAGGATGGCATAATCATTAAGATCGGCTTCAGTCTTTTTACGTCACACAAAGGCGCTGAAGTGATCAACTGCAATGGGAAATACCTTGCACCCGGACTTACCGACATGCATGTGCATTTTATGTGCACCAACCGCGATCGTATACAATATATCTTATACGGTGTCACCAGCATCCGAAACATGTCGGGATCGCCTTACCACCTTGCCGACAAAGATTTTATTTATTCCAAGGAAATACTGAGCCCGAGACTTTATACTTCCGGCCCTCCGCTTACTTCCGGAAACGGAACGTTCATGTCGCAGATCGTGAATGATACATCCAGTGCCAGAAATGCAGTGAGAGCGCAATATAAGGAGGGATATGATTTTATAAAGACCGACAAGCGGCTCAACGACACCTGTCTGTATGTGGTGCTTGATGAAGCCTTGAAATTGGGAATGCGGGTAGCGGCTGAGCTTCCCGACAATGTGGATCTCTCGAAGCTGGCCGAGTACAAAAGCATTTTAACGATAGAAGGATTCAGCGGTAAGCTCAAAGACAAGAAACAACTGGCTTCCATGGCAACAGCAGGCATTCCTCATTGTCCGAACTTTGTTTCCACGGCAGCTGTCATTCAAACCAAAACAAGAAAAGCGTTTGTTGAAAAGCCAGAAGCATTGATCGCTTCCGATAAGCAGAGAGCCTTGCTCGAAACAAACCTCACGGAATTCATTAATTATGTAAGGCCCGAATACCGTTCCAAAGTTTCCTTTTATAAAAGCTATTTTAAAAACGGAGGAGAGTTATTGCTTGGCAGCGAATCAGGTTTGATCATTCCTATGCTGATCCCCGGTGCCTCTTTGCACGATGAATTAAAAAGCATGCAGCTCCTCGGATTAAAAAACAATGAGATCATACTGGCGGCAACAGAAAATGCCGCAAACGTGCTGAGGCGTTCTCCCGATGAGCTACAACTGTTAAATGGAACCATCAGCGAAGGAGCCATCTCCGACATGGTTCTTTTAAGCGCAAATCCGCTGGAACACATTGAGAATTATAAATCCATTACAGGTGTTATGATAAACGGTACCTGGCTGCCTTCAAAAAGCCTGGCAGGAATCAGAAAAGGATTGGAGAAAATACGATGAGAAAATTTAATTACAGCATTCCTTCTCCCTGCCTGCAGGATTTCAGTAAAATGAAGAAGGATGAGAAAGGCCGTTTCTGCGAAAGCTGTGCGAAGCATGTGATCGACTTCTCGAAGAAACGCGAACCGGAAATTCAGGAATACCTTTATCAAAATCAGGACAAAGAGATCTGCGGAACTTTTGCCAACAGTCAACTAAACCAAAGGAACCAGGCGATGCGCAATCGCTTTTCATTTGGATTCATCGGCGTAGTGATCGTTGCTTTCTTTTCCAATTTACTGGTATCCTGTCGGGTGTATAAACCAAGAGGCGGTGCTATTGTGTTTGATACCACCGGCGGCAGGCCCCAGACAACAGAAACTGTTGAAGATCACCTAATGGGAATACGAAAAACTTGTCCACCCGAAAAAGGCCCTACCAGCGGACCTGTTGTAACCCACCGCCTTTTCTATTACTTTAAAAAAGATTCCATTTTTGGGAAAGATACCATCAGCACGGTTGTAGCAAGAACAATCCCTGACCGAACATCCGTTCATTTTGAGTCCAACGAGCATGCGCTTCATTCAAACGAACGAACAATTCTTGAAGCTTTTGCGGAGGAGCTGAAAAATTATCCCGAGCTATCGGTTGTAATCGAAGGTCATACCGATGGGACAGGAACATCGAAGCGCAATAAGACTATCTCTTTAAAACGCGCTGAAGCAGTAAAGAATTTCTTTTTGGAAAAAGGCCTGAAGAACACCATCAAAACAGAAGCATACGGAACCGAAAAGCCCGTGGCAGACAATGACACGAAAGAAGGAAAAGCGAAGAACAGAAGAGCGGAGATCCAGCTCATCGATTAATAAACGCCCTTTAAACAATACGTTCTGCTGCTTCCTTTCCCCATTATCTCTTTATTCTAACGCTAAAATTCCGTAAATTTGCTTTCCATGGAATTTAAGATCACATCCGATTTTCAACCGACCGGCGATCAGCCGACTGCTATCAAACAACTGGTAGATGGTGTTAACACCAGTATTCCCGCACAAACATTGCTGGGTGTAACGGGATCTGGAAAAACATTTTCCATCGCCAATGTGATTCAGCAAACGGGGAAACCTACGCTGATTCTTAGTCATAACAAGACCTTGGCGGCTCAGCTCTATGGAGAGTTCAAACAATTCTTTCCACAGAATTCGGTAGAATACTTTGTGAGCTATTACGATTATTACCAGCCGGAAGCATTTATTCCGAGCACCAATACGTATATCGAAAAGGATCTTGCGATCAATGATGAGATTGAAAAATTACGCTTAAGTACTACCTCTGCCCTGCTTTCCGGGAGGCGTGATGTGATTGTTGTTTCTTCCGTCTCCTGTATTTATGGTATCGGAAATCCGGTGGAGTTCAGGAGCAATGTGATCCAGATAAAAAAAGGGCAGATCATCTCCCGCAATAAATTCCTGCACAGCCTGGTGGGAAGCCTTTATTCCAGAACCACCGAAGATTTCCTTCGCGGGAACTTCCGCGTGAAAGGCGATACCGTTGATATCAATCTCGCTTATGCAGATTATTCCTTACGTGTTTCTTTCTTTGATGATGAGATCGAAGAGATTGAATATTTTGAAACATCTACCGGAAAGAGCTTTGAGAAGCTCGACAGTGTTACCGTATATCCCGCCAACATCTTTGTTACGAGTCCCGAAACCTTGAAGAGCGCCATTTACCAGATCCAGGATGATATGGTGAAGCAGGTGGATTATTTCAAAGAGATCGGGAAGCATCTGGAAGCAAAGCGACTGGAAGACCGTGTAACGTATGATCTGGAGATGATGCGTGAATTGGGCTATTGTTCGGGCATTGAAAATTACTCCCGTTATTTCGACAGTCGTTTACCGGGCTCACGTCCCTTCTGTTTACTGGATTATTTCCCTGATGATTTCCTGATGGTGATCGATGAGAGCCATGTGACCATTCCACAGATCCGTGCCATGTATGGCGGCGACCGTTCCCGTAAAATCAATCTCGTTGATTTCGGATTTCGTTTGCCGGCAGCAATGGATAACCGTCCGCTGAAGTTTGAAGAGTTTGAAACATTGTTGAACCAGGTGATTTATGTAAGCGCCACACCTGCAGAATACGAACTGGAAAAATCAGAAGGTATTGTTGCCGAGCAAGTGATCCGCCCGACAGGCTTATTGGATCCTATTATTGAAATCCGCCCGAGCGTTAACCAGATAGATGATCTGCTGGAAGAGATTGATAAAGTGGCGAAGCGCGATGAGCGGATCCTCGTAACAACGCTCACCAAGCGCATGGCGGAAGAGCTGCATAAGTACATGATGAACATCGGCATCCGCTGCCGTTATATACATTCTGAAGTTGATACACTTGAGCGTGTGGAGATCCTGCGTGATCTTCGTTTAGGGAAGTTTGATGTATTGATCGGGATCAATTTATTAAGGGAAGGACTGGATCTTCCGGAAGTTTCACTGGTAGCCATTTTAGATGCCGACAAAGAAGGCTTCCTTCGTTCGGACCGTGCATTAACACAAACAGCAGGACGTGCAGCACGTAACATCAATGGTCGCGTAATTATGTATGCCGATAAAATTACCGGTTCCATGCAACGCACGATTGATGAAACCGAAAGAAGAAGGCAAAAACAGATTGCCTATAACCTGGATAATAACATGGTTCCAACGGCATTGAATA
>DASWNK010000059.1:0-1930 GCA_036399275.1 Bacteroidia bacterium | reverse complement strand
CTTTTGGGAATGATCATAGAAGAAGTGGCGGGTAACCCTTTTCATTCGGAGATCCGAAGCCGCTTCCTAACACCATTGAATTTAAACACCCTGGCGATTCCTTCTGTAGAACCTTTTTCTTCACCCGTGGCGCATGTGTGGATCGACACTGACGGTGACGGCATAACGGACGATGACCATACTTTTTTTTATAATTGGATGTCGCTTAACTCAGCCGTAGCAGCTGCCGGAGGATATTACGGGACGGCTTCCGACGTATCTCAATGGATGCGCAGTTACATGAGAGGCGACCTGCACTCTCCAGGCATTATGTCCCAGGCTCAAACAACCATTAGCGCAGGCGGCATGCCCGCAACATACGGACTTGGATTAATGAAGAAAACATTTGTTGGATTCACTGGCTACGGACATGGTGGTGATCTTGCTTATTCTGCCAGCTCCTGGTATTTTCCGGCGAAAGACATAAGCATTACGGTACTCAACAACGATGCGGAAATAACGTCCTGGGAATTAATTCCGACAGTAACCGCTCTGCTCAAGACATATAATCAGTGGGAAGCGGCGACTTCCGTGTCCGAAACGGATCTCGCAAACATCAACATCACGGCCTATCCCAATCCTTTCAAAAATGATCTTTCTCTGACCCTGCACCTAGCTGTTCCTGCGTCATCCGTCATAATGACCCTGACAAATACCCTGGGAGAAGAGATAGCAAGACTGGAAAAAGAAAATTTAAGCACGGGAGATCATTTGCTCGGATTTGACAATTTGAATGAGATCAATTCCGGAATGTATTTCATTACAACCTTCCTGAATGGGCAATCTGTTAACACTTTAAAAGTCATAAAATAGAAAAGAAATAGCGGTACACCATACACACTTTCTTTATGTTCCTGCTCTTCCGCTGATATGCTGCTGAGCATCTTTTCGGATTTGTATCCTAGCAAATCAAAAAAATCTTTACTTTAGAAAAATGGATTCAAAAGCTGCACAAAGTCTCTGTGAAGAGTATCAGGTGATTTATGAAGAGAAAATTGCCGAAAACTGCATCAATCAGGAAAAGTTTTTTATAAACGCTGTTGAAGTGGTTCACCTTGCCCCTTTCAATGACACAAGCTATGAAGTTATGGTATATACTATAAAAGAAGGGAAAATAATTCCTTTCAAACTACAAAATGCGATACGTCTTTTTGGTAGCAATTTATAATTTTTGTTTGTATTGGTTTTTCGATTAAAAACTTCTAAAAAGCCCGATTTTAAATAAAATTCCGGTGCTTACTCCGGCGGATTAATTAATTAATTACAAACCACTGATACACAACGTACTCAACTAACATCGAACAATCTATTTCCGATTTAATTCCGGTGGTTGATCCGGTGATCTGTTAATCATCGCTTATCGTTCAAAGACCCTAAAACAGTTTCCAATTCTTGACCAGGCGATTAATCAGGTGAAAACAGATCCCGTATTATTGGATTCCTCCCTCAACGTCCTTAGCGTAATCGAATACCGCCGTTCCTTCACTGGTGAAATGCTATGTTCCCACTCTGCTCTTGCTTCGCCTTCCATAAGATACAAAGAGCGCCGTTCTGCCCTAAATGATTTTATAGAGGAACGATTTTGTTTTGCTTTATCGTGAGGACGTAATTTAAAGTTGCAGTCCGACAACAAAGAAACACCTGCTATTTTTTCAAACGGAGGCGCATCCCGATGCCAATTAATAACAGTGCCTGGCGCATATTCGGTTAATAATATTTCTGTGAACTTCTCAGATGGAATGTTTAATTTCTTCCCAACCTTTTGTATAATGGAATGAAAGGCTTCCGGAACAGGAATTCCTTTTGTAAGCTTTCGGCTATCGAAATGATAGTCATATCCGAAGCTCATTACTTTCCGTTTTGCTTCAAAGCCCTGGAACATCATATTCTT
>DASWNK010000058.1:0-6094 GCA_036399275.1 Bacteroidia bacterium | reverse complement strand
GCCATTGGTAACGGTTTGATGTTTTCCTTATTATTTGCTATTCCTTTTGTAGGAGGAATGCTGGCTGCAGTGTTTGCTCCTGTTGCTGCCTGTGCTGCTATTTTAGAAATGGAGAAGACGAACTAACATGCAGAAAATTACTATTTCCGTTGTCGCGTATTTAAATTCCAAGCCTTTTATCTACGGTCTTCAGCATTCAACTATCATGAACCAAATTAGCCTTCAGCTCGACATTCCATCGGTTTGTGCCCAAAAAGTGCTGGAAGCGAAGGTCGACTTGGGCCTGATTCCTGTGGCTGTTCTTCCTCAATTGGAAAAGAAATTCATTATCAGCGATTATTGCATCGGGGCTGTTGGAAAGGTGGCTTCTGTTTGCTTATACAGCGATGTTCCTTTAAACAGTATTTCTTCGGTTCTGTTGGATTACCAGTCGCGTACTTCTGTAACTTTGGTAAAAGTTCTGGCAAAGCATTTTTGGAAAATCAATCCGGAATGGGTGCCGGCGGCAGCAGATTATGAAGATCAGGTGAATGGAAGCATTGCTGCTGTGATCATTGGCGACCGCACGTTTGGATTGGAGAATAAATACAAGTACACCTACGACCTAGCGGAAGAATGGCAGAAATTCACCGGCCTGCCATTTGTTTTTGCCTGCTGGGTAGCCAATAAGGAATTGCCGGAGGCTTTTGTTGCTGAATTCAATTCCGCATTAAAGGAAGGCCTTGCCGCCCGTCCGGTTTTAATTAATGAGTTGAAAAAGGAAGCTCGCTATGCTACCGACATTGATCTTTATCTCAACAAAAACATCGATTATGATTATGACAGCCACAAAAAACAAGCTTTGGAACTGTTTTTGTCTTATCTGACCGATCTTAATGAATAAATTTTTAAAGTTTGGCTTAAAATCAATATATTTGAAAGCGTTTGCGCTCTGTTTTTAAAGATAAATAGATAAATTACATCCTATGAAAAAGATTCTATACTTGTTGGTGTTTTCTTTGTTCCTGACCGGAACAATGTCCGCTCAGGAAAAGCAAAATGTATTCGAAAAAGGCGGCGACCTTGGTAAGATGGTTCTTGCAGAGCAAAAGTTTTACGCAATGGACTACAAAGGCGCTTTGAGCATCTATACAGATGTGCTTGCCGGCAAACCAAATGATGCGAACGTGATTTTTCACATTGCTGAATGTTATTTTGAGCTGGGACAAATGAAAGAAGCCCGCGAAAACGCAGAAAAAGCCAAAGGGATTGATCCCAAAGCGAATGCCTATAACTCGTTACTTTTGGGTAAGATCTATCAGCAGGAAGGCATGCATGAGGAAGCACTGGCTGAATATGCAGCTTTTAAAGCGAACGTTGGAAATAATAAAAAGATCGAAGAAAGCGAAGTTGATAAGCGCATTTTGCAAGTGAACACTGCAAAAGATTTAATGGCAAAGCCAATTGATGTAGTAGTGGAAAATATGGGAGATGTAATCAATTCCGAGTTTGACGACAAAGCTCCAATGGTGAGCGCAGATGGCAAAACCTTGATCTTCACTTCCCGCAGACCAGGAAAATCAAGTGCAGTAAACCCTGATGATGGAAAATATTTTGAAGATATCTACATTTGTCGTTGGGATACCTTGAAAAAGAACTGGACCGATGCAGAGCTGATTCCAGGCTCCATCAATACCGAAGGACATGATGCTGCTACCAGTATTTCTCCTGATGGAAAACAAATCTTCCTTTTTAAAAATGACATCGAAGCGGAATCACGCGGAGGTGATATCTACTCTTCAAAATTAAGTTCTTCCGGAAAATGGGGCGCGCCTAAATCGATGGGCAAGCCAATCAACACAACCTATGCTGAATTAGGGGCCTGCATTTCACCCGATGGCAAAACACTTTATTTTGTGAGTGAGCGTCAGGGAGGATTTGGAAATGGTGATGTCTACATGGTGAAGCGTAAAACCCGTACGGAATGGGATAAACCTGAGAACATCGGAGATGTGGTAAATACGGCCGATGATGAAGGAGGATTGTTTTTAGCGCCGGATGGAAAGACCTTGTTCTTTACTTCTAAAGGACATAATTCCATGGGCGGCTACGATATTTTTAAAACGGTGATGGAAGGTGGGAAATGGTCTGCGCCGGTAAATCTGGGTTATCCGATCAATACCATTTACAATGATTATTGTTTCAGCTTATCTGTTGATGCAGCAACTGGTTATTTTACCAGTAACAGAAAAGGCGGCTTGGGTGAACGCGATATCTACAAGGTAGATCTTCGTAATTATCCGGTGTTGGAAAAAGAGATGAAAAAGAAGGAAGTGAACAACGGGCCTTCGATGGCAATCTTGAAAGGTGATATTTTTGATGCTTCTGCGGGTTCCGGAATGGAGGCAGAGATTCTGATCTTTGATGAAACAGGCGCTAAAGTCGGAAGCACTACTTCCAGCGAAGGAAGCGGAGAATATTTTCTTACGTTACCGACTGGCAAAACTTACCAGGTAAAAATTGAAGTGAAAGGATATAAGCCGGTTGATGAAAAAGTGGAGATCAAAGCTGCAAAAGAAGGTGCTACGAGCGTTGTGAAACATTACCTGCTTTATAAGAAATAAGAAGAAAAAATATAATTTAAGAGCCTCCGCAAAACACGGAGGCTTTTTTATTGCCTTTTTTCTTTCGCCTATTTCTCAATCACAACTACTGAATTACAAAAACTATAAAGGGAAAACAAAGCCAGGAACGGTGTTATTATTTTGAAAACAGAAAGGATTTGAATTCGGTATTCAGCTGATTTGGAAAAGAATCATCGAGTGCCGGTAATGTATAACCATCTTTTTTTAAGAGTCTTAGTATGATATCCACTGCTCTCGGCACCCATGCACGATCATAATCAGAGCTCTTGTTTTTGCTGCGTGCAAAATCTACTTTCAGTTTGATCTTCTGGTGCGTATTTCTTCCATCATGCATCACATATATGCCGCCATGGTTCTTCTTGATTTTTTTCAGGAAATGAGCAATGAAGCTTTTCATTCCGGATTTTGGAACTTTATGATCAAAATAGAAATCGGTCACCGGGAGCAAAAGCATATTTTTGTTTTCCCAGGCGGGCTTGTGTTTTGGAAAGTAAGCGCCATAGCTCGGACGATAATATTCCACTTCATGATCCTGCTTTCCGATAGCATTTCGGATAGCTTCATTACAATCTTCTATTTCCTGAGGAACTTCATGTTCGTTCTGAGAAATCATTAATTTTTCCGAATGACCATGGTTGGCGAGCACATGCCCATCATCATACATTTGCTTTACAATGTGCGGGTGCTCCTTTACATTTTTCCCTATGAGGCAAAAACAAACTTTTACATTGTGCTTTTTTAAAACCTTTAACAGTTCGAGCGTAACAGAATCGATATGATTGGGCCCGTCATCGAAAGTAAGGAGTACAGGCCTGTTATCGGGCTTGCCTTTTAAGCTCGTTTCCACGATCGTATATTTCCTTACCGGGATAAAGGATGTTAGTAAAGTTATTCTTCTTAAAAATCTCATGAGTTCCTTATTGCATAAATTAATTCATCCAGATATTCTCCGTTCTTGAATAATGTCTTTTCGAATTTCCCTTCGAGAATGAATCCTGTTTTCTCTAAAACTTTCTGTGAAGCGGTGTTTGTGCCGAAAGGGCGGGCGTAGATCCTGGTTAAAGGAAACGTTTTAAAGCTGTAGTTTATTGTCTGTGCGATAGCTTTTGTGATGATGCCTTGCCCCCAAAATGGTTCTGCTAGCCAATATCCGAGTTCTGCGTTCTTGCAATGAATGTCATGCTGAAGGTGCAAGCCAATGCCCCCAACAGCCTCACCGTCGATGTCGATTGCGAAAATGTTTGTCGGATTTCCTTTCATGGCAAACTCAATAAAGGCTTTACCATTCTCCGCGGTGTAAGGATGAGGAAATCCGTCTGTCATGTTTTTAGCGATCAGAGGATTGTTCGCGTACTTCACAAGACTGTCGAGATCATTGATGTTCCAGGGGCGGAGTAGGAAGTCCATGTTTTCGTTTAGTGCTAATTAAATGTACAAAAAAAAACGCTCTTCTAACAAGAAGAGCGTTTTTTTTAAAGACTAAAGACTAATGAATGACTAGCAACTAGTAATTCCCTCTGGCATTGATCCCTAATTCTACTTTTTTCAAAGCGGTAATATAAGCACCGATACGCATCGTTGTTTTGTATTGTTGTGCATTGTTCCATACATGCTCGAAAGCAGAATTCATGGAAGCATCATGCTTGATGTTTACTTCTTCTTCTGTCCAGTAATAACCGTAACAGTTTTGAACCCACTCGAAATAAGAAACCGTAACACCACCGCCATTCGCTAAAATATCCGGCACCACTATAATTTTCTTTTCTTGTAAAATAGCATCTGCTTCTGGAGTTGTAGGGCCGTTAGCGCCTTCAACAATTAATTTTGCTTTTACAAGATGAGCGATCTCTTCAGTGATCACGTTCTGCAATGCTGCAGGAACCAATACATCTACATCTGCTGTTAAAAGTTCAGAAGGTTTGATTTCAACACCGCCTGTAAATCCTTTCAATACATTTCCGTTTTCCTTCGCATAACGCAATGCTGATTGAATATCAATTCCTGATTCGTTCCAAAGAGTGGTGGTATGATCGCCGATTGCGCAAACTTTTAATCCTTGTTCAGAAAGAAAACGTGCTGCGTGTGAGCCTACGTTACCAAATCCTTGCACTGCGCAGGTTGATTTTTTAGGATCTAAATTCATTTTTGCCATTGCAGCTAATGCAGCCACCATTACACCACGTCCTGTAGCAGCATCACGTCCCATAGAACCGCCTAAGCCAACAGGTTTTCCGGTAGTAACACCAGGAAAATTTCCTCTGTGCACTTTGTTGTATGCATCAACCAGCCAAGCCATTTCGCGGCCACTTGTTCCCATATCAGGCGCAGGAATATCAGTTGTTGGCCCAAATATATCAGCCATTGAAACAGTATATGCTTTTGTTAAACGCTCTAATTCTCCAACGCTCATTTTACGGGGATCACATTTGATACCGCCTTTTGCACCGCCATAAGGCAGGTTTGCAACAGCGCATTTAAAGGTCATCCAGGCTGATAATGCTTTTACTTCATCGTCACAAACATCCATTGCATAACGGATACCGCCTTTCGATGGCCCTAATACAGTAGAGTGAATGGTTCTGAATCCTTCGAATACCTGTAGTTTGCCATTGTCCATCATTATCGGAAGGCTTACTTTTACCTGCTTCTGAGGGTTTCTCAAAATGCTGGTCGTATCTTCGGATAAACCATAAATTTTTGCAGCAACATCTAATCTTGCAAGTACTGCATCAAACATGCTGTCGTGAGTTTCTACTGTAGTCTTAGTTGTCATATTTTTTAAGTTAAGTTCCGTCATAAATATTGGGACCGGAACGCATTAAAGTCTGCGAATTTATGTAAAATTATAAACTATAAAAAATGTTATCGCTAAATGTATTATTTCTTTCGCTTAAAATGGCCTTTTTTCTCTTTTTTTGATCGTTTTTCATCGAATTGGCCTACTCTAAAAACAATTTGCTCAAATACAGGTAGGTAAATACAAATGGAGTGGCCATCAGTAAACTATCAAACCGGTCTAAAACTCCTCCATGGCCTGGTAATAATGTCCCGGAATCTTTTACATTCTTGCTTCGTTTCAGTAAGGATTCAACCAGGTCGCCCAATGTGCCGATAACGATCAGAATAGCCGCTATAACGATCCAATCCCTCAGAGAAATGGAAGTATACCATCCGGAGATGATCAAAACGACAATATAGCTTGCAATGGCACCGCCAACGCTTCCTTCCCAGGATTTTCCGGGGGAAACACGTGGAAACAGCTTGTGCTTTCCAAAAGCAGATCCCGCTAAATATGCGCCCGAATCGTTGCACCAGAGAATGAAGAAGAATCCGAACAATAATTGATAGTTGTAGCTTCCATTATAAACGACCAGGTAATTCAGCAGTGAAAATGGTACTGCAACATAGATGATCCCCAGAATGGTAAATGCGATGTTGCGGAAAGGGTTTTGCGCTTTGGTAAATAATTC
>DASWNK010000057.1:0-3737 GCA_036399275.1 Bacteroidia bacterium | reverse complement strand
TAGGACACCAATTGTTAGCATTGGCCAATGATATTCCAACGTTTAAAATGCATCATGGGCATCGTGGAATGAATCACCCGGTGAAGAATTTGTTGACGGGCAGATGTGAAATAACAACGCAAAATCATGGGTTTGGCGTTGACCCCGAAGCTGTGAGAAAAGCAGATAATATTGAGATCACGCATGTAAATCTGAATGATGAGTCCATTGAAGGTATTCGTGTAAAAGGCAAGCCCCAGTTCTCGGTGCAGTACCACCCCGAAAGCACACCCGGCCCGAATGACAGCCGGTATCTTTTTGATGAATTTATCGGTATGATTAAAGAACACATCAGTTAATATAACTTCCCGCACAAGGCGGGATTTTTTTTATGTTTCCGAAATTAGAAACCGAACGCTTACTGTTGCTGGAAGTAACAGACAATGATCAGCAATTCATCTTCGAGGGACTGAGTCATCCTGAGGTTATTCCCTTTTATGGTGTTCGATATGATTCATTTGCAGCCACGAAAGCACAGCTGGAATGGTATGCAAGCATTTACAAAGAGGGTAGCGGTATTTCATGGAAGCTTGTTGATAAAAAAACGCAGGAAAATATCGGTGACATAAGTGTTTATTTATACAAGCCGGAGCATCGGAAAGCAGAAATAGGCTTTTGGCTATTACCTCAATTTTGGAATAAAGGATATGCAACTGAAGCTTTAAAAGCAGTCATTCACTATTGGAAAACGGAAAAGGGCCTTCATCGGCTGGAAGCTTTTGTAGAAGAAGGCAATACGGCAAGCAGTAACCTACTGCAGAAGGCAGGCTTCCTTTATGAAGGCACGATGAAAGACTGTGAAATCAAGGACGGCAATTACATTAGCCTTATGGTTTATGCGCTTATCTTGTAAGACATTCAGTTGCCTTCTTATGCGTATTCTTTTCTTCCTGTTATTCTTTTGTATTGGAAATAAATCATTCAGCCAGGATAGCATTTCCATTGCTCCGGGTACAGATGATTTAAACCGCTATACAATTTTTTTAAAAGGAGAGTTTCATAACCATAAGGCAGACAACGAGCATAGTTTCCGCCTGCTTGCACAATACTTATATACCCACAATAATGTCCGCTATCTTGTATTTGAGTGGGGTCCTGATTTCATCTACCTGGCTAATCGCTACCTGCAAACACAAAACGACTTAATACTATTTAAAAACAATTTGTTTTTTTCAAAAGCATTTTGGGATACATTGGTTTCGCATAATCGTTACAAGCCTTCGAACGAAAAGATAAAGATTGCCGGCTTCGACTTCAACCGTAGCGTTTTTACAGCAAGGGCTTTCCGTGAAATGATGAAGGGGAAGCCGGTTCTAAACAATTCATCTATCCGTTCGGTTATTGAAAAGGTTATTCATTGGGAAATCGTTCCTTGGACATGGGATGGACAGAATGAGTTTGTTGAACAAATGAAAGCACTGCGTTTTCTCTGCAAAGATCGAAACTCCTTTTTGGAGGCTTATTTTGGTGAGGACTGGCCTTCCTTCTTCGCTATCATTAATCACGATGTGGAAAGTATGCCAATGGTGAAACGTGATAAAAAAGCGATTGGCTACGTTAAAGAATTTCTTGCTAAAAAAGGGGAGGGCAATGTGCTTTTCAACCTTGGCGTAGCTCACACGTTTTTAAATGGGGGAGGAATTGGCAATTTTCTGCAACGGGATGAGAAATACCGCGACAAGGTATGCAGTATCTATCCCTATCACAATATTCCGAATCCTGAAAAGGAAAAAGGCCAACAAGTACAAGATGAAAACCTGCCATCTCAATTTTTAGCAGAACTGCAAACCACCGCTCCTTATTCACTCATCAACATGGTGCAAAGAGGAATTTATCCGAAAACGTATAAAAAAACTCAGTGGGTATATGTCATTCCGAAAGTAAAACAACCCTGATCATTTATTTTTGACACTTATGCGGATAGCCATCATCAACGGACCTAACTTAAATCTCCTTGGAAAACGGGAAACGGATATTTATGGCAACATGTCTTTTGAAAAATACCTGGAGGTGCTGAAGTCAAAATATCCGCAGGTCACCTTTACGTATTATCAAAGCAATATAGAAGGTGAACTGATCAACGAAATTCAAAGAGTAGGATTTGATTACGAAGGAATCATCCTCAACCCTGGCGGCTATACGCATACCTCCGTTGCCATTGGTGACGCTATTGCCGCTATAAAAACGCTGGTGATTGAAGTTCATATTTCCAACGTTCATGCAAGAGAAGAGTTTCGCAGGCTTTCACATGTTTCAGGCAAATCTGCCGGGAGTATTATTGGCCTGGGGTTAAAAGGATATGAATTAGCCATCCAATGGTTTCTCAACAAGTGAAGCAGCAAGTTTATTAATATCGCGGCTTACATTGTAAATGAAACCTAGCTGCTCTTTCATTAAGGCATCGTCAGTGGTTGACATCCTTTCTTCACTTTCCCGCTCACTCATTATGATTTCTTTTTCTTCGCTCCCCAGTTTTTTCCGGCTGTCGTCCAGTTTTGCATAGGTTTTCCTGGCAAGCTGAATTAGTTCTGATGGGTAAACATTACGTTCCTTTGTCAGGCTAGTCGCAATAGTTGCAATATTGGAAAATAAAATGTGGTTCAGCACAACAAATTGCTGAACCTGTGAACGGGAACTTTGCTTGTTTTTTGGTTCGGATAGCATGCGCTGGAAAGCGGCCGAAAGATTGGCGGAGTTTAAATACACTTCTTTCCTGGCTAGTTTATATTCAAGCTCTTCTACTTTCTCACCGGACATGGCACGAATGATTTTTTCCAGGTAAGAAGCATTGGCTTTGACAATACCCTGCATAAAATTCTTAAGCTGTGCTGCTTCCCAGTTGGGGAATAAAAAATAACTGGCAGAAAAAGCAATGGCACAACCAATTAACGTATCAATGATCCGTTCCGTGGCAATTACCCTGAACTCGGTGCCTAAAAAGGAAAACAGTATCAATACATAAGGCGTTACGCAGAAAACCATGGCCAGGTAGTTGATGCGCATGAACGAGTAAGTAGCGATCATGAACACAACCATAATGATAAACAAAGCGGTTGTGCTTTTTACCAGCAGGAGGATAATAACGCCAATAAGGCCTCCGGCGACAGTTCCAATAATGCGTTCAATATTTCTCTGTTTGGTGAGGCTAAAAGCTGGTTTAATAATGAATGCTATGGTTAATAAGATCCAGTAACTATGGGCACCATACGGAAAGATCTTGGCAACAAGAAATCCGATTATGCAGGCTAAGCTAACACGAATGGCATGTCGGAAACTGACGGATTCAAGGTTGAGATTGTTCCATAAAATTTTAGGGTCAAGGGATTGATGAGTGACAAAATGAGAATGATCCACATTGGTTTTTTTTCGTTTGATGCCGGTCTCAAAATATTGTTCAATATTATTTAGGTCGTAGAGGAGGTTACGGATGTTGACAATGATCTTTCGGAGTACAAGTTTTTGCGCAGCATTTTCGGTTTCAATGCTATCAATTTTTGTTTTTAGGGTCTTCACTTCTTCATCATAATCAAAACTTCGTCTGAATGTGGTGTTGGATTGAATAGCAATGCCTACTGCGTTAATTTCATCGACAATCCTCTTTAATGATTCATGAAGAATATCCAACGCTCCTGTGCCGCCGTAAAGATTTCGTAAGGATTTGTAATCGTAGTATGAGGCTGTGATGTCTTCAAAAAGAT
>DASWNK010000056.1:0-28080 GCA_036399275.1 Bacteroidia bacterium | reverse complement strand
AGTTGCACCGATTGGCATTAGTAAATTTGGTAATGCTAAAATTCCAAGAATAATAGCTTTAATTTTTCCTGTCCTGTTCCAGTTTTTCATTGTTGTCGTGTCGTTTTAAAATTGCCTGTAACGTTCCCAGGCATGGTGCTGGTTTGGGTTTCTTACAGACCTGTGTTAGCTGCTGCCTTATCATGATTTAGGAATGGTGTTATACAAGAAAAATTTGAATTCGTTATTTATCTTCACAAAATAAAAACAATAATTCAGCCCATCGTGTCCGTCATTCAATTCACTTGGCTCGTATGTCATTACCCTAGCTTCGAATACTACTAAGTCGTTTTCAGCATTATTAGGAATGTACTTAGGGTGAAAGCCTCGCATAAGCATTTCCGAAATTCTGATGTTCCCCTTCTTAATTGATTCAAATAGGAAAGTGTCAAAATCATTATAGGCTTGGTTAATAAAAGAGTCTAATGGTAATATTAAGTTATGTTCTTTGGAGTCACATAACTGGCAGTGTATTAATTTTAAGGAATGGCTTTTGATAATTTTAGTGTCTTTACTTTCAAGTGCTTTAAAAAAGTCAGTGGTGACTTTATTAAAAACAAGTGAGTCCCATAAACTTATTTTTATCAATTCTATGGAGACAGGCAGAACTATTTTTCCATATTTCACTTCTTCGTCCGTTTGTGAAAACGATACAAAAGAAGTCAAAATTAGAATTGTCAGTATGAGTTTGGATTTTGTCATCTAAGGCTGCAGCTAACTAGTTTATACCCGCCACACCCCAACGCCAATCTCCCCATTTTCGAATGGATACCCGTCATAATGTAGCGGCTTATTTTTTCTATAAAATCAAATCACCCCGCAATATCGACCAATTCCTCCATACTTTTCCGGACAATTCCGACCTTCCATGACAATTAATTCCATGGCTTTTAAGCATAAGGCCGGCAAGAAATCGACAATGGGACATATACGTCCACAAAAAAGCTTCACAAATTAAACAAATGCTTATTCCAGAGGCTTACAGGGCTTCGTGCGAAAATCAGGAAGCTTCGTAACGAGACAAAAAACCTACCTCAGGTCACTTGACGGAGCGTTTTAGTGAGCAAAACTGAAATTAAAATGAAAAAAACGCTCCGTCAGCTCAGTAAAACGCTCCGTCAGCTCAGTAAAACCCTCCGTCAGGTGACTAAAACGCTTTTCTGAAAAACCTGGCGAAGTCGTACGGCCACAAAAAACCTCCGTCAGGTCATTCAAACGCAAGGTGTGGCCATCAAAAACCTCCGTCAGGCAGTAAAAACCCTCCGTCAGGTGACTGAAACGCTTTTCTGAAAAATCAGGCGAAGTCGTACGACCATAAAAAACCTCCGTCAGATCATAGAAAACCTGGGTATGATCGCAAAAAACCTTCGTCAAGTGACCTGGCGGAGGTTTTATATCTCCCACAACCTCCGTCAGGTGACCCACAACCTCCGTCAGGTGACTCACAACCTCCGTCAGGTCACTCAGAATATCCGCCAGGGGACGCAGAATATTCTTTACATGTCTCCAAATATTCGTCGGAGGATCTCAGGAAGGTTTTCTAATTCCCGGCGAAATGTTTAGTGTGCTTTCTGTCGATGTTTGTTTATCCATCAATTTTAAAAATGAGCAATTGTCAGGAAAAAGACAATCAACGGAAATATTCATTCCTTGCATAGTCGCCATACTAAACACATACAGCGCATTCATTTAATTTGAGAAGAAAAATGTTTTTGAAAATATTTTTTTTATTTCCAGAAAGTTAAAATACATTTGCCCGATTTTTATTGCAAACTACTCCTCATTAAAAATTTGGTTCGGCGTCCGAGCCTGAAACAAAAGCCTACTCCTATTTTATTTTAATTCGGCAAAGTATAAAGTACTCCCTTTATCCTGTTTGCCTTTAATCGCAAAGGAGGTCATTATACATATCTAATTACAAAAGCAGATAAGCCACCAGGTCGATCTCAGCACCCGTATATAATTATCTGTAGCATTCCGCTAAGCGCTTCTATTTACAAAGACTGTCCAATTTCTATAACCTTTCTCGTAGAGAAAAAAACTTGATAACCCTTATGGGAAACCAAAATTACTTACCGAACGGAGATTCGGGGCGTGTCACATGGTTTGGCAACGCCAAAATTAAATTACCGGGGTACCAGACTGTTCTGGGACTTACTGCCGGTGAAATAACACAGTTCCAAAAGGATGCTGATGCGTTTATATATACGGTAAGCTTATTGGATACAATAAAGCAGTCGCATCAGAACACAACCGCCTACAAAAACATGCTGAAGGACAGCAATGGCCAGGCCTTGGGTGCATTCCCGGCAGTTCCAGCAATTCCTTCGCCACCGGCAACGGTTACCGGCGGTGTGTTCGACAGGGTACGCGCCCTGATGCAACGCATCAAGACTGCTCCGGGCTATACGGAAGCAATCGGACAAGACCTGAACATTATCGCACCTAAGAATGTGATCGATGTATCTGCGATCAGCCCCGAGCTCAAAGGGAAGCTGGATGTGGGCAGGCCTCATTTGAAATGGCAAAAGGGAATTGCCGACTCAACTGACCTGTATGCCGACTATAATGATGGCAATGGCTTTCATTTGATCGGCCGCTTCACACGCCGGGAGTTCATCGACAGCACGCCTATTGTTGCAGGCAAAGTAGCTGATGAGTTCCGGTACAAAGCAATGTTTGTGATCGATGATGAACAGGTTGGCCTTATGAGCCAGGTCTTCACGATCACTGTGCTTAAACAATAAATGCTGCATGCTCGCGAAGGGCTTGTTGAATTGATACTCCAGCAATTTATCTTTATGAATGACTTGCAAAAAAAAGCCCTCGGAAACAGAGGGCTTTTTTTGTGGGCTGAATTGGTGAACGCAAAGTTGAAGGTGCTGAGGATGGCGAAGATGTAATTGCTGGCTAATGCATGACCTTTTTATTCGGCCCGTACAAAATTGTATGTAGCTTAGAATAGCCCTGAGCTTGCCCGAAGGTCGAGACATCGCATTCTGTTCCCATAATAACGTTTTGCCCGCATGAAAAACAAATCTTTGCCAGCCCAATTGTTTTGTTGCATTTTTTAAAGATCAGTATATCCCGAAAGATTGGTATACATGATACAATGCCTGTTGAATCGTCTTTCCTTTCAGAGAATATTTCACTTATCGCGGCAAATTTATTGAAAGGCACAGCGCTTCTTTTAAAATTTAAACTTTCCAGATTGGCAGCCACAACTGTATCCAGTACCGAATCATGATAATTTTTCAACAGATCTAATTTTCTTTTTTGCTCTTTCGTTTTGTCTTCCACGGAATCCGCAACAAATACTTTATAATGGGGAATGTCTGTGGAGTAGTGAACAATTTCGTCAAAGTCGAAATATGCCTTATATGGTTCTTCTTTAACGGAACCTGAATCGGCTGTTATTGCTTTAGCTTCTACCGTACCGGCCGGTCCGGGCTTACAATTTGTCAGGCTGATTAAAAAAATTGATGCGAATAATACTGTTGCTGTCTTCATTGTATTTCAAATGTAATGATATATTGCCATTTAAGAGAGATAAACAGGCCGCCCATCCCGAGGCTTCAGGAGGGGCTTTGTAATTAGCAAGCCACTCCGTTGAGGCTAAGTAGCCGAACGATTAGCAGAGCTCAATTTTATGAGTTGGTCTGTAAAAGCAATGTAAAGTTTCAGTAAGGCGTTCAATTGTTCGATGTCTTTTACTGCTGTTTCAGAAATGTAATAAAGCATCGAGTTACCTTCCTGCACCGGTTCATCAAATATTCCGCTTTTGTCTAAAATTTGTAGCTGAATATCTTTTTGCAATAATAGTAATGGCTGAATAATCTCATTTGAAAAAAGTACCTGGATTTTATATTCATCGCTTCCTTTTATTCTAAATTTCCGGTCAAAGGCTTTATTGCCAATATTAATGTCCTGCCCTCCGAACAATTTATTTATATTTTCAATTAGGCCCTGCTTTACAAGAGTAAACCTTAGATTATCCGGCGATTTAAATTCAAGCCTGGCTCTGGTAAACAAGGTATTGTAGGATTTCCCACCAACAACCTGATAATGGACGTGCCTGTCGAAAATAAATTTATAATGCAAATAGGGGATTTCAACACGATCTAATTTATCAGCTTCCCCTACGATGTATTCTCCATTATTATCAGCAGAAAACTTTCGCCAAACAGCTTCGTAACTTGTGCCAAAAAAGAAGTCGAAAATATCTTTTACAATTGTCATGTGTGCTTTATTAAGGTTAGCTGTATCCAAACCAAATGTAATCATATATTGCCCATTGAAAAGAAATAAACAGGTCACCTCGCTCGAGGCTTCGGGAGGAGCTTCGGAGGGGGCCATTCTAACGAAGATATCAGTGCGAGTGATACTTCGACGATCGTCCCGAAGCCTCGGGACGAGAACATGCTGTAACGAAAACCGCTTATACTGGAGTGAGATTGCCGCGCCCTTTTTTCAAAGAGGGCTCGCAATGACGCTCCGAAACCCTGCCGATAGGGCTGTATAAGGCTTCCCTCTGTGCAACTCCTTTTTCCCTCCTTTTTCTCTGCGTTAAAAAAACGAAAGGGCTAGTTGAATAAACAGGTCGCCGCGCTGGGCCTAGAATCCCCCACACAGATTTGTAAATTTGTCCCGATGATTCGGGATGATCCGTAATTTATAACATACCTTATTTATAAAATAATCTCTATATTACACTGTTTTTACCTCTCAACCCTGCTTATATGTTCCTTATTTACGTTGTTCTTATCATCCTCTTGTCGGGCTTTCTTAGTTATTTAATTCAGAAGTTCCGCAAAGACAAAAAACGCAATCGCAAATTTTATGATTTTGAAGACAATACAGCTGTTGTTATCAGCATTGTGCTTACCATTCTATTATACATCGACGTAAATGTATTCATGAGCGATCCTTCTTTTACGGATCCAAACAAACAAATCGAATATGGACAAAAAACATCGCAACCCTGGCTGGTAAGCAATGTTTATCAATCGCTTGTGAAGACGGATACCAATAACATCGATCAGCATTTCAAGCTGCTTGAAAAGCACTTCGATGTAAACCAGGAAATGGGCCCAAGCGCATTAGCTTATAACCAGGAAGGTACGTTCATCTATAATTATTATACCAGCTGGACGAAGAGCACAAACATCGACAAAGCCGACAAAGGTCATCTGTTCATGGCATTATACTATTTCTATAAAGATGATTTTACACTCTGCCAAAGCCACCTGGAAAGTGTTCAGAACGATAAATTAAAATACCTGAATACCTACCGTGGGAGAATGAATTATTATTACGGCAATCCTGATCAGGCATTTCAGTCTTTCGCAAAAGAGATTAAGCGCTATGGCGACCTTAAAGGAGCATATTTAAATCTCTCAGCGATCTATGATTATGAAAAACGCTATGATGATCTTGCGGCCTTCGCTTACGACGATTATGTAAAACAATTTATTCCTTTCGAGTACAAGCAGCGGGCTTATATCACCCATTATGATTTCTATAATTATTTTAAAACACTGTTGCGGCAAATCTTTAAAAACAGTAACATCATTGGCTTCCTTGGTGCCTTATTGATCCTGGTGATCTGGGTCGTTTACCTGAGAAGGGTCAACGTTTATCAAAAAAGAAACTGGGGAAGTATTGTTTTTACCATACTTTTTTCGGCCGTATGCGTTCTCCCGGTTTGGTTGTTATACGATACCTACCGATACCTTTTTGAATTCGAATTGAATGGAAATGTGCTGAACGACTTCCTGTACTGTGTATTTGGGATCGGCGTAATAGAGGAACTGGTAAAGATCATTCCTTTCCTGATTATACTCCGTTTCACAAAAGTGATTAATGAGCCCATCGATTATATCATGTATGCTTCTCTATCGGCCCTGGGCTTTGCCTTTGTAGAAAACTTCGGCTACTTCGAGGATGGAAGCATCAACATTATTCATTCCCGCGCCTTAACAGCCTCTGTAGCGCACATGATCTTTACCTCTGTAATTGCTTATGGACTTATTCTTGCGAAATACAAATACAAAAAGAATACATTCCTGTTCTTCATCGGATTCTTTTTCATCGCTGCTTTCATGCACGGGTTCTATGATTTCTGGTTGCTTAACAAATATGTATCCGACTATTACATCTTCACATTCGTTTGTCTGCTCACGGGCATCCTTGTCTATTCATCTTTTATCAATAATGCGCTCAATAATTCCCTTACATCCTCTGATAACCTCAAACTAAACACATCAAAGCTTTCCGCCGACCTCGCAGCATATCTGATAGGCGTTTTCCTTTTCGAATACCTTTGCATGTCGTTTATCTACGGGCCAACCATTGGAAATAGGGAATTCATTTCTTCAACCATCGGAGGCGGGTACTTAATATTATTCCTGTCCATCCGCTTAAGTAATATCGATATCATTCCGGAAGAATGGTCAAAGATTGATTTCTTTGTCGGCTTATTACCCGCACAGATCATCTATGGAGATAAAAAGCCCAATTACAATTCATTAATTGGAAAGAAGCTCGAGTTTAAAGCGTTCAGGGCAAAAGGACTTTTGTTCAATATCCTTCCGGTAAGCGGCGAAATCATTAAACGGGAAAAGATCTCCGGCTTCTCAGGATGGTTTCTCGTAAAGCTGGATCAACCGTTGAAAATTAATAAAGCAGTAACCGATCATGTTCTGATTCGTGCAAAGGAAAGACAAGCACTTATTGAAAATAAAAACAATACCATCATCTCTTTCGTAGCGATTCCGGATATGAAGCTTCTGGAAACGGATAGCAAAAACATGAAAGACTTTATTTTTATTGATTGGGCAGTCGCGAATTAATAGGCTTATAAAATTTCTCGCAAAGGCACAAAGAACGCAAAGGCTGGGTGTTGATCTTTTTACCGCGGAGACACAGATTCGTTATTCGTATTTTATTCGTAATTCGTAGGCCGTAATTCGTAGACCGTAATTCGTAATCCGCGTTCTATCACACACAGTACATCACACACAGATTTGTAAATTTGTACTGATCAGTAATTAGTAAACATTACCAACGCATCAACTGCTCTTTGTTAAACGTCCATTCCGGTGTAGCTAAATCCCCTTCAAAGCTGGCGCTATACCAGGGACTCATTTTTTTATCATTGAGGTTATTGAGTATATGAATTTCCTGTGCAGGCATATAGCTCTGCTGAATCATGAAGAGCTTCTCCCCTGTCTTTTCATTTTTGCATACATCGACCACCAGCACCGCATGTCCAGGGAAGCCGCCGACAATAAACACATCCCCTGCTTCGATGTCTTTCAAAGCAACCTTCTTTAATTCTTTGCTGAGGGAAGACGTGCCGGCATAGTTGAAGATCATTTTATAATAGCTCTTGAATGCTTTGTAGGAATCATCCTTCGTAGCATTTTTTGCCCAGCTCACATTATTTCCTTTGATCACCGTGCGATAACCTTCGCTCCATTTTTTAAATCCTATTGTATGCCCGCTGGTAAAATTAAAATGCAGGTTCTCATAATCCTTGTGGGAATAAAGATATTCTGCACGCATGCGCATCACTGCATCAGCACATTGCTGAAGATCGGTTGTGCCGGCATCAATGTTTACAATCGCAGCATGACCACCCTGGTATCTTTTTAATTCGCCATTGTACAAACGCACATCGGGGTTGCCTTCCTTCAGGGGTAAAAAGCGCAGCCAATCGCCGAAAGAACCTGCCTTTACTATTGTTCTTGTAAAGCCTTTTGGGACAGCAATGCGGTTCACCAGGGCATTTTTAATCTCGTAAGCCGATTGCCATGGATAAGTATTTACCGTGCTGGCGATAATCTCATCCGGAGGAATTGTTGAAACTTCTGCTGAAAGGATCTCTCCTGCATCGGCTTGCGAATGATTGCAGGAAGACAGAATGAGCAGAGCAAATAGAAATAGGAACAGTGTACGCATGGGGCTTATTCTTTCTGACGATGAAAAAATTGTTTATGGGTCCGGAACATCGAATAATTGAACGACAATTGAAACACACCGAAGTTAATGGCATCTTTTTCAAAAAAGGTAGAAGCGGAAATAGTATAGCGGGCAGTCAGCGCAAGGTTATCACTCAGATCGATCTCTGCGCCTGCAAGGAAACCGTAATCGGTATTTTTAATGCTGCTCGAAGGTTTTATATTCACGCCGCTGTTGCTGGATTGATCTATCACCACGATCTTTGAATTGGTGAAGCTCGAATACTGTGCGCCCAGGTTGAAGCGGATATTCTCGCTAAGCTTGTACTGTAAATACAAAGGGACATCAATATAAAAATAGCGGTACTTAATAATAGGCGATTCATTCTTAAATGCCTTGCCTGTATACAATGCTTCTACTCCTATGTTCAGCTTCTCCGAAAGCACTACAGAATAAATAAAGCCGCCATTGCAAAGTATGCCCGAGCGGTACTTAACCGAATCGTTGATCAGGTTGCTGCTGGTGAGTCCAACTGTCATAGAAAAAGTGGACGACTCCTTATTGGAATATACCTGTGAAAAGCCATTGATAAAAAACAAGCAAAGCATCAGTGAACCGATACTTGCTTTGCTTATAAAAGAAGAGACCATGGGAATTATTTAAGAGAGATCTTCACCGTATAGCTTCCGGAATTGCTCGCATTGTAAACTGTTTCATAAATAGATATGTACAGCATGCCGGCGCTTGGCGCTACGCCATTGAACTTGGCTCCGGCCTTTAATGCCTGCGTGGAGCTTTCCCCGATCTTGTACACCACATTTCCATAAGCAGGATAAGTTGTTCCTGCATTGTAATCTCCTTCGTAACCATCGGAAAGCGGCGGGGAAGTTGTTCCTGCAATGGTACCATCCGGTTTGTATTTGCTGCCGGATAAGCTGGCAAAAGTAACCTCACCTGTTGCAGTGATCGATAATTTTTGTCCCTGCTTGAGCATAATGCCTGTCTTCAGCCAGCCGCCATTGGTATTGGAGCTGATGTGTTTTGTTCCCAGCAGTTTGAAGGTCATCTCTCCGCTTCCACTATCGCCGGTATACATCACATCAATGTGCTTGATCTTTTCTTTTGGAATGCTCAGTGTTCCGTATTCTGTTTTCAAATCGATCTTCACAAAGTCGTAGGTCCCACCCATGGAATATTCAAAATCGATTGAAACCACATCTTTGTCGGAAATGCTTTCTGCATTATACTTCCCCTGCAATTCACTCAGGGCAGCATCTGCTGTATAATCAGTATAAGTGGACGCTTCGTATTTGGAAGAATAAATAAAATCAGCAATAGCAGGAACCGCTTTGATGTCCATCTTTACCAATTCCTCATAAGCATTCTTACGCAATTGCTCATTCGAATTAGAAAGCTGCTTCACCAGGCTGATCACTTTTTCGCTGGTCGCTTTATCAACGCTGACACCCAGATCCAATGACGTTACATTTTTGATCGGGATATCCAGCTTGCCATAAGCCGTACTGAGCGATACGGTGCTCAGTTTGGAAGTTCCACTTACCACATTTCCGTCGCGCAGTGTTAATTTCAATTCCACGTCGCTTTGCGCATTCATGTTCACAACAATAAATGATGCAAGGACAAATAAGCCTAGTAATTTTTTCATAAGGGGTTTGAATAGATTTATTGCTGAATTTCTGTGTCTTTATTGAACTCACTTTCCGTAATAGGAATATTGTCTTTAAAGTAATAGATCGGCCCGAAGGAAGTTTCTTTTCTCACATATAAATGTCCTTCGCTGCCTTTCACCACAATCCTTCTGGTCACTTTGGCATTGTTCTCCGTAGCGGCTTCTTCCGTGATCCCTTCCGGATATTTTTTAGCAAGCTCGCTCTTGAACTCATCTTTATTGGCAGTAGTCGTCGTGGTCGTGGTCGTTGTGTTCTTCTTTTTCAACAACACATCTATCTCCGCTACTTTCTCTTTCGGATAAGCCTCAGAAGATTTAACAAGGGAGGCATCCAGGTATCTGCTCTTGGCAGATTTATAATCCTTCAGCGCAAACAACTTATCCGCTTTCGCGATAATATCAGCATATTCCTTGTCTTTCTCTTTTGCTTTTGCGATATCATCCAGTGTATTGTTGATCTCTTTGATTTTATTATCCGGATAAGGCTCATTCACTTTTATGGCTTGGGCTTCTTTGTAGGCAAGGATCGCATTCGCATAATCTTTCTTCGCCAATATTCCGTCGGCCTTTGCAACAGCGGCATCATATTTAGTTTGTGTTGCTTTGGCTTTCGCGAGATCGCCCAGGAAGTTATTCACTTTCATCAGCTGATCTTTCGGATAAAGCTCTGCCGGTTTTAAAGCCGCTGCTTCGGTATACGATGCTTTCGCAGCAGCATAATCCTTTGCGCCAAATTCCGTATCGGCTTTCGCGATCGCAGCTTTATACTTCGCTTCTGTTTCTTTTGAGTTGGCATCTTTCGCGATCTGCGCATCAATCGCCGCAATCTTATCTTTCGGATATTTCTCGGCAGCTTTTAATCCAATGGCTTCGTTGTACCCTGCTTTCGCTCCCTCATAATCCTTGGTTGCAAAAGCGGCATCACCTTTCGCAATGGCAGCAGCATATTTTGCATTCAGCTCTTTGGTAGCCACATCTTTATTGGCAAGCTCCGCAAGGATCTTTTCAATCTCGTCGATCTTATCTTTCGGATACTGCTCTCCTGCCTTTACACCCAGTGCTTCATTGTAAGCAGCTTTGGCGGCATCGTATGTTTTTAATTTCAAAGCAGCATCCCCTTTGGCAACCGCCGATTTGTATTTGGCTTCAATCGCCTGGCGGTCTTTTTCAGAAGCAGCATTCGCGATCAAGCCGTCAATCTCCGCAATCTTGTCTTTCGGATATTGCTCATCCGACTTAAGACCCGACGCTTCATTATAAGCAGTTTTTGCAGCAGCGTAGGTTTTGAGTTTTAAAGCCGCATCTCCTTTAGCAACAGCCGCATTGTATTTATCATTCAATGCTTTTTCTTTTGCCAGACGATCTTTCTCCGCGGCATCGCCCGCCATCGCTGTTGCGATCTCCGACAATTTATCTTTCGGATATTGCTCTGATGGTTTTAGTGTAGAAGCTTCTGTATAAGCTGTTTTTGCAGCAGCGTATGTTTTTGCCGACAATGCAGCATCACCTTTCGCAATGGCTGCAGTATACTTCGCTTCCATTTCTTTTCCTTTGTTGGCAGCAGCAATTTCCGCAAGCGCTTTCTCTACTTCCGCCAATTTCTCTTTCGGGTATTGTTCCGATGGCTTCAACGCCGATGCAGCAGTGTAGCCGGCTTTCGCATTCGAATAATCTTTTGCGCTTAAACCACCATCACCTTTTGCGATTGCTTCCGCATATTTTTTCTCCAGCTCCTTCGCTCCCATTTCTTTCGCAAGAATGGCATTGATCTCAGTGATCTTATCTTTCGGATATTTCTCTGTTGCTTTTAAGGCAAGCGCTTCGTTGTATGCAGATTTTGCTCCGTCGTATTCTTTTGTTCCGAAAGCAGCATCACCCTTCGCGATGGCAGCAGCATATTTTTCCGCCAGCTCTTTCTCTTTCGCTAAGCGCGCCTGTTCAGCAGCATCTTTTGCGCCGGCATCCGCAATCGCTTTGTCGATCTCTGCCAGCTTTGTTTTCGGATAAGCTTCTGCAGGCTTGAAGCCAAGCGCTTCATTGTATCCGGCTTTCGCAGCATCGTATGATTTTGTTTTGAATGCTGCATCACCCTTCGCAACAGCGGCAGTGTATTTATCGTTCAGCTCTTTTGCGCCCATCTCTTTTGCAATAAGTGCATCAATCTCTGCGATCTTGTCTTTTGGATATTGCTCATCCCCTTTTATTCCCAATGCTTCGTTATAAGCTGTTTTCGCAGCAGCGTAGGTTTTTAATTTCAAGGCAGCATCTCCTTTCGCAAGCGCGGCTTTGTATTTCGCTTCCAGTTCTTTTTCTTTGGCAAGGGCATCTTTCGCAGCAGCTTCTTCCGACAAGCCCTTCTCTACTTCTACCAGCTTATCTTTCGGATATTGTTCGCCCGGCTTCAATCCCAATGCTTCATTGTATGCTGTTTTTGCAGCAGCATATGTTTTAGCTCCCAGGGCGGCATCGCCTTTGGCAACAGCGGCTTTATACTTTTCTTCCACTGCTTTTGCGCCCATCTCTTTTGCAAGAATGGCATCGATCTCCGCGATCTTATCTTTCGGATATTTCTCTGTTGCTTTTATAGCAAGGGCTTCATTGTATGCCGATTTTGCTCCTGCATATTCTTTTGTTCCCAATGCGGCATCCGCTTTCGCGATGGCGGCAGCATATTTCTCCGCCAGTTCTTTTTCTTTTGCTAAGCGCGCCTGTTCAGCAGCATCTTTTGCGCTGGCATCCGCAATCGCTTTGTCGATCTCTGCCAGCTTTGTTTTCGGGTAGGCTTCTGCAGGCTTGAAACCCAATGCTTCATTGTATCCGGCTTTTGCTGCATCGTAGGATTTTGTTTTCAAAGCCGCATCACCCTTCGCAACAGCGGCAGTGTATTTATCGTTCAGCTCTTTTGCGCCCATCTCTTTTGCAATGAGTGCATCAATCTCCGCAATCTTGTCCTTCGGATATTGCTCCGACGCTTTCATTCCCAATGCTTCGTTATACGCAGCTTTCGCGGCATCGTAGGTTTTTGCTTTTAAAGCAGCATCTCCTTTGGCAACAACTGCTTTGTATTTGGCTTCCAGCTCTTTTTCTTTGGCCAGACGATCTTTTTCAGCCGCTTCCGCCGCTAAGCCTTTCTCTACTTCCGCTAATTTATCTTTCGGATATTGCTCACCCGGCTTCAATCCCAATGCTTCGTTGTAAGCGGTTTTTGCAGCCGTGTAGGTTTTTGCTCCTAATGCTGCATCGCCTTTGGCAAGAGCCGCTTTGTATTTTTCTTCCACTGCTTTTGCGCCCATCTCTTTTGCAAGAATGGCATCGATCTCGGCAATCTTATCTTTCGGATACTTCTCTGTTGCTTTTAAACCCAGCGCTTCATTGTATGCCGTTTTTGCTCCGGTATACTCTTTTGCACTCAAAGCGGCATCTGCTTTCGCGATGGCGGCAGCATATTTTTCCGCCAGTTCTTTTTCTTTTGCTAAGCGCGCTTGTTCAGCAGCATCTTTCGCCGCCGCATCCGCAATGGCTTTCTCTATTTCCGCAAGCTTTGTTTTCGGGTAGGCTTCTGCAGGCTTGAAGCCCAATGCTTCATTGTATCCGGCTTTTGCGGCATCGTAGGTTTTTGCTGCCAAGGCTTTATCCGCTTTCGTAATTGCAGCGGTGTATTTATCGTTCAGCTCTTTTGCACCCAGCTCTTTCGCAATGATTGCATCGATCTCCGCAATTTTATCCTTCGGATATTGCTCCGACGATTTTACTGCAAGCGCTTCGTTGTAAGATGTTTTCGCAGCATCGTATGTTTTTGCTTTTAAAGCGGCATCGCCTTTGGCAATGGCAGCTTTGTATTTGGCTTCCAGCTCCGCACCTTTGGCTGCGTCAGCCATGGCTTTTTCTATCTCCGCCAATTTATCTTTGGGATATTGCTCCGATGCTTTCAATCCGGAAGCTTCGGTATAAGCGGTCTTCGCCGCTGCATAGGTTTTAGCAGCCAGGGCTGCATCGCCTTTTGCAATAGCAGCAGTATATTTATCATTCAGCGCTTTTTCTTTGGCCAGACGGTCTTTTTCCGCAGCATCTTTCGCTGCTGCATCCGCCAGCAATTTATCGATCTCTGTGATCTTGTCTTTCGGATATTGCTCCGCTGCTTTTAATCCTGATGCTTCCACATATGCTGATTTCGCATTGGAATAATCTTTTACAGCCAGGGCTTTATCACCTTTGGAAATAGCGGCAGTGTATTTTTCATTCAAGGCTTTCTCCGCCGCTTCTTTCGCTGCAGCATCTCCCATCAGCTTATCGATCTCCGCTAGTTTTGTTTTCGGATAGGCTTCCGCTGCTTTTAACGTCAATGCTTCATTGTATCCGGCTTTTGCACTTGCATAATCTTTTGCCGCCAGGCCTTTGTCGCCCTTCGCAATTGCAGCAGTGTATTTTTCATTCAGGGCTTTCTCCGCTGCTTCTTTTCCGGCAAGGTCTGCAAGGATTTTATCGATCTCCGCCAGTTTATCCTTTGGATATTTTTCTGTTGCTTTTAAAGCGAGTGCTTCATTGTATCCTGCTTTTGCAGCATCGTATGTTTTTCCGGCAAGCGCTTTATCTCCTTTGGCAATCGCTGCATCATACTTCGCATTCAGCTCTGCATTCTTCGCGGCATCCGCCAGTAATTTCGCGATCTCATCCAGCTTGGTTTTCGGATACGCTTCTGCCGGCTTTAATTTCAAAGCATCATTGTAAGAACCTTTTGCCGCATCATAGTTCTTCGCTGTCATCGCTGCATCTGCTTTCGCCACTGCCGCTTTGTAGTCATTGTCCAGCGCAGCATTCTTCGCTGCATCCGCTATCGCTTTTTCTATTTCAATGATTTTGTTCTTGGGATATTCTTCACCGGGCTTAATGCTCAATGCATCGGTATAGCCTGCTCTTGCAGTGGTATAATCTTTCTTGGCAAAAGCGGCATCGCCTTTAATGATGGCGGCTTCATACTTACTGGCGGCAGCGCTCTCTGCTGCTGTTTTTGTTTTTGCTTCTTCTTCGGCTTTCTTAATGGCTTCCTGCTCTATCTGGTTCAGCTTGGCCAGCTCATCAAGCATGGATTGGGAATAGGATTTATCAAAATCAATCTCCTTTATCTTATCATCATAATAGAACTTTGCCATCGGCTGATTAAGGATGTTGTTGATCTGAGCTACAACGCCGGGATCTTTCGGCATCTCGAAAATACTTACTTCAATGTCCTGCCCGCCGAACTCTTCTTTCGCACGATCATCGGGAACACCTTTGGTATTGAAATAAAATTTCTTGGTAATGTGTCCGCCTTTGGTAATTGTAAGCGTATATTCTCCATTGAGGTCCATCTTCACTTCAAAACGCCCGTTGCTAGTGGTGGTCATTTGTGAGATCATGGAGGAACCTTTGTACAAGGTAACTACAGCGCCGTCCAGCTTTTTTCTGCTTTTCTTAACCGTTCCTTTAACATCATACTGGCTCTGTGCTTTTAGCTCAGTAGTACCAGAAACCGTGAAAGCTGCTACCAGCAGTAAACCTATAACAAATCGGAACGAATTAGTAAAGCGTTGCGTAATTGGAGTAAAAATCATATGAAAGCTTAATTATCAAATACTTATGTTAGCGATATCCTATTCTAGCAAATATCGTAAAAAAATGCGCATGGTATAACAATTGTTGACAATTACTTTGCCGTAATTCCGGATGCTGAAATCATGCGGTTTCACCAAGCGGCAATTTGTTTATTTTAAGTATTTT
Organism: Bacteroidia bacterium; assembly: GCA_036399275.1. Taxonomy (GTDB): domain Bacteria; phylum Bacteroidota; class Bacteroidia; order 2-12-FULL-35-15; family 2-12-FULL-35-15; genus 2-12-FULL-35-15. The sequence continues at coordinate 12,632 of DASWNK010000056.1, read as the reverse complement.
TGGCCCATAATTACCTGAATCATGAGCCTGAGCTACTGGGAACGAACCGCCTTTTTTAACGATATGGATGTTGTCATCATCGGCAGCGGAATAGTCGGCCTGAATGCCGCACTCAATCTAAAGCTCAGCAACAGCAAATTGAAAGTGCTTGTTCTGGAACGCGGAATGCTTCCTTCCGGTGCCAGCTCTAAAAATGCCGGCTTCGCCTGCTTTGGTAGTCCCTCCGAATTGCTTTCCGATCTTAGCTCCAATCCCGAAAATGAAGTGTTCGCCCTGGTGGAGAAACGTTGGAAAGGTTTGTTGCGCATGAGAAAAACATTGGGCGACAGTGCCATTGATTTTCATAAATGGGGGGGCTATGAAGTATTCGACTCTTCCGAAGAATTCGAGAAATGCAGTGATAAGATCTCTTACCTTAATGAACATACTGCTTCCATCATCGGTAAGAAAGATGTCTATCGGAATGCAAAATCAAAGATCCGCAGCTTCGGCTTAAAGAATGTAAAGCACATGATCGTGAATACTTCCGAAGCTCAGATCGATACCGGCAAAATGATCACGGCTTTGATCGCTAAAGTTCGCCGCTCGGGTGTGGAGATCATCAATGGCTTTGAAGTAAAAGAATTAAAGGATGAAGGAACGTCGGCGACAATTATCTCGGCAGATGGCATCCGGATCAATGCCAAACGGGTTATCATCGCCACCAACGGATTCGCTAAACAGCTGCTTCCGGATTACCCTGTGGAGCCTGCCCGCGCACAGGTTTTGATCACCAATCCTATAAAGAACCTCAAGCTGAAAGGCACTTTTCATTTCGACCAGGGCTATTATTATTTCAGAAATATCAACGATCGTGTTTTATTCGGAGGAGGAAGAAACCTTGATCTTCAAACGGAACATACCAGCGATTTTGGATTAACACCTTTGGTACAAAACAAACTCGATGAGCTTTTACGAACAATGATTTTGCCGGAGACCGACTACAGCATCGACCTGCGCTGGAGCGGAATCATGGGTGTTGGGCCTCAAAAGAAAAGCATTGTGAAAGCGGTAAGCCCCACTGTTTTTTGCGCCGTTCGCATGGGCGGAATGGGCGTTGCTATCGGCAGCCTTGTTGGAGAAGAAGTGGCTTCACTAACCGCAGAAAGCCTTTAATTAAAGCTTCATTCCGATCAGCAATATATCATCCACCTGCTCCAGGTTTCCTTTCCAACTGTTCAGTGTGCTTGTAAGAATCGACTGTTGTTCCTGCACTGATTTCGCACTGACCGAAACCAATAGCTCATCCAGCTTTTTATATTTGAATTTCTTACCAGCCGGTCCGCCAAACTGGTCGGGATAACCATCGGTATAAAAATACAGTGCATCTCCTTTTTGTTTGTCGATCGTATGCAATGTAAAAGGATGGCTCTTCTCCCCTTTTCCCACCGGCATCTTATCCCCTGGCAACAGTGTGAGCGTATTGTTCCTCACCAGAACGGGAGAATTGTGAGCGGCGGAATACGTGATTTTCCCATGCTCGAAGCATAACAAAATACCATCCATTCCATCCTGTGCACCATCCTGGGAAACATTCTCAATCAATCGTTTTCTTACATGATCTAGAATCTCATTGGGCTGGGCCATATTCTTTTCGGTGATCGCTTCGTTGAGAAAAGAAATGTTGAGCAAGCTCATGAATGCTCCCGGAACTCCATGTCCGGTTGAATCACACACCGCAAGATAAAAGCGATCTTCCTTTTTGATGGCCCAGTAAAAATCCCCGCTCACAATGTCTTTCGGCTGGAACAGAACAAAATGCTCCTTCAGGTTTTCGGTTAAAATCTCATTTTGCGCCAACAAAGTAAACTGGATGCGCTTCGCGTAATTGATGCTGTCGGTAATGTCTTTGTTCTTTTCTTCGATCATGGCATTCTTTTCTTCCAATAATAAATTGGCAGCCTGCTTTTGGCGATAGCTCCTGGCAACAAAAAAAGCAAAGGCAAGCACCAGGATCAAACCCGCTACCACCGCATAGTTAATGATCATCTGTTTGTTCAGCTGCGTTTCTTTCAGCTTCTGATCTTTGGTAAGGATCTCGTTGTCCTTGTTGAGCGAAGTGATCTGCATTTCCTTTTTATCGCTCTCGTATTTGGTTGCCATCTCCGCGATTTGTTTTGTGCTTTCCTGGTTCAGCATGCTGTCTTTGATCTGGGAATACAACGTATGATAGTGATAGGCATTTTTATAGTCGTTCTTTTTCTCATAGGCCTGCGCCAGGTTCCTGGAAGCCTCCGACAATTCCACTCTCAATCCGGATAATTTAGCGAGATCAAAAGCCTGCTGAAAATAAGTAACTGCAGCTGTGTAATCCGCATTATCCAGGCTGATAGAACCCATTCCAAGGGAATTAGAAATGATTCCAATTTTATCGTCCTGCTCCTGGTTTATTTTCAATGCGTTTTCATAATACTCCTTCGCCCGCTTTCTATCTCCCATCGCTTTGTAAACATTTCCGAGGCTCGTGTACCCGGAAGCCATCCCGTGAAGGTCGCCCAGATCTTCGTCTATTTTTACCGATTTGTTCAAGTAATCCAATGCTGGTAAATATTTTTTCTGAGCGGAATAAATGTTCCCGATGTTCGCAAAATTGGCCGCAACGGCATCCATAACGTCCAACTCCTTATTTAGCTTCAGCGCCTTGAAATAATATTCCAGGGCCATGGAATCGTTGCCCATTCGGCCGTATATCAATCCGATATTCGAATAGTTTCGCCCAATTCCTTTCATATCCTTCAGCTCTTCAAATGTTTTTAAGGAACGTAGCTGATAATCCAAAGCCTCGGGATATTTGCCTTCCTGGCGATAAAGCCCGGAAATGTTAAAGTATAGCCCCGAAACTCCTTTTATATCCTTCAGCTCTTTTTTAATTTCCAGTGATTTTAAAAAATATTCCCTGGCAACAGGGTAGTTCGCCCCAATCGCGTTGATTATGCCGATATTATCATAACTGTTGCAAATGCCTTTCTTAAAGCCGATCTTTTTTGCAAGCTTCAGGGCTTCTTCCGCATAGAAATTTGCGGAATCGGGAGCGATATGAAGATACATGTCGCTGAGCAACACAAGGGTATTGACCAGGGTGGTATCTTTTACTTTTAGCGAAACGGCTTTCAGGGAATCTATCTTATGATAGTTTTGCGCTATGGATGTGAAACCAGTAAACAGCACCAGAAAAGTGGCACAAAAAAACTTACTACATTGTTTTTTATTCTTCATTCGAATTGTTTTTTAAATCAGGAAATATGAATCCCGATCATGAGTATGTCATCCACCTGCTCCAGATTACCTCTCCATTCGGTAATATTTTTTTCGTACACTTCTTTTTGTTCCTGCATCGGTTTACCACTGTTGGCAAGGATCAGCTGTTGCAATTGCTTGTACTTGAATTTTTTTCCATTCTTCCCGCCAAACTGATCGGCATAACCATCGGTATAAAAATAAAGCAGGTCTCCTTTTTTATGATCGATGTGGTAAAGATTAAACGGCGCCTCTTTCTCCCCTTTTCCAATCGGCATCTTATCATATTTTAATTCATGAAGCTCACCCTCCTGTATGATCAAGGGAGGATTATGTGCTGCAGCATACGTGATCTTTCCTTTCTCAAAACAAATGAGGATCCCATCCATTCCATCCTGCGCACCGTCCTGGGAAACTTTTTCGATCAGGCGTCTTCTCACATGGTCAAAAATCTCATTCGGAGCTGTTATGTTCTTTTCCGTGATCGCTTCATTGAGAAACGAAATATTCAACAAACTCATGAATGCCCCCGGAACACCATGCCCGGTGGAATCACACACGGCCAGGTAAAAGCGGTCTTCCTTTTTTGTTGCCCAATAAAAATCGCCGCTTACAATGGCTTTCGGATTAAAAAAGACAAAATGCTCACCCAGGTTTTTCTTCAAAAGATCATCGTGCGCGAGCATAGCATACTGAATGCGCTTCGCGTAATTGATACTATCAACGATCTCTTTTTGTTTTTCTTCCACTATTTGCTTCTGCTCTTCAATGATGATATTCGCCTTCTGTTTATTCTTAAAGGCCCTGAAAGAGATGCCCGCAATCATCAGCATCAACAGGAAACCGATCACGCCACCGTAACTCAGCATTTTTTGCTGTTGTATTTCCTGCTCATGCTTCTGCTGCTCAAATTTTATCTTCTCTGCATTTTTAATACTGTCGGCAGCGGCCAGATTATCAAAGGTGTATTTCATTTGTTTCTGAATACTGGCCTTATGGTTCTCTTCTTTCGCTATGCTGTCCTTCATTACAATAAACAATTCATGCATCTCCAGCGCTTTTGCTTTGTTCCCGCTTGCTTTGTATCCTTCGTACAATACTTTCGAAGCATGCCGTATCGGATCAGGATAGCCCAATGCTTTTCCCAACTCAAGCGCTTCCTCCGCCTTTTTTATTCCTCCGGCATAATTGCCCGCTTTCATTTCAATTTCTGCAATGGCTGCAAGGGAATTGGATTGCCCCATTTTATTTCCATTCTTACGATACAGTTCCAGACTTTCGTCCAGCTTCTCCAGGGCTTTTACGGGATTACCGGTAGCTGCTAAAATAGTTCCGATGTTATAATACGTATTCGGGAGGATACCTTTAAGATCGAGCTTTTTTATAATAAGCAATGCTCTCTCGTAATACGCCAGTGCTGGAGCATACTCCTTCTGTGCCTGTAAATAGTATCCCATGTTATTCAGGGATTTGGCAAGGTCCACGCTGTCCTTCAGCTTTTGACGAAGCGTTATGCTTTTTTCGGAGTACTCATACGTTTTTTCAAAATCACCCAAAGAAAAATAAATGCTGGCGAGATTATTATAAATAGAGCCTTTGTCTTTTTCGTTGTGTGCACGATCCAGGAATACCAGGCTTTTGAAATAAAAATCCAATGCTTTCGGAATGGCGCCCTGTTGCTCATACAGATAGGCCAGGTTATTGGCGGCGGCGGGAGCAATATCATAATTGTTATTCTTTTCAGAGATTCGCATCGCTTCCTTCCATGTGACTTCCGCTTCTGCATTCTTGCCTTGGTTAAGATACAGGTAGCCAACGTTGAGATTTGCCAGCGCTTCCGTTGAAGGGAGCTTCCATTTTTTTGCGTCAACGATGAGCGAATCCCAAAAAGAAACCCGCTCCACAAATTCTTCTGTTCCGATCAAACATTTTAATTTTGTACGCACTGAATCATGCTTCGCAACTACCAGCTCTTTTTTCAAAGAATCCAGCGATCCTTGCGCCAGCGAAGGTGCTACACTGCAAACAACACATGCAATCAACAAAAGCCTTTTCATATAATTATATTTTAATTCCGATCACCAGTATATCATCCACCTGCTCGGTATTTCTTTTCCAGTCTTCTATGCATTGATCCAATAACATTCTCTGCTCCTGCATGGTTTTATCCTGGATGCTTAACAACAATTCCTTGAAGCGCCTGGTCATGAATTTTTTCCCTTTCTCCCCGCCAAACTGATCCACAAATCCATCGGTGAACATATACAAGCTGTCGCCAGGCATTAAAGCGATCTTATTATTGGTAAACGAGCGCTCTGTTTCTGAAGGCATACCGCCGATCGGAAACTTATCGGCCACTATTTCTTCGAGCTTTCCATTCCGGATAAGCAGCAAAGGGCGGTGAGCCCCTGCATAGTTCAGTTCCAGTCCATCAATACTGATCAATGCGATGTCCATTCCATCATGTGTTTTATTGTCCTGCTGGTTTTGTTTCAGCGACAAGCGTACACCTTCATTTAAGTAATCCAGGATCTTGGCTGGCTCGTAAATCTTTTTCTCATACACAATTTCATTTAGCAATGAATTTCCGATCATGCTCATAAAAGCTCCGGGAACACCGTGACCTGTGCAATCCACGCATGCGAAGATGGAACCGGATGAAGTGGCATTTCCCTTTTTTACTAAATCGGCGAACCAATAAAAATCGCCACTCACAATATCTCTTGGCTTAAACAAGACAAATGATTGCGGAAGTGATTTTTGTATTTCAGCATCCAATGGAAGAATCGCTTTCTGGATGCGCTGCGCATAATTGATACTATCGGTGATGTCGCGGTTCTTCTGCTCCACCATTTCATTTTTTTCCTCAATCTGATTGTAGGCGACCTGCAATTCCGTTTTTTGTTTTAACACTTCCGCTGTCCGCTCCTCCACTCTTCCTTCCAGGATCTTATTTTCTGTCGCCAGTTTTTTTGTCTGCCATTTGGTATAAAAAACAGATGCGCCAATAAGTATGGAAAAACATAAGATGTAAAACCAGGTCCGTCTCCAGAACGGAGGCTCTATGGTAAAATCGAATCCGGCAAGACTTTGCATTTCCCAAAGTCCTTCGTTGTTGCAAGCAATCACTTCGAAGTGATAAACACCCGGGGCCAAGCCGGAATACGTTGCTTCGGTTTTATCTGTGGCAGGACTCCAGTCTTTGTCCACCCCGGTCATTTTATATCTGAACCGGATTTTTTCCGGAACGGTTGTGCTGGCAGCTATGAATGAAAAAGTCAAATGGTTCTGATCATAAGGAAGTATAAGGGCGTCGGGCAAACCGGTCTCAGCATTTCTTGATTTACTGAATGCCGACCAGTCGGTATCCTCAAAGAATAATTTTATTGCGCTAAGATGTGTTTGCGGAAGAACACTGTTTGGAACATCGGCAGCAGCCGTGTATTTTGTCAGGCCTTTCTTCGTCCCGAACCATAAGGCTCCTTTCTCATCCTTGTACGCCGAATTGCGTGTGCATTCAATGCCTGCAAACCCTTCGGCCTTTCCATAGAATTGGAAATGACAGTTCCCGGTTTTCTCAAATTCTTTCAGGTCCAATTTGTTCAGGCCTTTGGTTCCCGCAATAAATAAATGTTGATCATCGTCCAGTACCATCGCTACTACTGCATCGTCGCTCAATCCATCCTTGCTGGAAATAACCTTGAATTTTTTTCCATCGTAGCGTACAATACCACCACCGAATGTTCCCAGCCAAAGATTTCCGGCTTTATCTTCCAGAATGCTCATCACCATATTGCTGGGCAGACCCTCGGCTTTCTTAAACCGCTGAATACTTTTTCCATCAACAATGGCCAGTCCTTCATCCCATGAACCAACGCACAGCCGTCCTTTACTATCGGTGAAGGTTGTATATACATTTGGAGGGATGCCTTGATCAACCGGATAGTTAACAAAATTTTTTCCATCAAAACTGCTGATGCCGTTTCCCCAGGAGCCGATCCAGATCTTTCCGTCTTTATCAGTGTTGATGCAGGAAACCGGAACGGCATTCATTCCATCGGCAGATGAATACTTTTTTAAATTTCCTTTTTCATAACGGTATAGCTCATATTCTTTTCCGATCCATAGCACGCCTTTATCATCAAGGCAAACCGTTGTGGCTGCCATGCCTGCAAACGCTTTATCAAGCAGTTCTGTTTTATTGGTCAGCGGATCAAAGCTGCAAATGCCTTTTGCTGTATTAACGATCAATTGTCCTTTGCTATTTCCTATCACTCCATTGATCATATCCGATGGTAATCCATCCTTTTGCATGTAATGAACAAATTTTTCATCGCGGAATTCGGTAGCTCCCATCCCCCAGTTACTCAACCAGATATTCCCTTCACGGTCCTGCATCATGCACAATACAATGTCGCCCGGCAAACCACGTGTTGAATTTATTTTAGTGTAGCTGTTCTTTTTCTGATCATATTTTATCAATCCCTTGCCTTGCGTCCCGAACCAGATATTTCCTTTTTTATCATCGAGCACAGCATATACCAGGTTACTGTCCACATCGGAATGAAATGATTTGGAGAATTTCCATCCGCCAGCTTCTTTCACAATTTTAGTCGCGCCTTTGAAAGTGCCCAGCCAGATATTTCCTTTGGTATCTTCTGTGACCGACATTAAAGTATGATAGCTTAATCCATCCTTTACAGTAAACTGCTTCAAGGATGTTTTATCAGGAGATTCGGCTTCGTTGGCATTAAAACAATACACCCCCTTTTCCCAGGATGCCACCCAGATCAGGCCTTTGCTATCCTGAAAGATGCACATCACGGGCACTTCCGGCAGTCCGTCCTTTTCCGTAAAATGTTTTACCTTTTTTCCGTCATAGCTGTACACACCGTTATCCGCCCCGAACCAAATGGTTCCGGCTTTATCCACCATCAGCGCATAGATCTTATCATTGATGGTAGTGCTGCTGTCTTTTAAAGTGGTAAATATTTCTCCATCGAACTTGCACACGCCATTCCCCATGGTGCCGAGCCAGAGATTGCCTTTCTTGTCCTCCACAATGGGGCGGACAATGTTATTGGACAAACCTTCTTTTTCAGAAAAGGTCGTAAATGTTTTCCCGTCAAATTTACTTAAGCCGCCGCCATACGTTGAAAACCATAGATAGCCTTTATGGTCCTGAATGATGGATGATATTTGGGAATGCGCCAGTCCATCCTGCACATTGTAATTGCGGAAGTTATATTGCTGCGCAATTGCATTGATGCAGCAGCTATAAAAAAGAAGAAGAAGGATTGTTTTTTTTGCTCCCGATACCATTCCGGTAAATGTACAAAAATTGACTTAATGTTAATTAAGCGGAGCATTTTTAGCCGGCTGGCAGCAAGTCGCAAAACCAGAAGCCTTTAGTGGCCGGTACAGCTGAAATACAATCGGTAGTTTTTAGTTCCAGCGGCCTGAATATTTTTTCGCCAAGGGTCCATTTAACAGGAGTTTTAAAGATGGGACCTTCGTAACAGAACGTATGGTATTCACCATTCTCACCGCAAGGATCTACATTGGCTGGAAGCGCTGCAATAAATGCCGCATCAATCTCCGCTCCTACTTGTTCTTCCTGCAGGTAAAGATCATTCACACAACAGGTAATGGTTCTGAAGCCCAATTGCAGAAATTCTTTTATCAAAGCTGAAGTATCCTGCTTCCAGAGAGGAAACTCCGCAGTTAAGCCAACCTTCGAAAGATTGTTTTCGCGGTAGGCACGAAGATCTTCCAGGAAAATATCTCCGAAGATCACTTTGGTGATGCCTTGCTCCTTGTACTTCAGGAGCAGGCTTTCCATTTCCTTTTCATATTCAGCATTGCTTCCTTCCTGCACATACATTTTTATCAATGGCAAACCGATGGCTTCTGCCTGCTGCTCCAAAAGCTCTTCCCGCACGCCATGCATGGAAATGCGCTTAAAATTTGCATTAACCGTGGTCAGCAAAGCAACGATCTCAAGGCGGTCGTCCAGTAGTACTTTATATAAAGCCAGAGCGGAGTCTTTTCCTCCGCTCCAGCAGAATAATGCTTTCTCTTTCATCATATGATCTTCAAAGGCTTTTTGTTTTCATCGATGGCTACAAAAGTAAAATCTCCGGTGATCGCCTTTTCACGGACATCAGAATACATCTGCTCCACAAAAATCTCCACTCTTACTTTCAAGCTCGTATTGCCTAAATAGCTCACCTTTCCTATGAGCTCCACAATTGTTCCTCCAGGAATGGGTTTCTTAAAGTCGATCTTATCGCTCGATACGGTTACCATTTTCATGCGGCTAAAACGTGTGGCTGTAATAAATGCCACTTCATCCATCATGTGCATGGCTGTACCTCCAAACAAGGTATCATAATGATTGGTGGTGTTTGGAAACACTGCCTTAAAAATATGTGTCTGCGATTTTTTAATGCGCTCTTGTAAATCCATTATTGTTTGAAATAAAAATTACCGGGAATCACTCCCACGGTGAAACTATCAACAGCGATTGCTGAAGCGTTGTAGCGGATCACTTTCCCATTGCTGGAGAAATCAACTGCATCGGAACCATAGAAATAATCGTTTACCGGGTCAAGGCCTAATGCGTAAAAGTTCCTGTTGATCGTTGCTGATCCGCTCAGGGAAGAGGAGGTATACGATTGAGCATACACGGCACCGCTATAAGAATAATATAACATTGTTTTCGCGTTATTGATCACCAGGCTGGATGGTTGAGAAGTGGTTGATGCGAATGGCATTGTTAAATCAACTGCGTTTGTTGCTGTATCTATTCGCACCAGTTTTGCCGGCTTTTGCAGGAAGGTATAAGTTGCATCGTATTCTCCGCTGCACAATACCCAAAGCTTACCGCTTGCATCCATTTTAATTCCTTTCGGATTTGCGCCTACGTTGATGGAAGTGATTACAGCATTGGTGGTTGAATTGATCACCGTAACAACACTGTCGTTACTGAAACCACCGCTGCAGGTCACATACACTTTGTTTCCTGCCAATACCATTCCTTCTGCTCCTTTTCCGGTAACAATGGTTCCGGTAATTGTTTTGCTGCTTAAGTCGATCACTTTAATTGCGCCGGCTGTTCCTCCCGCTCCCCATTCGGAAACATAGCCTTTACCCGAATTGATCCCTAAAAAATAACGCGGATAAGTGAATCCGGTAATGGCTCCGCTGCTCGCAAATGTGCTTCCGTCGGCTATTTCCACTTTACCGGCATTGTTCACCACAATGTAAGCTTTGCTGTTATAGATCTCCATCGACTGTACAATATTGCCCAGGGGATAGCCATTCTTCGCTTCAAAAATATCATTGGAAACACTTGAGCTGCTTCTGCTGTAAAAACTGATGGTTCCTGTTCCGCTTCCGAAAGGGCCTTCGTTGGTAACAAACACGCCGTTGCTGTAAGTTGTTCCTGCTGGCGTAACCGGTGCTTCTGGTTCCGGATCATCTTTCTTACATCCTGAAATAGTGATGGTCAGCGCCATTGCGCTTAAATAAATAATTTTTTTTGTGTTGTTACGCATAACTTGTTTTTTTAAGGTTGGATATTGCTTGTTTGTAATTTTCATTTTTGTTTATCGGTTTAGGGTTGTAGTTCTTTTTTGTTCGGATGATTGAATTGCAATGATAATCCCAGTTGGTAGCTCATCAGTGGCATCGCACGGTAAGCCAATACCTGGTAAGTCTCTCCCCATATATTATTGATCTGCAGGTAAAAACTGATCTTTGAATCGGCAAAGGAGATGGTTTGTGAAAGCCTCAGGTTACCTACCGTATAAGGCTTCAGGTATCGTGTATTGTCTGATAAGGTATAGCGGTAGCCCGTATAAATCTGAGTATAGCTTATTGCTGTTCCTCCATAAGTAAGCGTAAGAGCGCCCTGTGCATTCTGTATCGGTACATAGATAAGCTGTTTGCCAACTGTTGCATCGTTTGCGGATGCAGCTTCTTCATTGGTGGATAATACATAATTGTATAAACCCGATACTTGTAACCTGAATTTATTTTTGCTGATGTTCAGCTTTGCTCTGTACTCCAAGCCTCTCGACCAAACCTTTAAAACATTTTCGGGCGACCAGGTTCCATAATCATCCGGCAGCCAGATGATCCAATTATCAATGTTGCGGTTGAAAGCCGTTGCTTCCAGTTCCCATGAAATACTCTTTTTAGAAAAGCGATGCTCAATCCCGGCTTCTTCGCTCCAGCCATTTTCCGCCTGCAGGTTTGGATTACCGCCTTGCGCCCAATAAAGATCATTGAAAGTAGGAATGCGATAATGCCTTGCTGCATTTACTTTCAGGTAAACGTATTTCAGCACCCGTCCTTTTACATCAATGGATGGCGTAAATGGTATGGATTTATCTTCCATAAATTCCTGCCGGGCGCTCAATATGGCTGTCCAGGCATCATTCAGCGTATGCAGCTTATAGCTTGCAAAAACAGCGGCTCTGCTTTGATGCGGATTAGTAATGTAATCAAGTGTGATTGCTTCGCTGTAAGTGGTATTGACACCAATGTTGATGAGATCGTACTTTGTCAGACTGAAACGGCTCTCCGCCTCTGCAATGAATACTTTTGTCCGGCTCTTGGTATCAAGATCGATCATGGTATCCACATAAAACAAGTTTTCATCAAAATAAGCTGCACGCACCAGGAGATTCACTTTTTCGCCTTCACGTTGCCATTCCGATGTGAACCGGTAGAACTCATCCTTTTGATTGGACACATTGATGTTCTGGGTCATGGAAGGCGGAATATTCCTGTCGTTGAACTGGTACCAAAATCGGGTATTTATTTTCTGACGGGCGTTGATCCGGAAATAATTCTCCTGCATGAGTCCGTATTCTTTCAATTCTGCATTGCTTTGTTTTTGTTCCGGCTTACCGTATTGGGCCGTATTGACGAAAGGGAAATCATTCTTTGCATCGTGATTAAAGATCTTCAGCGAAGAAATAAAACGTTTCCTGCTGATTTCCAGTTGCAACTGTTGCTGTCGATCACCAAAGCTTCCGAAAGAAGTGTTGGTGGCTACCGAAAGGCCTCTGTTATACACGGCGCTATTATTCAGATGAATGCTCCCTCCTACTGCGCCTGTGCCCCATAATGCGCCCGCTCCGCCATATTGGATCTTCGCATCGCTCATAAAGCTTGCAGGAATCAAAGCCACATCTACCAAACCGTTCATTGGGCTTTGCAGGTTAAAACCATTCCAAAGCACGGCGGTATGACTGGCGGCAGCGCCTCTGAAAGATGTGGTGGCTAGGCTTCCTAAGCCATACGATTTTACAAACACCTGGCTTTCGTTGGTAAGGATATCTGCT
>DASWNK010000055.1:0-15341 GCA_036399275.1 Bacteroidia bacterium | reverse complement strand
CTTTTTTAAGATGCGAGTTTTAATTTTTCCAAGCTTTTTATAATAACATTAAAACGAATAAACCTTAGCCTTTTCCAGTAGCTTCTTGGCTTCGTCCCAAGATGGGAGCGTGTCGGTTTCAATGGTTATTGTTCTTATTTCCTTAGCCATACTTTTACTTTTTTTCATTGCCTCCAAATGTGCCCCGCTTTTAGCAAATTCTTTAAGCTCACTTTCATTGTTCCAAAGAGTCATCGTGTAATGCTTGGTCCAAACACCGCGTTTTTTAAATTCCTTGCAATTTGTTGCCTTCAGTTGTTTAATAATTTTCAAGGCCGACGATGATAAGGCGAAAAACTTAAGTGGCCCTTTCAATTCTATTGATGTAATTGTTGCTTTCATAATTTCTGTTATATATAATTTTTTAACCGTTGCGAATAAATGTTTGAAGGCTATTCCCTAGCTTTAGCGAAGGTTGAAGCGCACCTTTGAAAAGCATTTGCAACTTGCACAAACCCGGCATATTCGCAAAGGTAATGTTATAGGGCGTTTTATTTCTTTCCACCTATCCATAAATCGCCTTGTTTCCAAGAATATCCTTCAACTCTGTCGCCAATTGGTTCTTCAAATATTTCTGTTCTATGTGACTTTTTTAGCAAATTTGCGAACCACTTTTTAGTTTCTTCATAATCTTTCGGTGTCGAATATTGTTCGGGATTTCCGACTTCACCATTGTCATAATGAAATTCGTCTAAGCGATAGTCCCAATTATATTCTTCAAGTCTTCGGTTTAATTCTCCGTAATTTTCGTGCTTTAATACTTTAGATTGAGTAGGTTTAAAAAAATTAGTTTCATAATATTCGATTTTTTCACCAATTGCGCAAACCACTTGTGATTCAGAAAAGCGTGGTTCAAAAAGCCAAATTTTTAAATAATATGGCTGTCCAAGTTTGTCTAGTTGTACTTTCCAACTTTCATAAATGTCAAGAAGCCCACTTAGGGTTATTTGTTTAGTACGCCTCTTTGGAGGTGGGATTTTGCTTTTGATTAAAGAAATATCGCACCAAGGATGAACAATAATTTCAACATATTCCCTTTTATATTTTTTTAGCCGTTCTAAATTAAAATTAAGATTTTCTAATCTCCAATTTTCTATTCGCCTTTGTCTTCTTCTATGTCCTCGAATTTTTTCTGCTCTCATTTTTTTAGTTAATCAATTTCAAAACCAGTTGACCGACTTTCTAAATGTTTTGATTTTTCATCTCTGAAGTCAATTATTCGCCAGTATTCATTGTCTGCTTTACTTGAAATGTTTGGGAACACTGTCAGCTTAACATTTTTGTCAAAACCTATATCAAGCCCGCCAAATTTGTCTGCGGTGGCGGAAATAATTGAAAGTTTGTTTTCATTAATAAACTTGTCAAGTTTTACATCTCTCAAGTTTGAATTGAGTTTCTCCCAATTAAAATTTTCGTCATATTCCGCCTGCTCGTCCGCTTGTTCATAAAGGTCGTTACTGCCAACAATAATTTCATTTTCATTTGTCATACGCCATGGGCATTGCAAATGAAGTGCAAATTCCCCAACGTTATAATCTTTTCCGTCTTTGTCTGCGCGGTAAACTGTCCCGAATTTTAGGCATTCCATATTCGCGGCTCTTGTCGTCCGAGTTAATGGAAGTCCAATTAGGTCTAATAATATTTTATTGATTTGGTCTGTCAATTGGTTGTCTTTTAAATGCCCTATAACGGTTTGCGCACTGGCGCAGTAGCGGTTTTGAAAAATTGAACTGTCTGTACGCACAAGATAAATTTAATGAAATAAACTTGATATTCGCAGGAACCCGCTATTGCTCCAGTGCGCTGTTATACGCTTGCTGGCCACACAGCATTCCCTATAGTCGATACATACAACTAATTCGTACGATATTTTAATACTTTAAATTGTCTTATGATTTCCCAATAAATGTATTGCACTAAAAATGTCAACACAATGGTCAAGACAAGGCGTTTATTAAGAAGGTCGCCATACCAATGAATAATTGCAAAAAGCAGAGCTAAATGCAAGAATCCGGAAAATATTCCCAAAGCAATTTTAGTCGTTTTATTTCCTTCAAACAGTCGTAATGTCCATACAACGTTTACAAAAACAAGAAATATTTTCGAGCCGTATCTGATGAAATTTCGTCCACTGTCCCCGAAGTCGATAATTATGCTTAAATATTGCAATAAAATAATTGTCCCAATTATTATTACGAATTCTATAAAAAACAGAATTATGTAAAGTGAAAATATTTTAAATGTCGTCAATGTCGAAGTATTTAGTTCATCTTGCCAGCTTGCGTATAACTAGTTTATACCCGTCACGCTATGACGCCAACCGTCCCATCTTTGGATGGACACCCGTCATAACATGACGCCTTATTTTTTTCTGTAAAATTAAATCCACCCGCAATATCGACCAAAACATCCATACTTTTCCGGACAATCTCCACCCTCCATGACAATTAATTCCATGGTTTTTAAGCATAAGGCAGCCGGGAAATCAATAATGGGACATAAACGTCCACAAAAAAGCTTCGCTAAATCAACAATTGCCTATTTCAGGGGTTTACAGGGCTTCGTGCGGACAGTTGAGAGATCCGTTAGGCCATAAAAAACCTCCGCTGGGTCACCTGACGGAGCGTTTTAGTGACCAAAACTGAAATTAAAATGAAAAAAACGCTCCGTCAGCTCAGTAAAACGTTCCGTCAAGTCAGTAAAACATTCCGTCAGGTGACTAAAACGCTTTTCTGAAAAAACTGGCGAGAGCGTACGGCCCTAAAAAACCTCCGTCAGGTCATTCAAACGCTCCGTCATTCACTAAAACGCTCCGTCAGCTAAGTAAAACTCTCCGTCAGGTGAAGAAAACGCTTTTCTGAAAAATCAGGCGAAGTCGCAGGGCCACAAAAACGCTCCGTCAGGTCATTCAAACGCAGGGGATGGCGATAAAAACACTCCGTCAGGTGACTAAAACACTCCGTCAGGTCACTGAAATACTCCGCCAGTTGACTCAGAATATCCTTCAGTAGACTCAGAATGTTCCTGTATTATTAAAGAATCTCCACCAAGGGAGTCCACTAAGGTTTTTAGATTCTTAAAAACTTCGGCGGATTGGATCGAAATAGTTGTGGTGCCGGAATCACCAGCAAGGTGACCGATTGATTCGTAAATAGATGTAAAAGGAATTGTTATTTATCCAGCCACTTTTTAAAATCATTCACGCGCTCCCGGCTTACAATTCCGTCTTCATCTGTTAGAGCCGCTGAATTGAGTTTCAGTCGGCTGTTAAAATAAGAGCCTACTTTTTGTATGCTGTTGATATGAATGATCACTTTGCGGTTGATCCTGAAAAATGTATCCGGTTGAATCAACGATTCGAGGTTATCCAATGTATAATCGATGGTATAGCGCTTTCCGGTAACTGTTGCTAAGAGCACCAAACCGTCTTCCGAAATAAAATGGCTGATCTCTTCTGTTTTCACGGAAGCAATGGAATCGCCCATCTTCACCATGAAACGGTTTTTATATTGTTTATTTACTTGTTGATAGGCATTCGCTATGTTCTGCACTATGCTTGCAGAATAGTTGCTTTGAAGCTTTTTAAATTTCTCCACCGCCGCTTTCAGATCCTCCAGGCCAATCGGCTTCAATAAATAATCAACGCTGTTCAGCTTAAAAGCTTTTATCGCATATTCATCATAAGCTGTGGTAAAGATCACCGGTGTGTCGATGGCCATCTTGGAAAATATTTCAAAGCTTAATCCATCGGCCAGGTGAACATCCACAAACAAAAGATCGGCCTTTACGCCACTGTTCAGCAGCTCCAGGCTCTTCTTCACCGAGTCGACAGTTGCGATGATCTCAATTCCTGAATCGATCTTTTTTAATAAAAGCTCCAGGTGTTCCGCCGATAGTTTTTCGTCTTCTATGATGATCGCTTTCATTGGTGATTTAATAAAGGGATTTTTACAGTAAAGGATTCCGCATTTTTAATGACTTCTATTTCACGGGAACTGAAATGCTTATACCTGGCTTTGATATTCTGTAAGCCGGTTTTAGAGCCTGCTTCGGCATTGCTGCGTAACTGCAGGTTATTGCTGACCATCAGTTCTTTCCCATCGGATTCTATGGAAATGACCAATGCCTGCTCTGAAGAAACTTCATTGTGCTTGATCGCATTTTCGATGAGCATTTGCAAGGACATGGGTGGAATCAGCAATGCATGATCATCGGGCAGAATGACCATGTGGAAAATAATATTTTTATCGAAACGGATCTGAAGCAAATAAATATAGGATTTAATAAAAGCCAACTCGCTTTCCAGGGTCACCAGCTCGTTACTGTGATTGTCCAGCAGGTAACGGTATACTTTCGACAACTGATTAATGAAATCAACTGCTTTGTCCTGATCCTTGTAAACCAATGAGGAAAGCACACTCATGTTGTTGAACAAAAAATGAGGGTTGATCTGGTTCTTCAGATTCTGCAATTGCGCCTGCACACTTTCTGTTTTGTATTTCTCTACTTCAGTAAGGGATTGTTTCCACTGTTTAAAAAACTGTGTGCTGATTTCGATGGAAAGAATGATCACTGTGATCAGCATTCCGATCACGATGGAAGACAACATCATGGATTTCATGTGTGGTTCGGGAACCTGACAGACAAAGATGTTATAAACAAACAAGGGCAGGTAAATAGCGAGTATGCTGAAAACAAGTCCAAGCGGCAAATGGGCCAGCAGTCGTTTCCCCGGATGTTCCAGCCATGGAATGCGTTCATTCAGGATATTATCTATACGAAGGTTTCCTTCCCATACAACCACGGTGATTAAAATGGAAATGAGGAAATCGTAGCTGCGGGGATGAAGGTGTTTCGGAAAAGGCACAATAGCATCCAACAGAAGGGTAATGGCGATCCCCGCCAACACCATATATATAAATCTGCTCTTCTTTCTGCGCATGGGTTAAAAATACTAATTTTTAAATGGGCTGCTTTATTTTAAAACTGCACCTTGTAAACAAAGTTCGGGAAGAACCCGATTTGATAAGCGGTATTCATTTGGTTCGTCAAGGGGTTGTAACGCTGCGCAAAAACGTTTTTATTATTGGTCACGTTTTGAATATCAAAGAACAATGACTGTGATAGCTTGCGCTTTTTGCTGTTCAGGGTGAATCCTGTTTTCACATCCAAACGAAAGAAATCAGGGTTGCGTTCCGAAAAGGCGTATTCATCGCTCTTTAATACTTGTTGTTGTGCTGCCTGTGATGCCGCCAGATCTACCGGAGTATAATATCTTCCACCCGCTTGTGTCATTTTCACGTCGATGGTAAATGAGTTGCGTTTCTGCTTTCCGATCTTGAATTCTTTTCCGATCAATACATTGTATACATACTTTCCGTTAAACGCCGTGTTACGCTCCACGCCATCGCTGCCTTTGTATTTCGATTCATACAGCGTTCCGGTGATCAATCCATAATACCCTCTGCTGAAAAACTTTTCGATGGTCAGTTCCACGCCATAGTTTGTTCCGGTTCCTTTATTATTTAAATAGCCTTGTTCGGTAGGATTAAAGCTTGCTCCGGAATTCAGCATGGAAAAACTACCCGGCGTTTGTGTAACAGGGATACCTGATAAGAGCTGATAATAGGTTTCCACTTTTACCCGCCAGTCTTTTGCCGGCAATACATCATAACCTAAAACAAAATGCTGGCTGCGTGTAAAATTCAAATCCTTATTGGATTGATCGTAACTGCCATCAGCTTGCAGCTCTCTGTAAAAGTATACATCTGTTGGCTGCATCTGGCTGTGCATTCCATAACCAACGCTGAAGGAATTTTTTTCATTCACCTGGTATTTCAAGCCGGCACGCGGCTCAACAGAAAATGAATTATTCAGCGTGAGCCATTGACTGTGTGCGCCAAGGTTCAATGTTAATTTATCATTGAAGCTGTACTTTGCATGCACATATCCCTGGATGAGGGACGTATAATCATTGTAATCCCAGATCTGGTTCCAGCTCGAATTTTTTTCTTTCACACGGTAAAACAATTCCAGGTTGATCACTTCCGCGATAGCGCCAATCTTAACGAACAGCTTGGAATTGATCTTTGAATTGAAGGAGGTGTTAAGCGAATAACGGATTTGTTTCGCCTGGTTTTCCATGATGCGTGCAGTCGTCTCGTCTGATTTGGAAATCGTATCAAGATCATAAACGGAAGCGGCATACGTAGCGCCGATCACTGTGTTCATATACGATTTGGCATTCACTCGTATAAAATGCTTTACTCCTGCCAAACCAATGTCGCTGGTGAAATAACTGTCTTTGGTAGGATCGGCAAACAGGTCGGTGCTATCGATTTTGTTATGCAGAAATTCAATCTTACTTTTTCCGCCTACGCCAAACAAGGTGAACCGGCCGGCTTTTGTATTGCCACTGTTTATTTTAAAAGAAAGATCCTGGTAAAATGGTGTGGCTGTTGTGCCCACCGGAATTCCCAATGCTTGTGCGAATCCTGTAAAAGAATATCGGTAAGCAAACAGGTACGATGATCCTTTTTCTTTATTGATGGGCCCTTCGGTCATTGCTTCCAAACCGGTGAGCGCGCCAAATTGTATGGTGTGCTCACGCTTATCGGAATTTCCATTTCTGAAACCCAGATCAAAAACACCGGCATTTGCATTTCCGTATTCGGAAGGAAAAGCAGACGTGAAGAAATCAGAATTTTTAAGAACATTCGTATTGATCGCACTTACCGGTCCGCCGGTAGTTCCAACGGTTGAAAAGTGGTTGGGGTTCGGAATGTTCAATCCTTCGATGCGCCACAGAACACCGGTTGGAGAATTCCCTCGGATCACAATGTCGTTGCGGGAATCATCCGGAGAGCTCACGCCGGCAAAGTTCGCCGCCAGGCGTGATGGATCGGAGCGGCCACCGGCATAACGGTTCACTTCTTCCATTGAAAAGGAACGTCCGCTCACGCTGGTCATCTCATTATTCGTTTCATTTTTTTTTGTTCCGGAAACGACCACCTCCTGTAAAGAATTTACATTTTCTTCCAAGGCGATGTCAATTGCCACTTCTTTTCCTGCTGTTACTAACACATTGGGAAGCACCAGTTCTTTATACCCGGTGTACGATACTTTTAAATCGTAACGCCCCGGCGCAACATCCGCAATTTTAAAATGCCCGTCCATATCCGTCACAGCGCCTTTTAGCGGATCAGAAGCGATGATAATGATGTTTACACCCGGAATGGAAGCTTGTGATTGTTTGTCGATCACAGTTCCTTTGATTGGTTGAGTTGGGTTTTGTGCCTGCGCTGTATAGGTGGAGAGAAGCGACAGCATAACGAATAAATAGATTCTTTTCATCTGTATGATATATTTTGTGCAATGATACAGCGAACCTGGAAGGTGGGAAAGACCAAAATGGCTGAACTGTTGAAAACGGGGGTTGAGTTGTAGGTGGCCGGAGAGCAATACTATGGCTTCTTTAACCTCGACAAAGTCTTTTCAATGTACTTATCTGTGGGCAATAAGGATCGTTGTATTCTCCGGGCATACATGATACTATCAATAATTTCTTTTTGCTTTTCTTCCACCAATATTTTCTGGCCTTCCACTTCTTCTTTCTGTGTTTCCACCAACTGCTTTTGCTCCTCAATGATGTTCTTTTGCTTACGCGTGATTTGCAGCGACCGGAAAATAAATGCGGCGAAAATCACTACCAGGAGCAAGCCCCCGCCCACAAAGGCAATTACCAAACGCTGCTTTCTGTTTTTCTCTTCGGCAATAACTTCCTGGCTCTCTAATTCCTTTTTATGTTCTGCTGCAGCAACTGCTTCTTTCTTTTCAAAGTCATAGGTCATCTGACTTTGAATTGTTTTGTTGCGCGACTCTTCATTATTAAGACTGTCACGATAAAGAATAAACTTTTTATGATTTTCATAAGCTCCTCTGAAGTTTCCTGTGGCACTATCCACATGAGCCAAACCAAAATAGGTTAGCGATAAACAATGCTTTGCGCCGATTTCAAAAGCTATTTCTTTTGCCTTTAGAAAATGGCCGCGTGCATCAGCATATTTTCTTTGTTTGGCTAGAAGGCCCCCAATATGGGCGTTTGAAAGAGCAATTCCAAAATTATCGTCCACTTCTTCTTCAATTGCCAGAGCTGCCATATAGTTTTTAAGGGCTTCTGAATAATTCTCCTGACAGTAATAAACAAGCCCGATCGCGTCGTAGTTCTTCCACAACCAATTTTTATTTACGATCAATTCATTGATCTTTAATGCGGCATAATACCTTTTTAAGGCCTCCGGATAATTGTTCTGAGAACAATAGATATTGCCGATGTTATGGTAAATGCTGGCCACGTTTGCCTTATCGTTGAGCTCTTCCCTTATTTTTAAGGCCGCGCTTTGGTTTTTTAAGGCTTCCGGATAATTCCCCTGTTCATAGTAGATGTTTCCAATATTCGCATACGAAGACGCCATGCTTTTTCTGTTGGCAGGATTGCCGGGATGCTCCAACTCCATCGCTTCCCTGATACTTAATGATGCAAAGTGTTTTTTTAAGGCCTCCGGATAATTCCCCTGTTCATAATACACCACACCGATATTATTCAAAGCAATCGCCTCGCCTTTTTTATCAGCAATTTTTTCGCTTGTCTGTAAGGATTTAAAATAATTGGCAAGCGCTCCCGGGAAGTCACCTTTGTCTTCCGCAAAATAGCCCATCATGGTATAGGTATCGGCGAGAAATTGTTTATTGGGATTCTTTAAAGCCAAGGCCAAAGCATATGCTAAATTTTCGCGGGCTTTTTCATCATCCGTAAACTCGTATTCTAAAAAAAGATCGTTATAGGCTTTTATTTTGGTGGTATCATCCTTCGTGGTTTTAAGCAGCAGTGAAAGCGAATCAATCACCGGATTTTGCGAAAAGCAACTATTGCTCCCGATAAACAGGAGAACACAGAAAAAATATTTTATACTGATTTTCAATTGCATGTATTGCTTTACAATTTTAGGATGCTCGCCAACAATTTCAAATGTATGAATTTTTTTGAGTTTGCCCGATTCATTATCTGTCAGCCTGCAAATGGATTAAGATCTCCAGCGCGGGATATTCCTTCTTATCTCCTTGCTTTTCTCGCGGAATTTTATAAATTTGTTATGAATAAAATTTCAGATCATGCTACTAGTTAAAAATCGTTTAGGCTCTCTTTATATGCTGATGCTTTTTGCTATGATCAGCTTTCAATCCCAATCCCAAAATTCCCGACTTGCCAACCTAAACCCCGAAGGCGAGCGCGATATTCTTGCTGATCGGTCGGACTGGAAAGAAAAAGAAACGGAGCGCAAAGAATTTTCCAGCACTTTTCTAACACCCGATGGCCGCACTATTATTCATTACAGCAAAGAACCTGTCAATTATTATAATCCGAATGGAATGCTTGTTCCGGTGAATATTGTTCCGGTAATCTCTTCAAAAGGCTTGACGGCTGCAGCACAACCTAATCCTGTCAGTATCTTACCAAACGGCGCCGTTGAAATAACAAATCCGAACGGCTCTTCTCTTACTTATTCCTCCTCTGTAAAAATAAACGGACAACAAATAATCGCAAGGGCATTACAACAGGATGGAAAAAACGCGCTCATGAAAGATGTTCTACCTGGTATTGATAAAACATTTGAATTCCGTTTCAACAGTGTAAAATACAATTATGTTCTTGCTCACCCTGTTCTCTCAGCCAGTGATCTTACAATAGAAGAAGAACTGCTACTTCCTGCAGGGAACGAGGTTCAGCCGGATCTCAACTTCGGTCGCCAGGATAAAAAAGGCTGGATAGGAGCGCTTTCTGTTTTATCATCTGGTAAAGAAATTGGAAGCATAAGAGGTGCCTTGTGTTATGATGCAAATAATAATTATACCATGGCTGCTTATCAATTAGCGATTGAAAATGGCATTCAAAAAATAAAGATCATTGTTCCTGATTCATGGCTGAATGATCCTTCACGCATTTATCCTGTCACGATCGATCCGCTGGTAACAGGACCAACCAGTACCTGGTCCGCTGGATTAATAGCATCCTGCATTGCACCTGCAAGTGATTCGGATAGTATTTTAGTAACCATTCCGGCACAAATCTCTGTAACAGGATTTTTCGTGAGTGGTAGCTATTATGCAAATCCATTTACTACCGCAACAATGAGTCAGGGCGCTATGTATTTTCGCACCAGCTGCAACTCCTCCACCTCTTTTACTGTTACAGGTACTGCGGGAGCCACTGCCGGTACGGCATATTTAACAGCGTATGATTTACGAAGCCCTTTACTTTGCTGCAAACCGCAATCCTGTACGGCGCAAACATTTTATTTATCCATGCACATTTCACGAACTGGACCCGGCACAGGCTGCAACACAACCTATCTCTACCACGATCCTCTTTCCGGTTATCCTTTTAGCGCTTATGTGGAAGGCCGTACCGTGGAAGGGTATGGATCGCTATGGAATGTCACGCCCAATACCATCTGTTCGGATGTATGCACACTAACCGGAACAATATTTATACGCTACGGAGTTCCGCCTTATACGATCACACACCCTTGGATGACAGGCTCCATTACAGCGGGCGTTGCTACTGGATGCTCCTTCGGAACTACGACCAAGGCATTAAGCTTAACCATTCCTTCTTGTCCCTGGACCTGCGATACCATCTCCGTTTTATCTGTTCCGCCTCCCACAGTAGTAGATGCCTGCGGAAATATTATACTTGGAACCCCTCCTAAAACGATCACCATTAAGGAGGTTCCGGAAGTAATTGCATCTCCCAATCCTATCATCATCTGCTCGGGAGAAAGCTTTAACGCGACCTTAACACCTTGTATTGGCACAAGCACTGTCAACTGGAGTGGAAACGGAACCAGTGGAACCGGAACCAGCATTAGCCAAACACTTACTAACACCAGCACAACGGTGTCTGCAACAACCTATTCCATCATGGCCATTAACAACGGCTGTAATTCCGATACAATTACATTAACAGTTAATACGGACCCTTTGCCTGTTGCGGGCTTCTCTTCAACGCCTCAACCGGTGATCATAAATTCATTGCTCAGCTTTACCGACAATACTTCTGTTTACGGAGGGACCGCCAATTCATGGCTCTGGGATTTTGGCGATGGAACATACGCTTTTACTCAAAACCCTGTCCACAGCTATGCTATTCCCGGAACGTATTCTGTCTGCCTGGCCATGCAAACTTCCGATGGATGTTCTGATACAATTTGTCAGAATATTACGGTGATACCCGCAGAAATTATTCTGCCGAATGTGATCACACCGAACGGTGATAACCAAAATGAAATTCTTTATTTTAAATACCTTGAGTATTTCGGCAGCAATAATTTAAAAATATTTGATCGTTGGGGAACAAGTGTGTATGAAAAGGAAAACTATGGCAACGACTGGAATCCAGCCAACGTTTCGGATGGAACGTATTATTATGTGTTGACCTTACAGAACGGTAAAACATATCCGGGCTATCTACAGATCATTCATAATTAATAGTATTTTCACGTAGTATATTTCAATACTATGTTTTAAGCGGATGAATTTAATTTTCAATATTGTTTCGGGTGTTTTAATTCTGGCTGTTGCAATCATTGCGTATAAATACCTGGAAACTTTCTGGACCTACAAGCTTTACAAGCCCTATAAGTGGGAGAATGCCGTAAAGAACAAACTTGTTTCCGAAAGTCTGAAAACACTTGAGCACAGCTATTACGATAAGATCCGTTTCTTCAGCATGTGGTTTCAGATTGAGCGCTTAAAGAGAGAAAACATACAAGGGGATTTCGCCGAGCTGGGTGTTCACAAAGGGGAAACCGCGAAAATCATTCATGCAATGGATCCTGCCCGCAAGCTGCATTTATTCGATACGTTTGAAGGTTTCAAAGAAGCGGACCTGAAGCATGAAAACAAACAAGGCGGAGAATATTCAACAACAAATTTTTCGGATACCGACCTGGAAACAGTTAAAAAATATGTTGATGGCGGAGAGAAAGCAATATACTATCCCGGCTATTTCCCTTCAACAGCAAAAGGTTTGGATAATACCACTTTCGCTTTTGTTTACCTGGATGCTGATCTTTATTTACCAACCATTGAAGGACTAAAGTTTTTTTATCCCAAGCTTTCAGCCGGTGGTGTGATCATGGTTCATGATTACAATCATACCTGGGAAGGAATAAAGAAAGCGCTGGACGAGTTTATGCCCACTATTCCAGAGAGCTTAATTGAGCTTCCCGATTGGAAAGGCAGTGTGATGATCGTAAAGAATTCCGGAAAAAGCGCTTAGTTTTTTTTCAGATAGCCGTTCTCTATAAACCATTCCTTGGCTTCCTTTACACCCACTTCTATAGGAGTTTGAGGCATCTTTAATTCATCAATCGCTTTTTGCGGACTGAAATAATGCCCGTCGCAAGCAATCTGTGCAAGGTTGATGGTTAGCTTTGGCGCTTTATGAGTAATGGCTGAACTGATGCTTCCATACAATCCGGCAAGTTTTAAAATAACATTTGGAACGATAAACTTGGGAACTTTCTTTTGATCCAATGCGGCAGCGATCCGCTTCATTGCAACCACGTAAGTCATATTTTCTCCACCCAGTATGTAGGCTTCTCCTGCTCTTCCCATCGTCATGGCATTGCAAACACCCATAGCAACATCTTTTACATACACCCAGTTTTTTCCGCCGGACGAAAAAGCCGGAACTTTTCCTTCGGCCAGTGCAATGATCATTGTTCCTGAGCTCGGCTTGGAATCAAAAGGCCCGATCATGAATGTGGGGCAAACAACTACTGCATTCAATCCCCGCTTCGCTACCGCTTCCTGCACTTTCAATTGTCCTTCTCTTTTGCTGTCGATATAATCCACTTTATACTTTCCCGATTTGAAAGGACATGTTTCATCGCCAGGATGTTCAAGCGTCCCGTAACCGAATGAGCTTGCGCTTCCAACATGTACCAGTCGTTTTACTTTATTATGCAAAGCCGCTTCAATCACATTTTCAGCACCGTTCACATTGATCTTAAAATAAATTTCACCACGAGAAGGCCACATATCTGTTATCGCTGCCACATTAATAAAATAATCGCAGCCTTTCGAAAGCTCGATTAATTCTTCTTTGTTGCTGATATTTCCGTAAACAATTTCGATTGGAAGTCCGGCAAGGGTAATAGGCTCACGTTGGTGGAATAACATAACGCGTACTTCGTATTTCCTGTTCAGCAACTCTCTTACAATATTACTTCCCAGCAAGCCATCCGGACCAGTTAAAAAAACTTTACTCATATTGATAATATAGACAGATTATTTAATAAGGACAAAGATAACGATTTAAAGCAGGGATTATTTTCCAACCATTATAAAAGCGCCCCAAAAGTATGGATCGGGAAATCTTTCCTTTAATTTGAGCTGAGCAGCTCTGAAGGCTTTTTGCCTGTTTTGCGATGAAGGGTCCTTCAGCCATTCACGATAAAAATTGCCCATCAGCTCCTGCGTTGCAAAGTCGTCTACCACCCATAAGCTCATGATCACGGATTTGGTTCCTGCCACCATGAAAGCCCTTTGCAGCCCGTACACGCCTTGCCCGTTATGCACTTCCCCCAAGCCTGTTTCGCAGGCAGAAAGCACTACCAGGTCGGTTTGCGAAAGATCAAGCCCGGCCGCTTCATAAGCAGTTAAGATGCCATCTTCTGTTGTATTGTCTACCATGGAATCACGGGCAATCGCGCCTGCGCCCGCAAGCATCAATCCTGATCGAAGAAGGGGGTTCTGCTTTGCAATTTCAGATTGCATCCCTATTACATCGCTCGCATTTTCGTCCACATCTTTCAAAAAGAAACCATGTGTGGCAATGTGCAGGATCTGAGGGCTTTTAACCTTCTTGATCGCATCTTCTGTTGCTTCCGCCTGAAGATGCTCATTTACTTTCCAGCTCTTCGAACGCAGGATTTTTGTAATGGAATCCGCCTCCAGCTTGGTTCCGGGAAGTTCCGGCAAATTCATAAAGCCATAGCGGGAAAGTGGTTCGTTCGATGCTACTTCTGTAGTGCCTGCAATAAAATCGTAATCGGGGTAGGAGAAAATCTCGGCAGTTTTTGACCCTGCAGCAGCAGCCGGCTGAAGCAGATCCGAAGAATTGGTAATTAATACAATATCGCTTTCTTCAATCAGGTACTTTTTTGTTTCAGGGTTTCGCAAGGTGTACATATTCATTTGCTGATACACTCCATCCGGCGAGAAATAGATCTTTCCCGGATTTCCCAACGACTCCTTCAAAGGCTTCCATAGGGCAGCATATGAAAGTTCATCATTGCTTTTAGCTTTGATCTGTTCCCTGTATTTTAAAGCGACTTTATTCTCCAGGTCGTTTCCGTTCTTGATCAACACCAATTTGGGAACGCTGCAGGTTTTATTGATCACCAGGGCACAGTAATAAACCGAATCGGTCCAGTTTCCTTTTGTATAATAATCTGTGCGAATGATCTCCACCACTACTTCATCGGTTTTTAGTTTCGATTGAATTTCTTTCCAGGATCTGCTTTTCTCTTCCTTTTTAACGGAGATGTTAGATGCCGCCGTGATCTTTTGTTCCAGCTCATTCGCCTCTTTTTCCATTTTCGGAAGGTCGATACCAATCTCTACCAGATCGTCAACACTCAGCCGGTATTGCTGAACGATCGTCTCCCGCATTTTAAGTAATTCTTCATAATCCTTTTTCAATTGCAAATCACCGCTCGCTGCTACCTGAATCTTGATCTTCCCTGTTTCTTTCAATAAAAGCGATTTGATCACCATCTGGTTATCATACATCTGCGCAATCAAGGCATCATGATTCTCTTTCGGAAATTCAAGCTGCTGTTGAATCACAAAGGAATTATATGTTTCAAAGGCATTTGAGACGGTGTAATAAAAGGAAGTCTTCTCCTTTTCACTCAAAGCGGGAAAGTACTTTTCGATCAGGAATAAATACCCTTTGATGGAAGCCAGGTAATGAGCTTCGGCATCTTTATAATTCCCCGATTCCCGGTAAGTCTCCGCGAGGTTATAATTCGTTTCGATATAATCGTAATGATGCTCCCCCAATTTATTTTTAATGATCTCCAGTGATTTCTTCGTCAGTTCAATGGCTTCATCATACCGCTTCATTTTTCGGTAAGTGCCCGCCAATCCTCCCAGGTAAAGACCGTACTTATCGCTGGTTTCGCCATAGGTGTCTTTGTAAATTTGCAAACACTCCAGGTAATTTTCTTCCG